>NZ_JBSFHY010000002.1:262277-343343 GCF_053597295.1 Streptomyces sp. NPDC001450
CGTCCGTAGCCGAAGAGGGCTTCGGTCTGGGCGTTGACGAGCCTGATGGTGCCGGTGTCGTCGACGATGACCATCGCGTCCGGCGCCGCCTCCAGCAGCCCCCGGAACCGGTCCTCCTCGTCCCGGGGCCTGCCCACGGGTATGCCGTCACCGCATCCGCACGTCGCCTGCTCCGCCATGTGCGTGGAACCGGACGGCACCGCCTCGGCCAAGTCGCTCATGTCCATCCCCGATCCGCGGCTCACGATGAGTCGGCCATCCCAGCGCAATCCGGAGACATCCGTACGGACATGTCGCCAAGTGGCCCACAGCGGTTGAACATTGACGCCCGATTTTCCTCGGTGACTGATTGTGGTTCACGAGGCTCCGCCTGGGTGGACTGCTCCGGAAGGCGGTGAGCGGGTCAGGACACCTGGGCAGGGCCTTGCGGCGATGGTGGATCACGAGGCGGGAGCACGGACGGTGCCCGGCACTCATGCGGCGCGCGGTCGATGACGGTGCGGGCCCGGGCGGCCGACCTCCTGTTCCTGCTCTACGGACGTCGGTCGCACCAGGACGCCGCCTTCGACGTGACGGGAGAAGCCGAGACGCTGGACCGCTGGTTCGCGCACACGGCCTTCTGAGTCCGAGCTGCTTGCACCCGCGCGGCCCACCCCTGCGCCGGCGCCAGGGGACGTCCGGGACCGCTCAGCGCGTGCGCAGCCCCGTCGTGGTGGAGCCGGTACGATCGCGCAGCAGCGCGCGCAGGGTGGCGGCGTGCTCGTAGCCGACCTTGCGGGCGATGGTCTCCAGGGACAGACCGGTGGTCCGCAGCAGATGCGTCGCCTGCTCGACGCGCAGGTCCTGGACGAACCGCACCGGCGTGGTGTTCAGGATCCGGCGGACGGTGCGCTGGAGAGTGCGCTCACTGACACCCAGGGCGCGTGCCGCCTCGGCCAGGCTGTTCGGCGTGTCGAGGTGCCGGCGCGCCCACCGCTCGAACGCGGCGATCAGCGGATCGCTCTGCGCGAGGGCGCTCGGGATCGTGTACGCGGACTGCGAGGGGCGCTCGTCGACGACCAGGTAGCGGGCGACGAGGTCGGCCAGGGCCGGACTGGCCATCCGTACGACGGCGAGGGCGAGATCGACGTGCCCGAAGGCGGCCCCCGCCGTGGTCACCCCCTGCGATGTGGTGACCATGCTGGTCTCGTCGAGCGTGACGGCCGGATAGCGACGGCGGAAGACGGGCGCCAGCCACCATGTGGTCGTCGCCCGGTGGCCGTCCAGGATGCCCGACTCGGCCAGCAGGAAGGTGCCCGTACAGGCCGAGGCGACCGGTGCGCCCCGGCCCCGGTGGCCGGCGATCAGCTCCCGTACGTCGGCCAGGCCGGGGCCCGCGACCCGCTCCAGGAGGGCGTCGGGCCGGCGCTCGGCGAGTGCGGGAACGAGCAGTAGAGCCGCGGTACCCGCGCCGGCCGCGGGCTCGGTCGTGACGATGTGCCCGGCACCGGTGCGCACCTGCGGACTGAAGCCGATCGTCGTGACGTTCCAGGCCGGTGGCGGCTGGGGGAGTTCGCCGCGCATCGCGTTGGCCGCCTCCAGGACGTCCAGCGCCGCACAGAGCCCCGAGTCGAACACGCCGTCGTACACCAGCACCGAGACATCCATGTCGGAAACGCTACCAGGGAAGTCGTTTCCGACACTGGGGCCGGGCGGCTCACGGACCTAGCGTGAATGGTGTGCCCCGGTGAAGGGGCGCACGACCGAGCCGAAGGAGCCCACCATGAACAAGATCGGCCTGCTGGCCCGCATCGAGGCCAAGCCGGAGCACGCCGACGAGATCGCCCGGCTGCTGACCGAGGCCGTGAAGCTCGCCGAGGAGGAGCAGCGGACCCTCACCTGGTTCGCCTTCCGGGAGGACGCCACGACCTTCGGTGTCTTCGACACCTTCGAGAACGACGAGGACCGCGCCGAGCACCTGCGCGGACGGATCGCCGCCGCGCTCATGGGCGCCGCGGAGACCATGCTCGCCTCGGCGCCCGACATCCGGCCCGTCGACCTGCTCGCGGTCAAGCTGCCCTGAGCGGCCCCGCACGCCACACACCGCGCGCGCCAGACCCCGCACAGGAGATCCACCGACCATGACATCCATGCCCCCCGCGCCGGCGACGGACACCGAGGCCCGTCGCGGCGCGGGGGCCACCGTCCGCACCCGCACCCACACGTGGGCACCGCCCACCAGCTACACCGACGGCAGGCTCTACGCGCACGCCACCACCACCTGCGCGGTCTTCGCGCTGCCCGAGGGGGCCTGACCGGACCGGCGGAGGGCGGGCCCGCGCGTTTTTCACAGGCCGGGGCGACGGCGGATACCCATCGCTCCGGCCTCCTCCTGCCACCCCGCGTGAACGGCTGGTGAAGAGATCGGCACGGATAATTCTTGACCGGTCCTTGGTGATTCAACCAGCGCAAAGGGCTGCACGTTTGCATTCGGGTTGCTTCGAACCTGCGTAAGCCCTGTGAAGATCGACCGTTGGAGGACCTCGGAGCTGCGACCAGGGGATTGATCTGGCCGCGTCAAGTCGGCACGCTCGCTGAGCACGAGCAGAACTCTGCCGCCTGAACGCAAATCCCCCCACACGCAAACGAGGAGACCCCTCTTGACGGCGCATCACAAACGCATAGGCAAGGCCAAGACCGTCACCGCGATCGCGGCCGTTGCTACCGTCGTAGGCACGGCCCTGTACGTGTCCCCTGCAGCCCGGGCCGGACAGCCCGCGGAGGGCAAGGTCTACGGCCTGCACGCCGAGGGAGCCGTGGCCGGCAGCTATGTCGTCCTTCTGGACCAGAAGGCTTCTGCTGCCGAGAAGAAGGAGTTGGCCACGGAGTACGGCGGCCAGATCAGCCGCACCTTCGGCTCGGCGGTGAACGGTTTCTCCGCCGACAGCCTCACCGAGACGGAGGCCAAGCGCCTCGCCGCCGACCCCGCGGTCGCCACGGTGGTGCAGAACAAGAAGTTCCACATCGACGCCACCCAGGACAACCCGCCGTCCTGGGGCCTGGACCGCATCGACCAGACGGACACCGCCGGCGACCACAAGTACACCTACCCGGACAAGGCCGGGGAGGGTGTGACCGCGTACGTCATCGACACCGGCGTACGCATCAGCCACAAGGACTTCGGCGGCCGCGCCAGTTCCGGGTTCGACGCCGTCGACAACGACGACACCGCCGACGACGGCAACGGCCACGGCACTCACGTGGCCGGAACCATCGCCGGAACCGCCCACGGTGTCGCCAAGAAGGCCAAGATCGTCGCGGTCAGGGTGCTCGACAACAACGGCTCCGGAACCACCGAGCAGGTCGTCGCCGGCATCGACTGGGTGACCAAGAACCACCAGGGACCCTCGGTCGCCAACATGAGCCTCGGCGGAGGCGCCGACCCCGCACTCGACGAGGCGGTCAAGAAGGCCATCGCCTCGGGCGTCACGTTCGCCGTCGCCGCCGGCAACGAGTCGGCGGACGCGGGGCAGGGTTCACCCGCCCGGGTCCCCGAGGCCATCACGGTCGCCTCCAGCACGAAGGACGACGCCCAGTCGGACTTCTCGAACTTCGGCAAGGTCGTGGACCTGTACGCGCCGGGCTCGGACATCACCTCCGACTGGAACGACAGCGACGAGGGGACCAAGACGATCTCCGGCACCTCCATGGCCACCCCGCACGTCACCGGAGCCGCCGCTGTCTACCTGGCCGGACACCCCGACGCCACGCCGGCTCAGGTCGCCTCCGCACTGGTCGGCGCGGCGACCAGTGACAAGATCACCAACGCGGGCAGCGGAACGCCCAACAAGCTGCTGAAGGTGACCGAGTAGGAACTGCTGTGCTGCGTCCTCGTGGACGACACGAGGACGCAGCCGCCCGGCGGTCCGCCGGCTCGTACAGCGGCGGCACCGCCGGGCGGTGGTCGGACTGCCGGAGCCGTCGTCAGCCGCTGTGCACGCCGACCTCGTACAGCGAGTACCCCCAGCTGGTCCCGCGTTCCGTGCCCACGACGCGGACGTAGCGGGCCGGTGTGCCGGTGAAGCGTGCGGTGTCGAGGCCGCCGTCGCCGGAGGTGGTCGACCAGACGGTCTTCCAGTTCACGCCGTCCGTCGAGAGCTCGATCCGGTACGACTTCCCGTACGCGCGCTCCCAGTCGAGCGTGACCCGCCCGACCAGGTGGGTCGAACCCAGATCGATCCGCAGCCACTGGTCGTCGCTCCAGCCGCCGGCCCAGCGGGTGTCCCGTGTACCGTCCACGGCGCGGCTCGGCGCATAACTGGTGAACGGGTTCCACTCGGTCGAACTGGCCGTGGCCGAGGCCCCGTTGGCGAGGTTGACTCCCGCCTGGTGCCGCTCGGTCGCTCCCCAGGTGTCGAGGTAGGACTCGGCGCCCCGGAAGAGGTCGTTCACCACGCTCTGGCCGCCGACGAGCCTGATGTCCTCGATCCAGTCCGGGACGAGGCCGTAGTGCGCGGCCCCGTCGGTGTTCAGGTCCCAGGTGCGCTCACCGGTGGTCTGCCGGTCGATGAGGGAGCCGCCGTCGACGCTGCGGAAGGGGTACGTCACCTTGTTGGGCGCGTCGGCGCCCCGCGGTCCGGGCCAGCCGCCGACACCGTTCATGTCGGTGCCGTAGCCGTAGCCGACGCCGTACTTGTCCCGCAGCGCCTTGGTGCGGTTCGCCTCGGCCACGAATCCCTCGGAGCCGTGCATGTACTGGGCGATGAAGCCGCCGAGGCCGTAGACCCGTTCGGTCCAGTTCAGGTCCATCCAGCTGTGCGAGGAGATCACGCCGGGGTAGGACTCGGACTCGAAGATGTCGAGCGCGCGGCCGACGGCCTTGACGCTCATGTGGTCGATCTCCAGCATCATCTTGCGCTTCATCATGCCGCGTACGGCGTACTCACCGAGGTCGGTCAGTCCACGTGTGTTGCACTGTGCGTCCGAGGAGTACGAGGGGACACTCACGCCCGCCGGGAGTTTCGCCTCGGCCTCGGGCGCCGCGGCCGAGCCGATGGGGTTGTCGTGCTGCGGCCCCGTGCACTTCTCCGTCTTCCAGAAGGTGCCGGTCGACAGGAACTGCCCGACGTTGATGGCCGTTCCGAGCCCGCCCGAGTCGAACCGGACTCCGCACAGCGCGTTGTCGAACTTGTGGCACAGGAACATGCTGCGCACGCCGAGCGAGTACAGTTCGTCCAGGCCGGCGTCGATGTCCTTCTTGTCGCACTGCGGGACGTCCAGGATCTGCTTGCAGCCGAAGGGCTCGGAGGTCTCCACGCCCAGGATGACCGCCAACTTGCCCTGCTTGACGACGTCACGGGCCTGTGCGCTGTCGGTGACGATCCGGAACCAGCCCTTGCCCGGACCGCCGTACATCTTGTCGATGTACGCCTGCAGGTCGTACGTCATCTTCGCCTGCAGCCGGATCGACGTCATCTCGTCGCAGCTGCGGTCCTTGAAGAAGTACACCGAGCAGATCACGCCGTTGGTGACGAGGTCGTTCACCAGCACCCGCTGGCCGCCGCGCCAGGCCCGTTCCACCCACGCGTAGTAGTTCTGCTGGTGGGTCAGCGAGTCGTGCGCGGGCCAGTCCTTGAACGTGGGCCAGCCGACCGGGTCGTGTCGGCCGTCACCGCCCTTGGTGATGAAGTCGAAGACGGCCAGCGAGCCGTCGGGGTAGTGCTCGGGACAGTCCTTCAGCGCGTCCGCGATCCCGGCCTCGGAGAACGTCTTGCCGCAGATCAGGCGCCCGCCGAAGCCCTCGTTGGCGAACAGGTGGTCGTGGGCGTCGACGAAGCCGCGCACCTCGCCCTTGGCGTTGGTGCCGGTGAACGGCTCGCCGGTGACATTGATCTGGGAGTCCGGCGAAGGTCGTGCCGTCGGGACCCACCACTCGTTCCCGGCTGCCGAACTCGGGGTGGGGCCGAGGAGGACGGTCAGTACGAGAAGGAGCAGCGACGCCATGGTGACGTTCTTGCGTCTGTAGTACCGGCGTCTGGATATGGCCACGGCCCACGTCCCTCGGTAGGCGGGATGCGCGGTCGACGGACGAGGACGTCCGGGGTCCTGAGACCCTTGCGCACACCGATTTGTCATGTCCTATACAAGGTGCCGCCAAGAGGATCGCCAGTGCCGCCTGCGGAGTCAAGACTCAGCTACTGGGGAGTATTGTGCAGCCTTCAACGGCCCGCCGGATGCGGAATCGACTGAGTCGGGATTGCGGACCGAGGACGGGCCGAGGCTCACAACGCGACGACGGGCCGAGGCCCACAATGCGACGACGGGCCGCTCACAACGCGACGACGACCAGAGCGATGTCGTCCCGAGCGCCATGACTGACGCCAAGACGCGCGAGCAGGGTGTCGGCCAGACGCTCGGGGCCGAGCCCCAGGCACTGGGCCAGGCTGTCGGTCAGGCGTTGCAGCCCGGTGTCGATGTCCTCGTCGCGGCGTTCGATGAGGCCGTCGGTGTAGAGGACGAGAACGTCGCCGGGGTGATAGGCGGTACCGGCCTGGGGGCGTGGGACATGCGTCGGCCGGGTCCCCAGGGGCGGATCTGTCGCACGATCCAGCAGTTCGCAGGTCCCGTCGCGATGCATGAGCACGGGAGGCGGATGGCCCGCGCTGGAGTACACGATCAACTGTGAACGCGGGTCGACCAGGGCTGTCACGGCGGTGGCCGCCAGGGCACCGTCCACGGAGCGGGCGTACAGGCCCAGGATCTCCAGCGCCTGGGCGGGGCCCGCGACGGCCCGGCTGGCCGCGGACAGCGCGCTGCGCAGCATCCCCATGACCGTGGCGGCCTCCAGACCATGGCCGACCACGTCGCCGACGGCGACGCTGAAACGCCCGTCGGTCAGATCGGCGGTGTCGTACCAGTCGCCGCACACGTTCAGCGAGCCGATGGCGGGCAGGTAGCGCACCGCCACATTGGAGTGCCGGGCAAGGTCCGGCGAGTGCAGCATGGCCTCCTGCAGCGTGATCGCCACCTGCCGCTCGCGCGCGTGCGCACGCCGCAGTTCCCCGTTCAGCCGCTCCAGCTCCTTGGCCCGGGCGTACAGCTCGGCCTCCATGCCCTCCTCCCGTCGAGTGGGAGCGGCGGTGGTGTCCCGCTGCCGCTGCCGCTGCCGACGGTCACGGACGAAAGCGCTCACGTCCTCGACCCGGTGAATGATCCAGGCAACTTGTCCGTCCGGCCTGACAACCGGGGTGTTGACCGGCGACCACCAGCGTTCCTCGAAGGCACCCGGTTGCCCGGCGACGGGGATGTCGTACCGCTGAACAGCCATCGTGTCCGGCTCCCTCGTGGCCAACACCCGCTCCAGCGAGGCGGAGAGATTGCGGACCCCGTTGGCCTGAGGGTCGGCGGGGTTGTCGGGAAAGGCATCGAAGAGGAACTGCCCGAGCAGATCCTGGCTGGTGCGGCCGGTCGCCCGGCAGTAGGCCTGGTTGACGCCGACGATCATCAGAGAGGGGCTGAGCACCAGATACGGGCTCGGGGTGGCGGCGAACAGCGCGGCGTAGTCGACCTGATCCACGGTCGGCTGCCCGGTGATGGCAGTGACGCCCATTTGTCCAATGTACGAGGTCACCGCCGCGGCCGCCGCTCGCCAGGTGACCACGGCTCTGCGGAGTCGGCAGCGGCGGTCGTCAGCGGGTGCGGAGGCCGGGCGTCGCCTGGGTGCCGGGCGTCGCGTGGTGCGTGATCCTGTAGGGGTGTGTGGTGTGTCAGCCGGTCGGATCCCGGCGGCCTACGCCGCCTCGGGCCGCCGTGCGCTGCGCGTGACCGTGGTCGCCGCGGCCGGTTTCTACCTCTTCCGGTACGGCCTGGACAGCCCCGTAGCGGCCACCTACGCCCTCTTCGGCACCGTGGCGCTGGGCGGACTCGCCAAGATCCCCGGGACCGGGCGGCAGCGAGCCGCGGTGGTGCTGCACGTGCTGCCGGTGTGCTGGCTGCTGGTGGTGATCGGCACCTACCTGTCGGTGCGGACCTGGAGCGCCGTCGCCGGCATGTTCGTGGTCGGCTTCGCGCTGGCCTTCTCCGCCGTGGGCGGGCCGCGCATCGCGGGAGCGGCGCCGGGCCTGCAACTCCTCTACATCCTGCCGTCCTTCCCTCCGTACGATCCCGGCTCGCTGGGCGAGCGGCTGATCGGGACGACGACCGGGCTGGCCCTGTTCATCGCCGCCGAAGCGCTGATCCTCCCCGGGCCCGCCCCACCGTCGTATCAGGAGCGGGCGGCCCAGGCCGCGCACACCGCAGCACGCTGCGCGACGCTCCTCGCTGCTCCTCCGCATGCCCTGACCGGCGATGACATCCGCGCTGCCCATGAGGCCGGCCACGCACTGCGGCCCCTGTTCGTGCCGGAGGCGGAGCGCCCGGCGGGACCGGGGATGCGCGACCGCGCCCTCACCCACACCGGCCTGGCCACCCGCACCCTGCTCAACCGGCTGACGCAACTGCCCGCCACACCGGACGAACCCCCGGGCTCTGCCGTGATCGCCGTACTGCACGCGGTGGCGCGACTGGCCACGGCGACCGAAGGCTGCCTGAGGGCGGGGGCGTCGCCCGTGGCGCCGTACCAGGAGCTGGTCGCCGCCCGAGCACACCTCGCGGCCTCGTCGGCGGCCCCCGCCTCCACCGACGGCACCGGCCCCGCCCCCGCCTTCCCGCCCGCCGTACTTCGCCGGCACGCCGCCGTGCTGGAGGTCGCCGACGCCGCGCTGGCCATGGCCACGGCGGCCGATCTCGCCGTACGAGGACGGCAGGCCTCGGTGGAGGGGGCGCCAGGGCGATTCTGGTACGCCACGACCTGGGCCCCGTACCTGTGGTGGCACCGGATCCGAGGCCACGCCGAGCGCCGGTCGGTGTTCTTCCAGAACGCGGTGCGCATCGCCATGGCTCTGACGGCAGCCCGGCTGGTGGGCGGGGTGGACACGCTGCCCCACGGGTTCTGGGCCATGCTGGCGACCCTCACCCTCACCCGGACCACCATGGACGAGACCTGGAGCACGATCCGGACGGCTCTCGTCGGCACGCTGGCCGGCGCCCTGGTGACCGCCGGGACACTGGTCCTGGTGGGTGCCGACACCGCGGTGTACGCCGTCGTCCTGCCGGTGTGGATGCTGATCGCCTTCACGGTGGGGCCGGTCAAGGGCGTCGGTTGGGCGCAGGGGATGTTCACCGTGCTCGTGGCCCTCGTCTTCGCCCAGCTGGCGGCGCCGACGTGGCGGCTGGCGGAGGTCCGGATGCTGGACGTCCTGGTCGGCAGCGCCATCGGCGCGGTCTTCGGCCTGCTGGCCTGGCCCCGCGGCGCCCACGACGAACTGCGCCGCGCCGTGGCCGGGCTCCTGCGCAGGGCGGCCGAGATCGTGGTGGCGACCAGCGCCTCGGTGGCCGGAGGCGCGGCGACGGCCGCACCGCCAGCGGTGACCGGCACCCGGTCACTGCGGCACGCGGTCATCCTCGCGGAGTCCGCGTACGCGCAGTTCCAGAGCGAGCCGACACCCTTCGGAGGGCGGCGGCGCGGGGTGGCGTTGCCCGAAGTGGACTGGCAGGCGACGCTCATGGCCGGTCACCACACCCTGTGGGGCTCGGAGCGGCTGCTGGAGCCGCCGCTCGCCGGGCTGGGGCCGGCGGCGGCCGAGTCGGCCGGCGGGCTGGGCGAACGGGTGGCCGGGCGGATGCTGCTGGTCTCGGCGGCGCTGGATCCCGGGGGTGACACCCCGACCGCACCGCTGCCGCCGCTCGACCCGGCGCTCGCGGGGTTCGCCACGGAGCCGCCCGGCGCGCCGCGGCTGTACTACGCCACCGTGTCGTGGCTGGGCTCGCTGATGGTCGATCTGTCACGGATCGCACGAGGTGGGCCGGGACCGGAACACAGCGATGAACTGGATCACAACCATCGGATGTCATGAGTCAAGATCCGAGTGTGCGCCCGCGGGTGCGTACGACACCGCGTTGACCACCCGCAGCCGTGGTCCGGCGAGGGCATCCAGGCCCGCGGCGTTCCGGTCCAGGGCGACCACCTCCGCCACAGCTGCCTCCTCCAGCAACCAGCGCGCCACCGTCCCGGTCCCGGCCCCGACCTCCAGACTGCGGCTGACCGGGCCTCACTCCGGCACGGGCCCGTTACACCCCTCGACGCCATAGGAACTCCCTGATGACCTTTCCGTGAGTCGATTTCGCTGCGTCCCGCACGACAGGTGGGTGAGGATTGCCGTCATGGGGTTGTCGACGGCGTTCACGGAACTGTTCGGTGTGAAGCATCCGATTGCCCTGGCCCCGATGGGCGGGTCGGCCGGTGGTGCCCTGACCGGTGCGGTCTCCCGTGGCGGCGGGCTCGGGCTGCTGGGCAGCGGGAACGGGGACCGGGACTGGCTGACCCGCGAGCTGCCCCTCCTGGCCGACGAGAGCGCCGGGAGACCCTGGGGCATCGGCTTTCAGACGTGGGCGATCGACGACGGCGTGGTCGCGCGGGCACTGGAGCACGACCCGGCTGCGGTGATGTTGTCCTTCGGCGACCCCAGTCCGTTCGTGGAGCGCGTCCGCGGCGCGGGCACACCGCTGATCCTCCAGGTCACCGACCTCGAAGAGGCCCGCAGGGCGGTGGATCTGGGTGCCGATGTGATCGTGGCGCAGGGCACCGAAGCCGGTGGGCACGGGGCCCGGCACGGGCGGTCCACACTGCCGTTCGTGCCCGTCGTGGTGGACCTGGCGGCACCGGTGCCCGTGCTGGCGGCCGGCGGGATCGCCGACGGCCGTGGCGTGGCGGCAGCCCTGGCGCTGGGGGCTGCCGGAGCCCTGCTCGGCACTCGATTCCAAGCCACGACCGAGGCCTTGGTCGCCCCCGCGACGGCCAAGGCGATCGTCGAGGGACGCGGGGAGGACACCGAGCGCAACAGGGTGCTGGACATCGCCCGCGGCTCGCGGTGGCCGGCGCAGTACACCGCGCGCACGCTCGGCCACCCCTTCCTCGACGGATGGCGGGGCCGGGAGGAGGCGCTGGCAGCCGACCCGCATGCCCGGCAGGCGTACCAGGACGCGGTGGCAGCAGGGGAGATCCCCGCACTGCCGCAGTGGGCCGGCGAGGCCGTCGATCTCATCGACGATCTGCCGTCCGCAGCCGATCTCGTCCGGACCCTGGCCGCCCAGGCCGAGGACGCGCTGGCCCGAGCCGGCAGGCGCTGACCGCCATCGCGAGAGGGGTCGCAGGGCACCCGCCACTCCGGCAAGGCGTCAAGAAACCAGCCAGTAAGCTGGATGAACGTGAGAACCGGCACGTCAACGACCGTGCCGGAGCGCGGCTCGACACGAGGGAGCGAACGATGACAGTGGGAACCGAGCGAGCCGTACTGGCGGGCGGTTGTTTCTGGGGTATGCAGGACCTGATCCGCAAGCAGCCGGGCGTGAAGTCCACCCGCGTCGGATACAGCGGCGGTGACACGCCGAACGCCACGTACCGTAACCATGGCGACCACGCCGAGGCCATCGAGATCCTCTTCGATCCCACGGTCACGAGCTACCGCGACATCCTGGAGTTCTTCTTCCAGATCCACGACCCGACCACGAGGGACCGCCAGGGCAACGACATCGGGCGCAGCTACCGGTCCGCCATCTACTACACCGACGAGGACCAGCACCGCGTCGCCGTGGACACGATCGCGGACGTCGAGGCGAGCGGGCTGTGGCCGGGGAAGGTGGTCACGGAGGTCGAGCCCGTGGGCGACTTCTGGGAGGCCGAGCCCGAGCACCAGGACTACCTGGAGCGCTATCCGAACGGCTACACCTGCCACTTCCCGCGGCCGAACTGGAAGCTGCCGCGCCGATCCTCGTCCCAGACGAGCTGAGGCTCCGGCGCGTCGGCTGACCGGCGCCGCGGCGCGACCGCGTGGGTCATATGGGGGCGGCGGCGGGCTGACGTCGCCGTCACCCGGGCGAGTTCATCGGGCGCCGCGCAAGCGGAGTACGACCTGCCGTCACCTGCCGTACGCCCCGCTGCGGCAGTGTCGCCCCATGACGTAGGACCCCACATCCTCGACCACGGCCTCCAGGTCGCCGCCGTGCCGGCCGAGCACGCCGGGAAGACGGTCGGCCTGCGAGTGGCGGCTCTGGAGTCCTGGCGCCCCGTCGTGCAGCGCGCGTCGCCGGCTGAGCAACCGGCCCGCCGGTGTCTTCCTGGTTTCGACCGGGGCAGCTCCCCGTTCACCCGTTGGAAGGTGCCGGTGTGCGTCGGTGGCAGCCGCCGACCACACTGGCGACAAAGAGCCCCGACCGCGTGAACGGAGCGGGAGAACCGCGATGACCCAGCCGATCCCCACGTCCGAGGCCGACCGTCCGGCGGTGACTGGCAAGGTTCCCGACGATCTGCTGCGGGTGAGTGACCTGGACCCACAGACCCTGGTGGGGCTGCTGGATCTGGCCGAGGGCATGAAGCGGGAGCCGCTGGGGTGGGAGGGCGATCTGCGCGGGGGTGCCATCGGGTGCATCTTCGAGAAGCCGTCCACACGGACCCGCGCATCTCTGGCCACGGCCGCCCAACGCCTCGGCATGGCGGCCATCGTGCTGAACCGCGAGGACCTGCAGTTGGGCCACGGTGAGACGGCTGCCGACACCGCCCGTGTCCTGTCGTCCTACCTCGACGCGATCACGGTGCGCACCTTCGACCACGCCACGGTGGAGCAGATGGCCGACGCCTCGACGGTGCCGGTCATCAACGCCCTGTCCAACACCCACCACCCCTGCCAGTCCCTGGCCGACCTCCTCGCGCTGCGCGAGCACTTCGGCACCCTGGCCGGCATGACCGCTGCCTTCGTCGGGGACGGCACGAGCAATACGTGCAATTCGTTCCTCGCGGCGTGTGCGGCCTCCGGCATGCACCTCGTCGTCGCCACTCCGCCCGGCTACGAGACGGAGGAGGACATCCTCGGCGAGGCCCGGGAACTGATGGCGCAGACCGGCGGTTCCGTCACGCTCACCACCGAGCCGATCGAGGCGGTCCGCGCCGCGCAGGCCGTCTACGCCGAGGTGTGGGTGCCCATGGACAGACACCACGAACGCGCCGAACGGACCGAGCGACTGGCCGCCTACAGGGTCGACGACGCTCTGCTCTCCCACGCGCCCCGCGAGGCCGTGGCCATGCACTGCCTGCCGGCCGTCCGCGGGCAGGAGATCGCCTCCGAGGTGCTCGACGGCCCCCGGTCCCTGGTCTGGCGCCAGGCGGCCAACCGGCTTCCCACGGCCCAGGCGGTGCTGCACACCCTCATCAACACCGCCCGCCGACGCCGGCGTACAACCTGACAGAGCCGGTTCACCGGTCACCGCACAGGCGAAGGGTTTTTCTGAATCGATCAGTAAGTCCCGGGGCTGAGCTCCTGCAGGACGGTCTGCGCCGCCGCACGGTGGTCGGCGGCTTCGGCCGGAGCAGTCCTGTCGAGCACGACCGCGATGCCCTCGTGGGCCAGCGCTTCCTCGTACCGGCTTCCCAGCCTCGGCGCCAGCTCCAACGCCTGCCGGTGCAGCCGTAGGGCCTCTTGGGGGAGGCCCGCAAGCCGGCAGGTCTCGCCGTAGCCGTTGAGGAAGTGGACCTTCCAGTGCTCCTCGAACAGCTCGTCCAGCAGCGCGAACGCCTCCTGGTGGCTGGCCAGTGCCCCCTCGTACCGGCCCATCTGCCGCAGCGCGACGCCCAGGCAGTTGAGGCACCACGCCTGTTGTGCAGGTGCCCGTCCTCGCGGGCCGGCGCCAGCGCCTGGCCCGACGCGATGCAGCCCGTCCGAGCGATCCTCGAAACCGCGCCCTCGCCGAGGCCGCGACGCGACTGGCCGACCGTCCCGACCCGGTGACCGACGAGGTCTGGGACACGGCCGCCACCTAACTCGGCGAGAAGCAGCTCGCCGCGATCATCCTGATGATCGGGGTCACCAACCTGTTCAACCGGCTCAACGCCACGACCTGCCAGACCGCCGGCGCCCGGGGCTGACGGGCACAGCGGCGACTTCACGGGTGAACCCCGTGATCAGCAGCTTCGCAGAAGCCGCCCCTGCGACACCTCGCCGGCATGAAGATGTACCCATCATTCCGTAGCCCAGGAGGAACCCGCCGTGAAGGACGCACAGAAGCCCGCACGGTAGCCCGCCCAGAGCACCACCGCCACCGACAAGACGTCCGAGGGGTTCACCGACGAGGAGCGCGCCGCGATGAAGGAGCGCGCCCGGGAGCTGAAGGAGTTCGCACGCCGCGGATCGCGCGCCGACAAGGCGGCCGAGGACGAGGCCGCCGTACTCGCGAAGATCGCCGAGATGCAGGAGTCGGACCGCGTCATGGCCGAACGGATCCACGCCGTCATCAAGGCCGGCGCGCCGGAGCTCGCACCGAAGCTCTGGTACGGCATGCCCGCGTACGCCGAGGACGGCAAGGTCGTCTGCTTCTTCCAGAGCGCGCAGAAGTTCAACTCGAGGTACGCGACGCTCGGCTTCAGCGACAAGGCCAACCTCGACGAGGGCACCATGTGGCCGGCCGCCTACGCCCTGAAGGAGCTGACCGCCGCCGACGAGGCGAGGATCGCCGAGCTGGTGAAGCGCGCGGTGAACTGACCCCGTGGGGCACCGCCGCACCACGCGCCCGGAGCGGGCGCGTGGTGCGGGGCGATCAGGGGCTCATCCCTCACGCCCCTCCTCAGAACACGGCCCGAACCTCTCCCACCTCCCGCCCTCCGCCCAGCAACGGCATACGGCCCATACGCTCGATCACGGGCGCGCTCAGGCCCGCCAGGCGAAGCGCACGGGCCAGGACCGGCCCCAGGGCTCGAGCGCCACCGTCCTCGACCTTGAGGGCCAAGGCGCGGCCGTCGGGCAGGGCGACGGCCTGGACGGCCTCGGCGCCCACCTTCGACAGGGCGCCCGGTATCCCCTGCATGAGCCAGGTGTCGTGGCGGCGGGTTCCGGCGACGTACTCGGGGTGGGCGCGCATGGCGTCGGCGACCCGCCGCTCGGGCGTGCCGGGCGGCGCGAGGACGAAGGAGCGGAAGGCACGGGCAAGCCCGGTCAGGCTGATCGCCATCAGCGGTGCCCCGCAGCCGTCCGTGCCGACGGCGGCCACCGGCTCGCCGGCCGCCTCCCCCACCACTGTGCGGATGAGCAGCTGGAGCGGGTGCTCCGGGTCGAGGTACGACTCCAGCGGCCAGCCCCGCAGTGCGGCGGCCGCCAGCATCGCCGTGTGCTTCCCGGAGCAGTTCATGGCCACCCGGTCGCGGCGTGCGCCCGCTGCCAGGTAGGTCTCCTGCTCCTCCTGGTCCAGCGGGAGGGAGGGCGGGCACTGCAGGTGTTCAGGGCTCAGTCCGTGCTCGTCGAGCATCGTGCGCACCAGGTCGCGGTGGAAGGCCTCACCGGAGTGGCTCGCGGCCGCCAGCGCCAGCCGCTCGCCCGCCAGGTCCAGGCCGGCCCGCAGCACACCCGCCGCCTGCATCGGCTTGTTGGAGGAGCGCGGGAAGACGGGCGACGTCACGTCACCGAGTGCCAGTTCCACCGAGCCGTCCGCGGCGAGCAGCACCAGGCTGCCCCGGTGCCGCCCCTCGACGAATCCGGAACGGACGACCTCGGCGAGGACCGGGTTGGTGACGGCGACGGTGGCGGCTGTAGCGGCCAGGGCGGGCTGGGGCATCGGCGGTGACCTTCCGTACGCGGAGGGGGCCGACCTGTCCGACCGGAACCGGGATCGCCGGAGCCACCGGTCATATGAGCAGGTGGTCCACCTGGGTTTGCGCGTCACAGTACCGCCGGACGGACTCCGCGCCGCAGCCGTTCGCCGGACACTCGAGCCGCAGCCGTCCACCGTGCGCTGAGGCCGCTGCCGATGCCACGTGCGACTTGTCCGAGATCCCGGTTCCGTTCGACCACGGCGTCGGGCTGTCTGGTGGTCACCGCACCGGGAACGGGATGCCCCAGGATTCCTTCTCCAGGAGCAGCCCGTTGGCCAGGTGACCGATGGTTCGATACCAGCCCGCCAGCACCGGAGACTCGAGCAATCGGGCATCGTCGTAGTGCTCCCGCAAGGCATCCCGGACGGGTTGCGGGAGGTGCGCCCTGTCGTGCAGCTCGTCGACTGCGTCGAGCAGGGCCGCATGGCATGGCCGCCACGCGACGTCGGCCGGGGTGTCGACATCGGTGGTCGCCCGCAGCTGCTCCAGGCTGAGTCCGGCCGGGGACACGCTCAGTCGAAGCGGCGGCCGTGCCCGGCGGGCCGGGCGTTTGGTGGATGTGCCGGCGTGGGTAGTTCGCCGTCGCCGTCGGTGGCCCAGCCGTGGGGATCGACGGATGCCGTTGCGGCTGTTGGGAAGCGGACACACACAACGGAGACGTCGCACTGGACAGTGCCACGTCCCCGCACGGACGCGAGGAGAAGGTACGTGAGGGTCGTAGTCACGGGCGCGTTCGGCTTCCTGGGACGCAGGCTGACCGCCGCACTGCTGCAGACGCGCACGTTTCGTGGCGTACCGATCACGCGACTCGTGCTCGCCGACCGCATCGTGGACCCCGACTCCCCAGCGGCGACGGGCCCGCTCGTGGACATCGTGCGCGGCGACCTCGTCGACCGGCTCGACGACGTGTTCGCCGAGCCGGTCGATGTGCTGTTCCATCTCGCCGCCGCGGTGTCGGCCGAGTGCGAGGCCGACTTCGGCCTCGGCATGCGCGCCAACGTGGACACCACCCGCGCCCTGCTCGACGCAGCCCGCGCACAGTCGGCCGCCTCCGGGCCGACGCCCAGGGTGGTGTTCGCCAGCAGCCTCGCCGTCTATGGCTCGAGCCCTGAGCTGCCCCTGCCTCCGGTGGTCAGCGAGTCGTCCATCCCCATGCCGCGGTCGAGTTACGGAACACAGAAGCTCATCTGCGAGCATCTGATCGCGGACTACACGCGCCGCGGCTTCCTCGACGGACGCGTCGCCCGCCTGATGACCGTCGCGGTGCGGCCGGGCCGCCCGAACGCGGCCGCCTCCGGGTTCCTTTCCGGCATCGTCCGCGAGCCCCTCGCCGGACTCCCGACCACCTGCCCGGTACGGCCCGACCTGCGCGTGGCCCTGGCCTCACCGCGACGTACCGTCCAGGGCATCCTCCGCATTGCGGAGGCCGAGCGCGGCGTCGGGCCGGGGCGGCTCGAAGGCCGGGTGCCGGTCAACCTTCCCGCGCTCACGGTCTCGGTCGCCGAGATGCTCACCACGCTGCGGCAGGTGGCCGGCGATGCCGCCGCCGACCTGGTGACCATGAATCCAGACCCTGCGATCGAGGCCATCGTCGGTTCGTGGCCCGCCGTCTTCGACAACAGTCGCGCCGCCGCACTCGGCCTGGCCCCCGACCCGAGCTTTCTGTCAGTCGTGCAGGAGTACGTCGCCGATAACCCCGAGGCAGTCCAAGGCGGATGAACTCGGGCTGAGAGGTTCGCGTCCGCTCCGCAGGCACGGACCTCGGCGCCGACGCGCGTGATCCACGCGGGGGTTCACCGGGTGGTGGAGCGCAGGTCCCGGATGTACCGGTCGCGCCGGAAGCAGGCCTCGACGCCCTCGCGTGTGCCGGGACCGCCGTTGAGCCAGCGGACGAGCAGTTCGTCCTGTCCCGTGAGGTGCGCGTCTACGTCGTCGATACGCAGGGAAGACGGAGTGATGACCCCGTCGGACAGCTTCACTTCACGCATCAGGTGATTCTTGACGGCTGAGCTGTGTAATACCATCGGATTCCGCGGGACATCGCGCAGAGCCCCCACATCGTCACCGGCTCCGCGCAAGACCGAGGCCGGGAGGTATGACTCTGGTGGGGGACAGCAGATCGGCGTCGTCAACGCCTTCTGGCGCAACCAGCACACAACAAGCGTCCCGCATGGATGAACCGGTGACGGACCCCGAAGACCGAGAACAGCAAGCGGCCGTCACCCGCCTGCTGCTGTACTACCTGAACGCACCGATCGCCGAATACTGCCGCCTGCGAGGCGTCCTGCCCGCTCCCGGCGCCGTACGGATCGCCGTCCACGCCGGAGACGACGAGACCGGCATGAGGTTTCTGTACGAGATCCCCAACGACACAGTGGCGCCCGCCTATATCCCTGGCATCCTGCGCACTGTCCTGACAGGACTTCAGATCTACAGCAGCAGCGACGTCGGCGAGGCCATGGGGATGACGCTCATCCGACTCCGCCCGCAGGAGATCACCCTGGACCCGGAGCCCGAGCAGGGCGAGGCCCTCAGAGTTCTGCGCGCCCTGTACGACCCCGGCGACGACGAGAACCCCTTCCTGATCGGCTTCCTGATGCATGGTGACGGCCTGCTGCGCCTGTACGTGCAGCGCCCCGATCGCCCGGGCATCATCGGCGCCGACATCCGCCTGGCCCACGCGAGCACGGCTCTGATCGCCTCAATCCCCTCCCTGATCAGCGAAGAGCAGTACCAACAGCCGGATCCGGACGACCCGCACTGTGAGCTGGTCGTGGATCTGACCGGCTGGTAGGGCTGTTGCCCGCGTGAGGCTGCCGATCTGATTCGGTTTCTGCTGTGGCGGAAGCCGGTTCAGCCATGCCGCGGCTCCTTCACGGTCTCGTTCGTTGACCGACCGTTGCCCGGGAGGGGCACGACGCGGGAGGTCCCGAGGACCTTGCCCCGCGCATTCAGCGCTTGTACTTGGAAATACGGTCCGGGGGAGTTCGTGGTGACGGCTGTCTCGAATCCGGAGCGTGGGGCGTGTCTGACAACGACCGACAGGGAGTGGGGGTTGGATCCGGCGAGGACCCGCCATGCCCTCGTCTCCGTCGAGCCGTTCCAGGAGGCGTAGACGACGTTGCTCCCGGCAACGGCCCGTGCCGCGGCACTCGGGGGGTAGTACGGGGTGCCGGTCCATTGGTTTCGAAACGCTCGGTACGAGATGTCGGAGCCCGGCAGCTTCGCGTCGTAGAGCAGGTTCTGCGAGCCGTTGCCCTGGGTGTTTCCCTCACCCGCGTACTCCGAGTAGTACGGGCTCTGGCCCCATCCGATGAACTCGTTGCCGTTGGGCAGGGCCTGTGTGTTCCCCTGGGTGGGCGAAAAAGCGGTTCCGGAACACGTCATCCGCCAGCTTGACGCCCAACTCGCGTCGCTGGGAACCGGCGTCACCTACGAGGCCATGGACCCCGCACACGTCCGGGCTATGTTCCAGACCGCCTACGTCGTGCTGCGAGACTCCGGCCGCCGTCCCTTGGACGAGAAATGGCAGGCCCTTTCGCGACACTCTGCCTGACACCCCGAGCGTCAGCGAACCGTACCTGTTCCCGGCGATCACCTCGACCGGCGGGTCGGACCACCTGATGAGCAACAACTTCAGTGCTGGCATGCGGACTTGGGTGGACAACCTGGAAACGCCGAACAGTGACGCCATGGACGCCGAGGGCAATGTGATTCCCTGCGACCGGTCCCTGGTCTATCCGTACGCATTCCGGCACTCCTTCGCCCAGCGGCATGCCGCCGCCGGCAATCACCGACCGAAGCGGGGCAGCGACCCCTTGCTCCTCGACCGCCTACGAACAACGGTCGGTTGGAGTGCCGTTCGGCGGCTGCACCGAACCGACCAACGTCAAAGCCGGCGGACACGCCTGCCCGATCCGCTTCCAGTGCTCAGGCTGCGGATTCTCCCGTCCAGCCCCTTCCTGCCTACCCGCGATCGAGGACCATGCCAACAGCCTGCGGGCCGACCGCGAGAAGGCTCGCGCGATGGACGCAGCCAGCTTCGTCATTGACAACCTCACCGCCCAGATCACCTCCTACGAAGACGTCGCGACGAAGATGCGCGAACGTCGCAGAGCAGGGCCCGCCAGCCTCGCGCGGAACGCGATCAGCTCCGGGCCGCCATGCGGCAGCAGCTCGGACATCAGCTCGACCAGATCGGCCGAACGGTCCTGAAGGCCACGCTTGATCGTTTGAGCTCCACTGCAGCAGATGATTCGGTTGGAGCGGGACCGGCGTTCCCAGGCGCTGTTCTGGGCTGTGACGGGGCCGCTCGCGGTGGCCTGCGCGCACCCGAGGTCCGCGGGTGTGTGGTCGGGGCGCCGTCCATCGCCGGTTCGCTCTCCCTCGTACGCGGTGTTCCTGGCGGGACCTGACTGGGCCGGCAGAGCGACTGGCAGGTGCCCGTCGTCATGCTGGCGGCTCTGGGGCTGGTCTCTCTGGTGAAGATCGCCGTTCTGCTGCCGACCTCGCGTCCGGAAGAAGAACCCTCCGCCTACGCGACCGGTCCTGACGTTCCTGGGCGACGTGAGCGGGTTCTCGCCGAGCACGGTCAGCGTCCCGCTCGTGGTTTTCGGTGTCGCCTGTCTGGCCGGGGTGACCACGATCGGTCGGACAAGTCCTAGGGATGCTCACACTCGTTTGGCCTAGTTAAGAAGCAAGTTGGGAAGAGAAGCGTAATTATTTCACCATGAGCTGATCGCGCGGAATACAGGCAAGGATTTCCGTGCGGGAACCGGAGGAACCTTCCCCCCTTCTCGGGAGTAAATGTGGACCCGTCGCAGGGTGAAACGCAGCCGCCCCGACCCAATCCAGCCAATCCAGCCGAACGCCTCGGCGATGTTCGAAATCTCCTTGGATTGCTGCTTGCGGGTTTCGCAGGAGCAGTGAATTTGGTTGGCCTGCGCAACGCCGAGTTGACGACAATCCTTCGCAATCAAGGAATTATGGTCGGACTCGCGTCCGTTCAGCTGCTCGGTGCGCTAATCTGTGCCATTTCCAGCATTTTTGCAGAAAGGAGCTACCGAATACACCTCTGGATCGCTGGCTCCGCGATATCTTTCTTGATGGCCATCGCTGCATTTTCAATCTATGTAGTTAGGATACCGAAAGCGGCAGCTTGGGGGCGCGGCTGGAATTTAGGATGTGGCCTGCTCCTGGTAGTGCTCGCCATCACCGGGATAGTCGCATGGGTAATTCGCCGACCCGCGCAACCAGCAATCTCGCTGCAGTTCACGCTGTTGATCGCTTCTGCGATCTTGTTCTCCTCTGCGACCGCCACCGCAGTGCGAGTCGAAGCAAGGAACCAGGCCGTAACCTCCTTTCCTCAACTAGAAGCCAGCACGGATTTAAAAGGAGATATTGGCGAGGTGTCTGCGAAAGTATCCGCCACAAAGCTGCGCGACTACGAGCACATCACTCTTGAGGTCTGGGGAGTCCCGAGGGGAAGCTCCACGAAGAAAAGGTGGCCGTGTCCGGAAGAGTGTAAATTTATCGCGGATATAGACGTCAACCCTGACTCATTCGGAAATATCGAAAGGAGAACCTTCAAGTTCCCATTCTTGCGTTCCAGCTATCAACACCTCACGGTTGATACATACATCTGTGAAGCTGAACAGGCTAGAGAGGATTGCAAGTTTGGGGAGAAGGCCGTGGCTTTGGATCTCGTAATAGACTGAACGCTGGGCCCAACCCTGAATGCGAGGCAGTAAGAGCGGAAGGCAATGCTCGCCTTGCGAACCTAGCAGAGAGAAAGGTTAGCGGGGTGCTGACTCGTGCTTCGGTGTCTGAGCGCTTCCTCGTTCTGGTGTCCGTGGAAACGGACTCTGAGTGGTCCTTCCTCGGCACGCGGTGAGATGACTGGCATACGGCTCGTGAGAATGCCCGACGCAGCGAAGCGAGAGTCAGCACCAACTTCGGCGCCCCAACGCCGGCATTGCAGCTGGCGCCGCACTCGGGGCACTGGTGCTGCCGCTCGCCGAGGTGCGCTCCTGCGGCCGGTGATCGGTTGACGACCTGCGTTGACGAGACCGACCTTACGTTCCTTACCCAGTCACTCTCGTCTGACCTGGGAAGACAGGCGCGAGATCTGGATAAGCACCGTGACCGGCCCCAGCGTCATGACGCCGGTCCAGACAGGTCTGGCCATCACCTCGCCTCCTGTGTCGTGGCGCTCGCGTGAGCCCCCCCGACGAGGCCTCCGACCTGCTTGGTCCTTTCCTGCTGCCCGGCCCACCCGGTGGCGCTGCCGCTGCGGTCACCGTCTCCGGAAGCGTTGCCCGCGCTCGGCGTTGAACGTCAGCCCCAGTCCCGGTGGTCCGTCGGTGCTCGGGGTGATGACACCGCCGCCGGGATCGAGGGCGCCGTCGAAGAGGAGGCGCTCGATGCGGACGTGGTCGTGGAACCACTCCAGATGCCGCAGGTTGGGGACGGCGGCCGCAGCGTGGGCGTGGGCGTGCGGGGCGCAGTGTCCGGAGACGTCCAGCCCGTGCGCCTGGGCGAGGGCTGCCACGCGCAGCCATACGGTGATGCCACCACAGCGGGTGACGTCGGCCTGGAGACAGTCGACGGCGCCGGCGGCCAGCATGTGCTGGAAGTAGGGCAGGGTGTAGCCGTACTCCCCGGCGGTGACGTCGGCGGTGATCTGGCCGCGTATCGCGGCGAGCGAGCGCGGGTGGTCGGAGGAGACGGGCTCCTCGAACCACGTCACGCCGTGATCGGCGAGCCCTGCGGCCACCCGGACGGCCTGGTGGGCGCCGTAGCCGCCGTTGGCGTCCACGTACAGCTCGGCGGCCTCGCCGATGCTGGCGCGGGCCTGCGCCACCCGTCGCCGGTCGCGGGTTTCCTGCCGTCCCCAGGACTCCCCGATCTTGATCTTGACCCGGGGAATCCCCTCCTCCTCGACCCAGTCCCGCAGTTGCCTGTCCTGCTGCCGGTCGTCGTAGGTGGTGAAGCCACCGCTGCCGTAGACGGGCACGTCGACGCGGGCCGCGCCCAGAAGGCGGACGAGCGGGAGTCCGAGCAGGCGGGCCTTGGCGTCCCACAGGGCGATGTCGACGGCGGAGACGGCCTGTGCGCAGACGCCCGGCAGGCCGGCGTTGCGCACGGCGCGTTGCATGGCCTCGTTCAGACGCGGCACGTCGAAGGCCGTGGTGCCGGTGACCACGTCGGCGAGGAGGTCGTCGATGACGTGCGCCGCCGCCGCGGGAGCGTAGGTGTAGCCGAGCCCGGTGACGCCGCCGCAGTGGACGGTCGCCAGGACGAGAGTGGTGCTGTCCCAGGCAAGGGTGCCGTCCGCTTCGGGTGCGTCGGTCGCAACGGTGTAGACGGCGCTGTCCACGCGTTCCACGAGCGCCTCGTCGGTCACCGATGCTCCACGCGCTGACGGTGGCCGGGCAGGAGGTCCTGGACCTTGGCCTTGAATCCCTGCCGGACCATGGCGACGCGGTCGCTGTCGCCCTTGAGGACGCTCGCCGTGGCGGCCTCGATCTGGTCGAGGGTGGCGTGCGGCGGAATGGGGGGCACCGCCGGGTCGGTGAGGATGTCGAGCACGCAGGGCCGGTCGGCGCAGAGCGCGGTCGTCCAGGCGCCTTCCACCTCGCCGGGCTTCTCGATCCGCATACCGTGCAGACCGAGCGAGCGGGCGAAGTCGGCATAGGCGACATCGGGGATGGACTGGGAGGGCAGGAACTGCGGGGCGCCCTCCATGGCGCGCATCTCCCAGGTGACCTGGTTGAGGTCCTGGTTGTTGAAGACGGCGACCACCAGCCGCGGGTCCTCCCACTCCTGCCAGTACTTGGCGACCGTGATCAGCTCGGCCATGCCGTTCATCTGCATCGCCCCGTCGCCGACGAGCGCGATGGCCGGCCGGTCGCCATGGGCGAACTTGGCGCCGATGGCATACGGGACGCCCGGTTCCATGGTGGCGAGCGTGCCCGACAGCGAGCCGCGCATCGCGCCGCGCAGCCTGAGGTGGCGCGCGTACCAGTTGGCGGCCGAGCCGGAGTCCGAACTGAGGATCACGTTCTCGGGCAGCAGGGCGCTGAGCGTGTGGGTGACGTACTCCGGATTGATCGGGTCGGCCTCGACGGTGGCGCGTCGCTGCATGACCTCCCACCAGCGGGCGACGTTGCCCTCGATCGTCTTGCGCCAGCTGTTGTCGGTGGTCGGCTCCAGCAGCGGCAGCAGCCGGCGCAGCGTCCGGGCGGCGTCGCCGACGAGGTTGACCTCGAAGGGATAGCGCAGGCCGACCATGTGCGGGTCGACGTCGATCTGCACGGCCCGCGCCTTGCCGAACTCCGGCAGGAACTGGGTGTAGGGGAAGGACGACCCGATGACGAGGAGGGTGTCGCAGTCGCGCATCATCTCGTACGACGGCCGGGTCCCCAGCAGCCCGATGGCGCCGGTGACGTAGGGCAGGTCGTCGTCGAGCGCGTCCTTGCCCAGCAGTGCCTTGGCCACGCCGGCCCCCAGCCGGTCGGCCGTCTCCATGACCTCCGGCCGGGCCCCTCGCGCGCCCTGACCGATGAGTAGGGCGACCTTGTCCCCGGCGTTGAGGACGTCGGCCGCGCGCGCGAGGTCGTCGTCGTCCGGCACCGGCGCGTAGTGCGGCATGCCGAGGCTGGAGGGCACCATCTTGAAGGCGTGTCCGGGCGGGGAGTAGTCCAGCTCCTGGACGTCGGCGGGGATGATCACGGCGGTGACCGAGCGCCTTGCCACCGCGGTGCGCAGGGCCCGGTCGAGCACGTTCGGGAGCTGCTCGGGGACGGTGACCATCTCGCAGAAGTCCGAGGCGACGTCCTTGTACAGGCTGAGCAGGTCGACCTCTTGCTGGTAGGAGCCGCCCATGGCGCTGCGGTTGGTCTGGCCCACGATCGCCACCACGGGCACGTGGTCGAGCTTGGCGTCGTACAGCCCGTTGAGGAGGTGGATGGCGCCCGGTCCGGAGGTGGCGGCGCAGACGCCGACCCGGCCCGAGAACTTGGCGTAGCCGACCGCTTCGAAGGCGGACATCTCCTCATGGCGCGACTGGATGAACCGAGGGTCGTTCTCCGCACGGCCCCACGCGGCGAGCAGCCCGTTGATGCCATCGCCCGGGTAGGCGAAGACGTGCTCCACCTCCCACTCGCGCAGCCGCTGGAGGACGTAGTCGGAGACCTTCGTCGACATGTTCTTGGATCCTTTCCGGGTTGGCTGTCTGCCTGTGCCTGGTCAGGGATGGCGCAGGTGCCGTACGACGCCCAGGCCCGTGGCGGCCGTGAGCGCGGCGGTGCCCGCGGTGGCTGCCCATCGGGCCGTGCGGGACGGGGCTGCGGGCCGCTGGGCCAGGCGCTCGGGGTACTCGCTCGGCAGGGGGCCGTCGAGTCCGAGGGCCAGGGCTTCGGCGAGGTGCAGGGCGCGTCGTCCGGTGTCGCCCTGCTCGATCTGCGTGCGGCAGCTGAAGCCGTCGGCGAGCAGCAGGCTGTCGGGGGCGGCGGCGCGGACGGCGGGCAGGACACCTTGTTCGGCCACGGCCATGGAGACCTCGTGGTGACCGCGTTCGAAGCCGAAGTTGCCGGCGAGTCCGCAGCAGCCCTCGTCGAGGACGTTCGCGGTCAGGTGAGCGCGGCGCATGAGCTCGCGGTCCGCGTCGAACTTCATGATCGCGTGCTGGTGGCAGTGGGTCTGCACCGTCGCCTGCCGCGCCAGCTGGGGCGGCCACCAGTCGTCGGGGGCGTGATGGACGAGCTGTTCGGCGAAGGTACGCACCTGGCCGGCGAGCCGCCGCACATCCTCGTCGTCCGGAAGCAGTTCGGGTGCGTCGGCGCGGAACACGGCGGTGCAGGACGGTTCCAGGCCGACCACGGGGGTGCCCGCTTCCAAGTAGGGGCGCAGCACGCCGAGCGTATGGCGCAAGACCCGCTCGGCGATGGTCAGCTGGCCGGTGGAGATCCACGTCAGGCCGCAGCAGACCGGTGCGTCGGGTACGGCGACCCGGAAGCCGACGTCCTCCAGAACGCGCACGGCCGAGATGGCCACCGATGGGTGGAAGAAGGTGCTGAAGGTGTCCGGCCACAGCACCACCGCGGCCGGATCCACCGGGTCCGGCTGAGCGCTCCCGCGAGCGCGCCACCACTGGAGGAAGGACTCCCGGGCGAACACGGGTGCCGGCCGGGCGCCGTCCACGCCGGCCAGCCGCTTTCCCGCCTGAGCGAGTCCCGGTGCCTGCAGCACGCTGTTGACCAGCCACGGCGCCGTTCGCGACAACCGCGCCCATACCGGCAGCCAGCCCATCGAGTAGTGGGCCGCGGGCCGCAGCCGCCCCGCGTAGTGGTGGGCGAGGAACTCGGCCTTGTACGTGGCCATGTCCACCCCGGTCGGACAGTCCGACTTGCAGCCCTTGCACGCCAGGCACAGGTCGAGCGCGTCGCGCACCTCGGTCGACCGCCAGCCGTCGACGACGGTCGAGTCGGGGTGTCCGTCGAGCATCTCGAAGAGCAGCCGGGCGCGCCCGCGCGTGGAGTGCTCCTCCTCCCGCGTGGCCCGGTACGAGGGACACATCACGCCACCCCGGTGGGTGCGGCAGTTCCCGGTGCCCACACAGCGCAGCACCGCGCGCTTGAAGGAGCGGTCGTCCTCCGGGTAGCCGAAGTACGTGTCGGACGTGGTCGGCCGCCAGGCGGGGCCGAGCCGCAGTTGGCCGTCGACCGGATTCGGGTCGACGACCTTGCCGGGATTCATCCGGTCGCCCGGGTCGAACACGGCCTTCAGCTCTCCGAAGGCGGCCACGAGCCGCTCGCCGAACATACGGGTCAGCAGCTCGCCCCGGGCCTGGCCGTCCCCGTGCTCGCCCGACAGCGAACCGCCGTAGGAGGCGACGAGGTCAGCGGCCTGCTCCAGGAAGCGGCGGAAGTCCGCGAGCCCTTGCGCCGTCCTCATCTCGAACGGGATGCGCGTGTGCACACAGCCCTGACCGAAATGGCCGTACAGCGAAGGGTGGTCGTAGTCGAACTCCGCGAACAGCCGCTTCAGGTCGCGCAGATACTCGCCCAGACGCTCGGGCGGGACGGCGGAGTCCTCCCAGCCTTCCCAGGTCTCCCGGTCGTCCGGTGGACGCGCGGTCACACCCAGCCCGGCCTCGCGGGCCCTGAGCATCGTTTCCTCCCGCTCGGGATCGTCGGAGAAGGCGACCGAAGCGTCCTTCTCGCCACGGCCGATCGACTTCAGCAGCGCGTGCGCCTGCTCGTCGACGTCCTCCTGGCTGTCGCCGGCGAACTGGAGCAGCAGCCAGCTGTCGCCCTCGGGAAGGCTGTTGAGGGATTCGAGGTAGGCGTGCTCCTCGCGCATCAGCTGGGCCATCCGCCCGTCCAGAGCCTCCAACTGGCCGGGGGAGCAGTGTTCCAGCAGCCGGGGTACGTCGTCGGCGGCGCGGCAGATGTCGTCGTATCCGAGGACCAGCAGCGACTTGCTGGGCGGCACCGGAACGAGGTCGAGTTCGGCACGCAGGACCGTCACCAGGGTGCTCTCGCTGCCCACCAGGGCCTTGGCGACGTCGAGGCCGTTCTCCGGCAGCAGCGAGTCGAGATTGTAGCCGGACACCCTGCGCGGGATCCTGGGGTAGCCGCGCCGGATGTCCGCCAGATACTCGGTGACGATGCGATCCAGACCCGCGTAGATCCCGGCCCGGCGGCCGCCCTCGGCGGCGATCCTCGCACGCTCGGCCCGGGACGTCGGCCCCACCCACATGCGCAGGCCGTCATAGGTGAGGACCTCCAGTCGGCGCACGTTGTCCACCGTCTTGCCGTACGCCTGCGCGGAAGCCCCACACGAATTGTTGCCGATCATGCCGCCCAGGGCGCAGTGGCTGTGGGTCGAGGGTTTCGGACCGAACTGGAGACGGTGGTCGGACAGCCGGCGGTTGAGTTCGTCCAGGACGATGCCCGGCTCCACCACACAGGTGCGATTCTCGGGGGTGACGGAGACGAGGGCGTGGCAGTACTTGCTCCAGTCGACCACCACGGCCGCGTTCGTCGTCTGGCCGGCCAGGCTCGTGCCCCCTCCGCGGGACAGGACAGGGGCCTGGAACCGTGCACACACCTCCAGTGCGTGGGCACCGGCCTCGACATTGCGCGGAACGACGACGCCGAGCGGCACCTGCCGGTAGTTGGAGCCGTCCGTGGAGTAGGCGCCCCTCGTGCCCCGATCGAAGCGGACCTCGGCATCGGTCTCCTGTCGCAGAGCCGTGGCCAGACCAGCCGTGTCCACGCCGGCACGGTTCCTCATGATCGGTCTCCAGTCCTCTACTGGTACCCGTCCACACTCAACCCGTCCACACCCGTTCACCGGGTACCCCGGGCAGGGCGGAGGCAACGGCGATGAGTCGGTGCGCTCGAAGCGGGGCCGTGGGCAGGTCAGGACAACGGAAGTCCGCCGAAGAATTCGGTGCGTGATGGCATGCGAAGAGCGGGATCCCCATGGTTCAGAGAAGGACCCCGCTCCGAGCGCGGCACGTCAGTGCTTGAACGTGTCCTTCGCCTTCTCCTTCGCCTGGCGCGCGTCGCCCTTCGACTTCTCCATCTGTCCCTCGGCCGCCATCTGCTCATTGCCGAGCGCGCGGCCGACCGACGCCTTGGTCTTGCCCTTGATCTGCTCCGTCTTGGCCTTGGCCTTCTGGTTTCCGGCCATTGTCGTTCACTCTCCTAACCGAATGCGGCGCCTTGTTCGCCCACTCCGGGTACCCGTGTGCGGCGGGAAAACGCGCCAAGACCGTTGAGCGGCGGTCGACCGCTCCCTCCGTTTCTCCGGCGCATACGTGGGCAGTCGCCGGGTTGCCCTGCTGAGGCACCACCGCCACCTGCCCACAGCGGCCATCCGGAGGAGCTGGCCGAGGGCGCTCTCGCTTTTCGCCCGATGACGGTGTGTGACGACTACCGGAACAGGTGATGAGCGTGACCCGTGTACAGCACTCGCATGACGACACCCCCGACACCATGGCGGACTTCCGCCTACTGAGAACCCTGCCGGAGGGACCGCGACGGGACGGGCTGCGGGACGAGGTGGTGCGGGCCTGGCTGCCGATGGCTCACCGGATCGCCACGCGCTACCGCGACCGGGGCGAATCTCTCGAGGACCTGCGCCAGGTCGCCGCGCTCGCCCTGGTGAAGGCGGTGGACCGGTTCGACCCGGATCGGGGAGGGGCGTTCGCGAGCTACGCGGTACCGACGATCACGGGCGAGTTGCGCAGGCACTTCAGGGACCATACGTGGGTACTGCGAGTGCCGCGCCGCACCCAGGAACTGCGCCGCCGGGTCGCCATGGTCCACCAGGAGCTCGCCCGGTCGGACGGTGAGTTCCCGGCCGCCGAGATCGCCGCGCGTACCCACCTGGGGACGGACGAGGTACGCGAGGGGCTGTCGGCCCGGAACGCGTACGCCGTGCTGTCACTGGACGTCGAACTGACGGCGGTCGGAGCCGGTGGTGGAAAGACGCTGGCGGACACGCTCGGAGGCCCGGACCCCGGCCTCGAGACCGTGGTGGACCGTGAGACGGTGCGACCGTTGATCGGAGCGCTGCCCGAGCGGGACCGGCGCATCCTGTATCTGCGGTTCTTCCGGGGCATGACGCAGCAAGGTATCGCCGAGGAGTACGGAGTCTCGCAGATGCACATCTCCCGCGTCCTGAACCGCATCTGCTCACAGCTACGGGAGCAGGCACTGGCCGACGCCGCGTGACATGGGTGTACTACGCGGGGACTACGGAGGGAACGCGGTGGAGCAACATACGGATTCCTTTGCGCAGGGTCGCCATGAGACCGAGGAGGAGAGGGCGGACCGGCGGTGGAGCGAGCTGCTCCAGGAACTGCGAGTGGCTCAGACCGGCGTCCAGATTCTCTTCGGCTTCCTGCTCACTGTGGTCTTCCAGGCCCGTTTCACCACTCTGTCGGACACCGAACGGACCATCTACCTGGTGACGGTGGTCTTCGGAGCGGCCGCGACCGGCGCTCTGATCGGGCCGGTCGCGGTGCATCGCAGCCTGGCCGGTCGCCATCTCAAGCCGCAGACCGTGGACTGGGCCGCACGGCTGGCCATGACGGGTCTGCTCCTGCTGTTGTGCACGATGGCGAGTTCCCTCTGGCTGATCCTCCGGGTGGCACGCCTGGGCGCGGTGGCGGGCTGGATCGTCACCGCGATGGTCCTCTGGTTCGTGCTGTGCTGGTTCGCCATCCCGCTATGGGCCCGGTCTCGCGCCACCGTGACCGAGGACGCGGGAGAGCCGGCCGCCCGTGACAGGGGCGGTGACAGCCGATGAGGGTGGGCCCTGCTCGGGGCCGGGCGCCTCGGTGATGTCCAGGAACACATGCTCGGCCTGCGGCCACTCGCCGCTGATCCGCCGCTTGATCCGGACACAGACCAGTTCGACCTCCTCGCTGTCGAGCCCCGGTGCGAGATCGACGCGAGCGGCGACCAGTACGGAGTCCAGTCCCAGTCGCATCGTCAGCAGTGCCGCGACCCTGTCGATCTCGTCCTGGGACGCGAGGAAGTCACCGATCCGGTCGCGCAGTTCCGTGTCGACCGCCTCGCCGATCAGCTGGTCCCGAGTCTCCCGGGCCAACCGATAGGCCACGCATACCAGGAGGAAGCCGATCCCCATGGACGCGCCCGCCTCCCAAGCCACCTGGCCGGTAGCCAGGTGGAGGGCCATACCGCCCGCCGCGAGGAGCACACCGGCCACGGCTGTCGAGTCCTCCGCGATCACCGTGCGCAGCGCCGGGTCGGTCGCGCCCTCCCGGTGCCGACGCGCCTGGTACAGGGCGCGGACCAGGGAAGCACCTTCGGCCAGCAGCGCCACCCCGAGCACCGCCAGCCCCGCCAGGTAGCCCTTCAACGACTCCTGTTGGTCCGCTCGCAGAGCCTGGACGCCCTGGTACACCGAGAAGCATCCGCCCATGACGAAGATCCCCACCGCGGCCAGCAGCGCCCAGAAGTAACGCTCCTTGCCGTAGCCGAACGGATGACGGTCGTCGGCGGGGCGCCTGCTGCGGCGTACCGCGATGAGCAGGAACACCTCGTTCAGGCTGTCCGCGACCGAGTGCGCAGCCTCCGAGAGCAGCGCGGGGGACCCGGCGAAGAGCCCGGCGACCGCTTTGGCCGCGGCGATCACGAGGTTGGCTCCGAGGGCGACCAGGACGGTGACCCGAGTGCGTACGTCCCGGGCCGTGGAACCCCGATCGCGCTGCCCGTCCGTGCGCGTCACCAGCGTTGCCCTCCAGCCTTCCGTGCGGTCTTCACGTTCCGCGTCGCTCCAGGGACGTGACGGTGACCGTGCGGAGGTCTCGCCCTCCGCTCCGGCGAGGATCCGGCACCGGACGCCAGGGCCCCGGCGCCGGCCTCTCACCGGCGACTGCCCCGGTGAGCGGCGTTCATGCGGGGCAGCGGAAGGCCTCGGCGACATGACGGGCGGGTAAAATCCGGAGACGTACGAACGCATGTTCCGGGGCGCCGCGTGACGGCCGAACGGAGGTTGCCTTGACCATTTCTGCTTCTGCGCGGCCCGCCGGGGCGTCCGCCGACTGGGCCGATTCCGGATTCACCGGCCTGGCCGCGGAGATCGAGCGGCTCCGGGCCGACTACGCGCGCCGCCATCTGACCGATCTGGCCACGGGCGTTCTCTCCGCCCAGCTCGGGATCTCCGTCGCCGACGCGGCCGCGCACCTCGACGCCCTGGCCCAGGCGACCGGACTTTCGCCCGCGGATCTCGCCGCGGACGTCGTGAACTCGGTCTCGGCGCCGGGCGACCAGCCTGTCGTCCCCAGTCCGGTCCCGCCGCTCCAGGCTCGGCATCAGCGCCGCACCGCCGCGGCCGCCGAGGCCACGGACAGCGTCGGGGACGCGGCCCGGACGCTGCTCGAGGGCGCCCTCGGCCCGCTCGGGGCGGACAGCCTGTGGCTGTGGCGGTCGGGCGCCTCCGGCAGCCTGAGCCTCGCCGGGTACGCGGGGGTCGGAGCCTCGGAGGCCGCGGCCTGGCGCTGGATCTCGCCTGCCTGTCCCGAGCCGTTTCGCACCGCCCTTGCCGACAGCGTTCCCGTGTGGCTGGAGAGCGGTCCGGCCGAAGGCTGTCCGATGCCCGGAGTACGGGCGGACTCGGCCAGGGCACTGCTGCCCCTGCGGCGTCAGGGGGAAACGGTCGGCCTGGCGCTGATCGGCTGGCCGGGCCCCACACCGCTCGACGCCACGCTACGGCGCGCTGTCACAGACTTGATGGGTATGGCGATAACCATCCTGGACCGCCCGGACAGCCCCATGCCGGCCGTGCCCGTGATGGTCGACCTTCTCGACGCCCTCACCCAGCCGGCGGCACTGCTGCGGACGAGCGACGTGACCGGGGCCGTGATGGTCGAACACGCCAACGGGGAGGCCGTCGCCGCCCTCGGGGGAGCGCTCTCGGCAGGCGACAGGCACCTGTCACATGTCTTTCCGCTGACCCACCAGGCCCTCGGCCGGCTGCTCCGGCGGGCCCGTCACAGTCGCCGCCCGCAGCGGGCCGCCCGGCTGCCAGCGATCGCCCGCAAGGAGCCGCAAGGGGCGCCCGCCCCGCTGCTGGATGTCCGGGTCCTGCCGGCCGGGGGCGCTCGGTACGTACTCCTGTGGAACACCGTGACCGACTCCGGCCTCGCGACCGGTCGCGCCGTTTCCCGGCTGCAGAGCGTCGCCACCTTCCAGGACAGCCTGACCGGCGGCGAGACCGTGTGGTCCGAGCAGGCCTACAGCATCTTCGGGATGGGACGGGACGAAGCGCCGGTGCCCCTGCTGGCGCTGCGGGGACGGATCCACCGAGGGGACGACGGCGCCCTCACGGAACTGCTGCGATCGCTCATGGACGACAGGACGGGCGCGCAGTGCGTGCTGCGGATCGTGCGCCTGGACGGATCCGTGCGGCATGTGCGGGTGGTGGCGGAGCCGCTGCTCGACGGGGAGACGGTCACGGGATTCGTCGGGGTGTACCAGGACGAGTCGGTGATCCATCGCACGGAACTCGCGCTCAGCGCGACGTTCGACAGCCTGACCGTGGTTCGCGACCAGGCGGAGCTGCGGCATCGACTGGCTCTCCAGCTCCAGCAGGCCATCGTTCCCGAGGCCCCCGCCTCCCAGGAACTGCCCGGGGGCCTGGTGGTCGCCGCTCGATACCGTCCGGCGGCGGAGGAGTACCAGTTCGGCGGCGACTGGTACGACGTGCTGCCGCTGCCGGACGGCAAGCTGCTGGTGGCCGTCGGTGACATCGCCGGGCACGGAATCGACGCCGTCACCGGCATGGTCGCGCTGCGCAACGCCCAGCGGGCGCTCGCCTTCACCGGCGGGCCGCCCGGGCAGCTGATGGGCTGGCTCAACGAGGTCACGTTGCGCACCGGCGACGGGACCACGGCGACAGCTGTGTGCGCCCTGTACGACCCGGACGCGCGGGACCTCGTCTGGTCGAGCGCCGGGCACCTTCCCCTCCTGCTGCTCCGGGACGGCCGCGCGCGGCTGCTGGAGACCCCTGAGGACATCCTGCTCGGCGCGGTCCCGTCGTTCCGCTATCACGAGTGCCGCGCCGTGCTGCGGCCGGGGGACACGCTGCTGCTGTACACGGACGGCCTGATAGAGCGGCGGCACGACGGGCTGGGTCTGGGGCTCGCCCGCCTCGTCGCCGCGGTGGACGAACTCGCGACCGGCGGGCTTCTGGCGCCGCTGGTCGACGGACTGCTCGGCCTGGCCATGGGGGACACCGACGACGACACGTGCATCGTCGCCGTCGGGGTGCGGTGACCCGCGCACGGGAGCGAAGGCGCGACCGGTCCCGCTGATGAGCTTCGAGGGCCAGGGACCGGCCGGGCCCGGGAGCCGTCACTGCGCCAGTCGGTGATGGATCATGGCGAGCAGCTCCGCCTCGTCGATGGGCTTGGCCAGGTAGCCGTCGGCGCCGGCCGCCAGGGCCCGGACACGATCGCCGGGCATCGCCTTCGCGGTGACCACGATGACCGGGAGGTTCGCACGGCCCGGGAGCCTGCGGATCTTCTCGATCGCTTCGTACCCGTCCATCCCGGCCATCATGACGTCCATCAGCACGAGCTCGATGTCGTCGTGTTCGGTCAGCAGTTCTATGGCCCGGCGTCCGCCGTCGGCGGTGACGACCCGCAGCCCGTCGGTTTTGAGCACCTCCGTGAGAGCGAAGACGTTGCGTTGGTCGTCGTCCACGACCAGCACGGTCGCGCCGGACCCTGCCGCGAAGTCGCCGGGAGCGGCAGGCTCCGGGAGCATGCTCTCCCGGGGCTCAGGGGCCTCGCTCGTGGCAAGCGCGGCCGGTGCGGGCGGCTCCGTGTGCACGGGGAGGTACAACGTGAAGCGGCTGCCGCGACCCGGTGCGCTCTCCACCCCGATGGCGCCGCCGATGAGCGTGGCGACCTCCCGGCTGATGGAGAGCCCGAGTCCGGTGCCGCCGTAGCGGCGCGCGGTGGTGCCGTCGCCCTGCTGGAAGGCCTCGAAGATGTGCCGGAGGCGTTCCGTGGCGATGCCGATTCCGGTGTCGATGACGCGGAAGGCGAGTACCGGTGCGGCACCGCGCAGATCGGTGGGCGTCTCGGCGGGGTCGGCGGGTTCGACGCTCAGCGTGACGCTGCCTTCGTCGGTGAACTTCAGCGCGTTGGAGAGCAGGTTGCCCAGCACCTGACGCAGCCGCGCCTCGTCGGTGGTGAGGGACTCGGGCACCTCCCGCGCCACGGAGACGGTGAAGTCGAGCCCCCGTTCGTCCGCCACGGGACCGTACGCCGCCGTCAGGTGCTCCAGTAGATGCGACAGCAGGAAGGGCTCGCGCCGGACGTCCATCTTGCCCGCTTCCACCTTGGACAGATCCAGGATGTCGTTGATCAGCTGCAGCAGATCGGAACCCGCCGAGTGAATGACCTCCGCGTAGTCGACCTGCTTCTTCGTCAGGTTGCCCTCGGGGTTCTGGGCGAGGAGACGGGCCAGGGTGAGCAGACTGTTCAGCGGCGTCCGCAGTTCGTGGCTCATGTTGGCCAGGAACTCGGACTTGTACATCGAGGTACGGGACAACTGCTGGGCGCGCTCCTCCAGTTCCTGCCGGGCCTGCTCGATGACCCGGTTCTTCGACTCGATGTCCTTGTTGCGTTCGGCGAGGAGGGCGGCCTGCTCCTGCAGTTCCGCGTTGGACCGCTGGAGCTCCTGCTGCCGGGCCTGCAACTCCTCCGTCTTGGAACGGAGTTCGTCGGCGAGACTCCTCGACTGGGCGAGCAGTGCGTCGGTGCGCAGATTGGCCACCAGTGAGCTGAGCACGGCTCCGGCGCTCACGAGGAACCGGTCGAGGAAGTCGCGGTGCAGGGCGGTGAAGCTGTGGAGGGAGGCGAGTTCGACGGCGCCGAGCACCAGGTCCTCGACCACGATGGGCAGCACGATGAGCGCCGTGGGCTCCGCCGATCCGACGGCGGAGGAGATGGTGGCGTACCCCGGGGGCACCGGATCGACGAGGAGGGCTCGTCTGTCGCGGGCGGCCTGGCCCACGAGGCCCTGGCCGACGCGGAACCGGCGTGGCGTGCCGGACCCGGGCGGCTCCGCGAGCCCGTAGGCGGCTGCCATGACCAGCTCGGGGCCGTGCTCGCCCTCTTCGACGACGAAGAAGGCGCCGTACTGGGCCGAGACCAGCGGCGGCACTTCCGTCATGATCAGCTGGGCCATCTCGGGCACGCTGCGGGTGCCCTGGAGCAGCCCGGTGATCCGGGCCAGATTCGTCTGCAGCCAGTCCTGCTCCTGGTTGGCCCGTGTCGTCGCGCGCAGCGACTCGACCATCGCGTTGATGTTGTCGCGCAGTTCACCCACCTCGCCGGGGGCGTCGGCGGTGATGGAGCGGGTGAGATCGCCCTCGGCCACGGCACTCGTGACCTCTGCGATGGCCCGGACCTGCCGGGTCAGGTTACCCGCGAGTTCGTTGACGTTGTCGGTGAGGTCCTTCCAGGTCCCGGACACCCCGTGGACCGTGGCCTGGCCGCCGAGCTTCCCCTCCGTCCCCACTTCGCGTGCCACGCGTGTCACCTCGGCGGCGAACGACGACAGCCGGTCCACCATCGTGTTGATCGTGGTCTTGAGTTCGAGGATCTCGCCGCGTGCGGCGACATCGATACGGCTGGTCAGGTCGCCCTGTGCGACGGACGTGGTGACCTGGGCGATGTTACGAACCTGGTTGGTCAGGTTGTCGGCCATGAAGTTGACGTTGTCGGTGAGGTCCTTCCAGGTCCCCGACACCCCGCGGACCGTGGCCTGACCGCCCAGCTTGCCGTCCGTACCGACCTCGCGCGCCACGCGGGTGACCTCCTCCGCGAACGACGACAGCCGCTCGACCATGGTGTTGATCGTTTCCTTGAGCTCCAGGATCTCGCCGCGCGCGTCCACCCGGATCGTCTGGGTGAGATCGCCGCGGGCGACGGCTGTCGCCACATGAGCGATGGAACGCACCTGAAGAGTGAGGTTGTCGGCCATCGCGTCGACCCCGGTGGTGAGCTCCTGCCAGACCCCGCTCGCCCGCGGTTCGTGCACGCGGCTGCCGAGCAGCCCCTCGTCGCCCACTTGTCCGGCGACCCGCGTGACCTCGGAAGTGAGCAGGGAGAGCCGGTCGACCATGTCGTTGTAGACCACGGCGATGTCGCCGAGGGTTCCGGCGGCGTCCTCGGGGAGCTGGACGGAGAGATCCCCGTCCCGTACCGCGGTGAGGCCGGCGAGCAGCCGACGCAGGCCCTCCTCATCGGGGCCGGCGGCGGCCGGGGCCGCGCTGAGGCGTGCTGTGCTGCGCTTTGCCATGGGGGCACCTCGTACGAGCGGGCGACGCGTGGGCCGACAGACCAGATTCCGGGACGGCCACGCACCGCGTTTCCACTCTAGGACCGGTCCGGAGCTCCGGCTTCCGGGACGATGTCCACCTCGAACCAGACGGTCTTGCCGCCGTGCGCGCCGGGTACGCACCCCCAGCGCGCCGCGAGCCGCTGGACGAGATACAGCCCGTGCCCCGAGGTGCGAGCGGCGCTGTGCCGGCCGTGCGGATGAGGAACCACCGGGCTGGTGTCGCTGATCTGCACCCACAGTTCCCGATCGGTTGCGGTGAGTTGCAGCGCGGCCGGACCGCCCCCGTGCGTGCAGGCGTTCGTGACCACCTCCGACACCAGCAGCACGGCGTCGTCGGCGGCTTTCCGGCCGCGCTCGCCGGCGGATCCGAACCACGTGCGCAGCGCCTGCTGTGTGAGGGCACGGCAACGGGCGACCACTCCAGGTTCCGCCGGGAGTTCGTAGCGCAACGAGCGGTCGCCGGTCAGCTGCTCCGTGGTCCTGGCCACGCACTGCGGCTTTCCGGGGTGTACCGCATCAAACCATCTCAAAGGGGAAGAATGATTACAGGACGCTCGACCGGCGGACCCCGCCACGTTCACCGCGGCGCAGGCCCACCGCCACCGTCGAAGGAGCCTCATGTCCACCGTCCAGACTTCCGCAACCTCCGCCCATGACGCGGGTGCCGTCGTGCGCCGTGAGGCACTTGCCGGACTGCCCGAGATCACGCGGCCGACCGAGGTCTCGACGGATGACGCGCGGTCCCTCTCCGCGGCCCTCTTCGTCCGCCTGCGTGCACTCGAGGAGGGCACGCCCGAGTACTCCTACGTGCGCAACACCCTGGTCGAACTGAATCTCAGTCTCGTCAGGTTCGCCGCCCGGCGGTTCAGAGACCATGCCGAATCGGCCGAGGACATCATCCAGGTCGGCACGATCGGCCTGATCAAGGCGATCAACCGTTTCGACGTCGACCGCGACGTCGAGTTCTCGGCGTTCGCCCTGCCGACGATCGTCGGCGAGATGAAGCGGTTCTTCCGTGACACGACCTGGGCTGTGAGGGTTCCCCGACGGCTCCAGGAGCTGCGGATCGAGATGGCGAAGTCCGCCGACCGTCTGGAGCAGCGCCTCGGGCGCCGGCCCAGCCGCGGCGAACTCGCCGCCCAGATGAACGTCACCGAGGAGTGTGTGGCCGAGGGCGAACGCGCTGCCAACGGCTATGCCGCCCGCTCCCTCGACGCGCCGGTCGAGGACGACGACGCCGACGCGTTGCGTCTTGTGACGCGCCATCTGGCCATGTCGGAGCCGTCGTACGAACTCGTCGAGGACTTCGAGTCGCTGAAGCCGCTGCTCGCGCGACTGGGTGAAAGGGATCGCCTCGTCCTGTCGTTGCGCTTCGGCGAGGAGCTCACCCAGGCGGAGATCGGTGAGCGTCTCGGACTGTCGCAGATGCACATCTCGCGTCTGCTGAAGCGGATCCTGGGCGAGCTCAGAGCGGGCTTGGTCGACGACGGGCCGACCGCGCCCGAAGAGACTTCCGCTCGGGCGGGCGGGTGACCTCCACCCATACGACCTTTCCGCGGGCGCGATCGGGCTTGGCCGAGGATCCCCACGTGCGGGCCAGCCGGTCGTAGATCATGAGGCCGTGTCCGCCGGGAAGTGCGGGCGAGCGCTGTGCCTGAGCATGCGGATGCTCGGAGCTGGCGTCGGACACCTCGATGCGCAGCCGTCCGCCGAGGTGCCGCAGGACCAGTTCCTCCGGGCCTCCGGCGTGCAGACAGGCGTTGGTCACCACCTCCGACACCAGCAGCAGCACATCCTCGACCTGTTCGCGTGCCTCCGGAGTGGCGGCCGGCAGCCACCCCCAGTCGGCCAACGCCGTCGTGGTGAAGTCACGGCAGCGTGTCACCGCTCCGCTTGTGCCGCGCAGGACAAGTCGTCTGACCTGCTCGTGGTCGGCGCCTTGCGTCGTCATGATCCCTCCGTCGGCTCCGACCGCCGCGCGTCACGTGCCTGCCTGGCTGTCCGTGAGTGCTGTCTCGACGTCCTGGTACACCCGGAAGACGTTGTGAGCACCGGTGATCTCGAACATGCGGTCCACCGGCGGGCGCAGCCCGGCGATATCCAGGCGCCCTCCGTGGTCGAGCATGCGCAGCCGGGCCTTGAGCAGGACGTTCAGCCCGGTCGAGTCGCAGAACCGCAGCCCGGAGCAGTCGGCGATGATCCTCTGGGCTCCGATTCCCTCTTCCAGGGCCTCCTTCAGGGGCCTTGCCGAGTCGTGGTCCACCTCTCCGGTCATGACCAGTACAACCGTGCCCGCCCGGGCTTCGGGCCGTATCTCCACGACGAGTCGATCGTCCTGGCCTGCGCCCATTGCGTGATGGTTCGTTGCCCGCTCTTGAGCGTCCACGGCAACGCACGCCTCCTCCCTGCACCCGGGAACGGGCAGGATTCCCTACAGCAGGATGCCCTTCAAGGAGCATATGCCCTGATTGCTACGCGATATCCTCCTCGCCGTGTGCCCATCAGCCGCGCAGCAGCGGGAGGACCTTGGTGCGGTAGCAGTCGAAGAAGCCCTGTTGGTCCTTGCCGATCTGGTTGACGTAGACGGTGTCGAATCCGGCGTCCATGAAGGCGGCGGCAGGATCTGTGCGAGTTCCCCGGGCAGCGGGCAGGTCACCGCCGAAGCCTGCCTGTTCGGCTTGTGCCTGGTGTCTTCGGCGTTCGCCGCTACATGAGCGCGGGGTGTGCACACGCGGTGAGGCGCACGGTGCGGGGTACCCGGCAGCCGAGCGCGCGGTGACTGCGCCCCACCGGAGTGTGGAAGGGGGCCGAAATGGTCAGGACAGTGCGCGACATCATGACCGATGCTCCGACGGCCGTGGATGCGCGGGAGTCGGTGACGTCGGTGGCTCGGGTTATGCGCGACCAGGACATCGGTCTCGTCCTGGTGACGGACGACGGCGACCCGATGGGGCTGGTCAGCGATCGCGATCTGGTGGTCGGCGCTGTCGCGGACGGAGCCGACCCTCGGCAGCTGCCCGTGGCCGAAGCGGTGTGCCGTGATCTGGTCACGGTCCATGCGGACGAAGACATCGATCAGGCCGCGCGGACGATGCGTGAGCGGTCGGCTCGGCACGTCGCGGTGATCGACGACGGTGGCCCTGTGGGTCTCGTCTGCCTCGACGATCCGGCCATCGAGGCGACCTCGGCGCCCATCGTGGCGCCGACGCCGGATTTCCACGGTGGCGACGAACCCGCCGAATGACAGGAAACGACGACAACGGGGAAGGAGAGTCGACCGATCATGCGTATCGCGTTTCTGACAGCGCCCGAGGGCGTCGAACAGGTGGAGCTCACCCAGCCCTGGCAGGCGGCATTGGAAGCCGGGCACGAACCGGTACTGATGTCGACCGAGTCCGGTCAGGTCCAGGCCTTCCACCATCTCGACAAGGCGGACAGGTTCACGGTGGACGAGGTCGTCGGTGATGTGTCCGCGGCGTCCTTCGGCGGCCTGGTGCTGCCGGGTGGGGTCGCCAATCCGGACTTCCTGCGGATGAACGACAAGGCCGTCGCCTTCGTGAAGGAGTTCTTCGAGCTGGGGCGCCCGGTCGCCGCGATCTGCCACGCGCCCTGGACCCTCGTCGAGGCGGACGTGGTGCGGGGGCGTGAGCTGACCTCGTGGCCGAGCCTGCGGACGGACATCCGCAACGCGGGCGGCACCTGGGTCGACGAGCAGGTGAAAATCTGCGACCACGGGCCCAACAAGCTGGTCACCAGCCGCAAGCCGGGCGATCTGAAGGCCTTCTGTGCAGCGCTTCTGGACGTGTTCGCCGAGGAGACGACTGCACGATGAGCGTGGCCCCGACCCCAAGGACGAACAGCTCGAGACATTCCGAGCCGTGGACCCGGCCTCGGGGCCGCTCACCACCGACCAGGCCGTCGAGGTCGACCACACCGACGACTCCCTGGCCGCCGGCGAGCGCGGGCCGACGCTGATGGAGGACGTTCACCGGCGCCGCCTTTCTCCAGGACGGCATCGAGTTCCCGGACTTCGTGCGCGAGGGTGGTTTCCCACCGTGTCGCGAGTACCCCGCCTCGCAGGGGTACTCGGACGGGGGAGTCCGTAGCCCCACCCGGTGACGAGCGCGGGCTCGCACGGAAGGAGCAACGACCATGAGCGGCGGCCAGGGGCATGACGCGACGCCCTTCCTCCCGGGCCGGCGCGCGGGACTGCCCGGGCTGCGCAAGGCGGCCGCGGGATGCCGGGGCTGCCCGCTGTACCGGGAGGCGACCCAGACCGTGTTCGGCGAAGGCGACACGGACGCACACGTCCTGCTCCTCGGCGAGCAGCCCGGGGACCAGGAGGACCGGCAGGGCAGACCATTCGTCGGTCCCGCGGGCAAGGTGCTGCGGCGAGCCCTCGCGGACGCGGGCGTCGATCCGGAGCGGGCCTATGTCACGAACGCGGTCAAGCACTTCAAGTTCACCGTCCCCGAAGGCCGTAAACGCCGTATCCACAAGGCACCTACCCTGCGCGAGATGACCGCCTGCCGGCCCTGGCTCGTGGCGGAGCTGCGGGTCGTGTCACCGAAAGTGGTCGTCGCGCTCGGCGGGACGGCGGGCAAAGCCCTGCTCGGCCCGGGATTCCGGGTGACCGAGCAGCGTGGCGCCCTGCTGCCCTGGCCCGGCCTCGGCGAGAACGACGACGCAGACGGTACGGGCGGGGCGGACGAGGGGATCAGCGGGCTGGTGGCGACGATCCACCCGTCCGCCGTCCTGCGCGCCGACGACCGCGCGGCGGTCTACGACGGCCTCGTCGCCGATCTGCGACTGGTCGCGGACGTCCTCACTGGCGGCCATGCTCGCGCCCGGAGAGGCGAGGACCGATGACCTTCCCGCATCCCGCCGACCGGGGCGGCGGCCGGCGCCGGAAGTTCGAACGGTTCGCGGAGGGCGCGTCCTTGTTCACCAGCTCCCCTCTGTTCTTCCTGCTGTGCCTGGTGCTGGTCACATGGATGGTGCTCGTCCATGCCGTCGGGATGGGCACGGAGTGGCAGGTGCTCGCCGGTGACGTCATGACTGCCGTGACGCTGCTCCTGCTCGCCCTGCTGAAGAACTCGGAGCTACGGGCCGAGCGTGCCATTCAGCGCAAGCTGGACGCCATCGCCGCCGCCCTGCTCGAAGCTCAGGAGGGCTCGCCGGGCAAGGCGCACGAGGACCTCAGGGCCGCCATCCGTATGGAAGAGGAGATCTGACGAGAGCGCGTGGCGAAGTGGTTGGAGCGCGCCCTTCCTCCCTCCGGGAGGCAGACACGCCGGAGTTGCCCGATGTCGAGGGCTTTCGCGACGTACTGAACACCTGTGGCCGTGGCCGGCGTGTCCGACGCGTCGACGTGTGCGACACGGGCGTGCTGCGCGGGGTCACCGCGAAACGGCTGCGACGGGAGGTGGAGGGGCGGCGGCTCGGCCGGCCACGGCGCCACGGGAAGCTACTGGTCGTCCCGGTGGGCGACGGCCCGGCCCTCGTCTGGCACTTCGGCATGACCGGCGCGCTGGTCTGCGCCCGCAAGGAAGATCCACTGGACACCCATGACCGGGTCGTCCTGACCCTGGACGACGAACGGCAGCTGCGCTACCGCGACCAGCGCAAGCTCCAGGGCATGCGGCTCACCCCGAATCCGCGGGCGCTGGAGCGGCTTCTGGCCCGGCTGGGCCCCGACGCCTTCGAGATGACACGCCCGGACTTCCTGGAGTTGCTCGCCGGGCGGCGGAGAGCCGTCAAGAGTGTGCTGATGGACCAGTCCCTCATCACCGGCCTCGGGAACCTTCTCAGCGACGAGATCCTCTGGCGGGCGCACGTGACCCCCGGGCGCCCGGCGCGGGATCTCGCAGACGCCGAAGCGCGTCACGTGTTCACGGCGACGCGACGGGTACTCGCCACCGCCACCCGCGCCGGACGTGTGCCGCCGCGTCGTACCTGGCTCACCGGCCATCGCGATGATGCCGAACCGGTGTGCCCGCGTTGTGGTGGACGGCTGCGCTCACACCGCGTCTTTGGCCGCCGCACCGTCTGGTGCGAGCACTGCCAGCACTGACCGGGGCACGGCGCTGGTCGGAAGGCTCGTTGGACACGGGGTCGTGCGGGAGTACGTGCCCATGACGGGGCCACCCGGTCGCGGTCTTCTCACTCCAGGGTGCGCTGGACGCACTCGGTGACGACGTCCCGCAGGCTGCCCGTGCGTTCCATGAGCACCCGCTGTTCGCGCGCGCCGTTCCCCCGGCTCAGCAGTTCGGCTACGGCCCCTTCGGCGCGGGCCGCGTCGCCGCTCTCGATCAGCGCATCCCCGGTGTGCTCCAGCAACGAGCGCACCACGTCCGCGGCGGGCCGGGGCCGCATGGTCGCGGGATCCAGCAGATCCTGGTCCAGGCCGGACCGGGCGGCCTGCCACGCGGCCAGCCGCAGCAGGCTGACGCCGTGGTCGAGCGGTGGCTCGCCCGCCCGCCAGTCGCGCGCGGCGGTCTCCACCAAGGCTCGGGCGAGGGTGGCGACGAGCATGGCGGTGTCCGCGCACAGGCACACATCCGCCACCCGGATCTCCACCGTCGGATAGTGCGCGCACAGACGAGCGTCGAAGTACGCCATCGCCTCGTCCAGGATGACGCCGGTGGCCACCATGTCCGCCACCTGCCGGTGGTACCGCTCGGCGGACCCGAACAGCTCGGCCGGCCCGGCCGACGGCCAGCGCCCCCAGACCCGCGTGCGGTAGCTGGCGTAGCCGGTGTCGCGGCCCTGCCAGAACGGCGAGTTGGCACTGACCGCGCAGAGCACGGGCAGCCAGGGCCGAATCCGGTCGAGAACGGCGACGCCCTCCTCGTCGGACTTCACCGACACATGCACATGACAGCCGCAGGTCAGTTGGCCCAGGGTACCGATCTCGTACCGCTCGGCCATCCACTGGTAGCGCTCGTTCACAGTGATCGACGGACTGACCGGCAGCGGGGAGGTGGCAAGCGCGGCGACCGCGCACCCGATCTCGCCGGCGCGCCGTGCCGCCTCCTTGCGGCAGCGCACGATCTCGGCTCCGAGCTCCACCATGTCCGCCTGCGGGCGCGTGGCGAACTCCAGCATCTGCCCGAACAGCTCCTTCTCGAAGACGTCCTGTCCGGGATCGTCCTGGGCGGCACGTGCAAGGATGGCGGCCGACACCGCCCTCGGCTCCCCGCTGTCGGCGTCGACCAGGAGGAGTTCCTCCTCCACTCCCACGGTACGCACCTGACACCGCCCTCCTCCTGCTCACGCCACCGCAAGCTTGCTGTGCCATGGGACCGCGGCTCCGCCGCCGACCGGCGAGGTGTGCTCGGTTCCCCCGGCTCCTGCGCCTGCCAGTGCGGTGTCCAGTGCCTGACGGAGGTCGTCGGGCAGCCGACCGGTCGCCGCCCAGTCGACGAGCAGCCCGGCGACCGTACGCAGTCCCATGTCGGTGCGCTGGGAGACTGCCGTGAGGACCTCGATGCCCTGGTCGGGACGGAGCCCGCCGACGGCCATGACCACGCCGATCGCCTGGTCGATCACAGCGTGTGATACGACGGTCTCTTGCAGATGGTGGATCTCCCATCGCAAACAGCTGATCTTGATGTTGAGATCTTCGCAGGTCATGAGCGCGCCCACTTCGGTGCGCTCCCTGTGGCCATGGTACGAGTAGCCCACCGTGATCACGTCCTGGGAACTGGCCCTCCGCCCGGACTGCCGCCACCGACGCGCCCGATGACGGGGAGGACAACCTCGCGAGTACCCACAGAACGCGCGCGTGCATCCCGGGCCGATGCCGAGGCCGTGAATCCGTCCGCCGTTCCCGCGGTTACGAGGCGTCCCGTTGCCGTACCTCACAGTGCGACGATCCGCGACCGCCGACGGTGGGCTTTCGCGCCTGTCTGCCCGTCGCCGCCGGCCGACGCCGCCACCGTCTGGTGCCGCACGGAGCCGCCCGTCACGCTCCCTTGCGTACCACCCGAGTCACCTCGCGCCCGATCTCCGGTGTGACGCGACCGTCCGGCACGGGTATGCCGAGCGAGGTGGCGAGGCTCGCTCCATGGAGGTCGACCGCCGACTCCATCAGTTGAGCGAGGTTCGTGACGGCCGACCGGCCTCGGACAACGGCCGTGAGGAGCGTTCCCAGGCCGGCCAGTCCGAGCGGCCACGAGACGGCTCCGGCGAGGGTGTAGAGAAGGCCCCACCCAGCCACCGCAGCCGACCTGTTGAACGCATCCCTGCTCTCGTCCAGTACCGCACGGGTCTCCTCGGGCAGCACCAACCACAGCCGTGACCAGCCGTGTTCGAGGTCGAGGCCGTACTCGATCCCGACGCGGATACTGAGCGCCGCGATGCTGTCACCGATGTGTGTCGGCCTCGTCGGTGGTGCCAGCGCGATGCGGTTGCGCCGGTACGCCAGCTGAGCCAGGGTCTCGTCCGACTGCCGCTGACGGTAAGCCTGTTCATAGCGCTCCTGGGCACGAGCCCAGCGGCGACGGCGCCGACCGGCCAGTGCCTCGCCGGTACGTCCGGGCCACTGACCGAGCCACAGCCAGTGAACGGCCCTCCCCGCGCCCTGCGCCAGCAGCCCCGCCCAGGCCGACAGCAGCACGGCACCCAGAGCGGCGGCGGCCAGCTGGCCGCCCGAGGCCCTGCCCTGCTGGAGCGCGGTCGCGAATCGTTCGTCGCCGGGCCACGACCCGAAGTGCATCCGCCAGCCCACCACAACGGAGGCGACGAAGAGCGCCCCGGGCGCGACGAGGAGGGAGACCCACTTGCCGGCCAGCTGCCTGGCGAGCTCGTTGATGAAGGAGTTCACCGAGTGCGCCGCTCCGATGCCGCGCGTGCCAACGGCTCCTCGAACAGGTGGCATTCGGGCGTCGTCACACCCGGCGCCCGTACCCAGTCCCGGTCGCACCGGCCCGCGGGGCAGACGAACAGTCCGTCGACCGGCACCCCCGGAGCCACGCCGGGCACCCCGACCACCGATCTGGAGCCAACGGCCGGGATCCCGAACTCCCGGCCCAACTCGTCGAGTTGCGCCAGCGCGCCGGTATCCGTCCGCATACGATGCACCAGCTCCGTGACTTCGTCCGCGCGGCCCTCCGCCGCGGCGAGACGACGCAGGAGAGGGAGGGCCTCACACCATGCCGCGACGTCCCCACGACGTTCCATGCTGCCCCTTGTCGCTTCTGGAGAAGACGCGTCAGCGTCGCTGCATGATGGTACGGGCGCCACACGCCGATCGGCCACCACGGGGGAGTGATGGAGCAGATGAGGAACTCGCCACTGACCACTTTGCAGGCACGGCTCGGACGTTTCGCGTCCACCGCCGATCCGCAGCAGGTGCTCGGACCCGAGGCCGACACGGCGGCCAGGCTCCTCGCCGAGTCCCTGCACACGTCCTGGAGTGACGAGGCCGCCCACGCCCTGGGCTGGTTCCACTGGTTCCGCTGTGTGGCCCAACAGGCGTACGACGGAGTGGACTTCCACCACGCCCTGGAGCTCTTCCGGCCCCTGTGGGTGCGGACGCCGGATGCGGTGCCGGATGCGATCGGCGCCGTACTCGCGCGGGAGTCCGCCACGCCGCGACGGATCGAAGAGGCCCTGCGGCTCGGCGACGAGGCAGCCGACCGCGCCGCCGCCTACCGAACCACCGGTGACCTGGCGCAGTTGAGCGAGGCGATCGGTCTGCTCCGACGTGGCATCGGCATGCTGCGGGAGATCGGAGCCCTGCCGGAGGTGCTGCAGATCAACCTGGTGGAAGTCCTACTGCAGCGCTATGCGCGCGGCGAGGATCCCGGCTCGCTGGAGGAGGCTGTCGGCTGGGCCTCGCGCACGATCGACTCCCTCGCGTCGGTCCCCGACGAACAGGCCGTACCGCTGCTCGGCCCGTTGGGGGGAAACCTGCTGAACGCCTACCGCGACGGTGCGGCCGGCCCCACGGGCCCCGATCCGCGGCTGCTCTCCCTGGCCGTGGCGGCATGGGGCCGTGTCCAGGAGAAGGCCACGGACCAGGAGACGCGGGCGCAGGTCGGGCTCCGGCTGGCGGCAGCTCTCATCGAGGGCCACCTGCGCACCCCGTCCCCGGAGTGGGTCCAACAGGCCGGCGCCTGCATCGAGCGTGTGCCCGAGGAATACGATCCGGCCGACCCCCGCGCGCGTCGCATCCTCGACACCCTCACGGCCGTCGTACCGCTGCACCTCGCCCAGGGAGAGCCCGCCCTGCTGCGCGTACGAGCCCTCGTGCTGCGCCGGCTCGTCGCGCACCCGGGGGTGACGGACGGCCAGCGGCGCGTGTACCAGACGGACCTCGGTATGTGTCTGCGGATGACGCACGCCGCCGCGGGCGAGGTCGCCGCGCTGGACGAGGCGGTGGAGGTCCTGGAGGCTGCGGTCTCCGGTTCGGACGGTTCGGCGCCGGATGCCGTGAGCCGGATGGTCAGTCTCGCCAACGCCCTCAAGTCGCGTGCGCACGAAGGCCGGAGAGAGGACGCCGGCACCAGCGCCGGTGCAGGCGCACGGCGCGACATCTCGGTGGCCGAACTGTGGGCGCGCCGTGCCCATCAGGCAGCTTTGGAGGAAGCCGGTACTCTGTCCTGTCTCGGCAATGTGCTGCGGGTGAAGGCGCTCCTGCTGCGCGACGTGGACACCATGCGGGAATCGGCACGCCTGAACCACGCGGCCGCACGGGCGCTGGATCCGGCCGATCCGGCCTACGTGGCGCAGCTGATGAACGCCGGACTGTCCCACCAGGAATCGGCCCAGGCCACCGGCGACCTCTCCGACGCGGACAACGCGGTGGCCGTGCTGCGGACGGCGGCCGAACACCTGGATGCTCGACACCCCCAACAGGTTCCCGTGCGAGTCGAGTTGGGCCACTCGCTGACTCTGCGAGGCGAACTGGGCAGCGACAGGCAGGCCGTTGCGGAGGGCAGGCGTCTGCTCGAATCGGTGGCAGCCGAACTCCCCGCCGAACACGCCGAGGCGCACCGCGCGAAGTGCAACCTCATCGACTCGTACCGCGTCGAGTTCCAGCTCACCGGGGAAGAAGCGGCGCTGGACGAGTCCCTCAGGCTGGCCCGAAGCTACCTGGAGGACCCCACGCTGGACGACGAGGAGCGCGGCCTCCTCCTCGGCAGATGCGCGATTGCCCTCACCGCCGCCTATGACAGCACGCAGGACAGAAGGCTCCTCGACGAGCTCGTTCCCGTCTGCCGGGCTGCTGTACGTTTCGCCCGGGAAGGGTCCTTCGACCGGGCCCGGTCCCTGCTGGAGTTGGGTGTCTGCCTGGTCTCGCTCTACGAGGTCTCGCGGGACAGCTCGGCGCTGCTGGAGGCCCTGGACGTACTCGAGGAGGCGGCGTCGGGCCCCGAGGCCTGGCGTACGACGCCGCAGGCCATGGCGAGGCTGGCGGAAGCGAGGCTGCACCACACCCGGCAGTTCGCCCCCTTCATCGCCATGGCCCGCGAGGCCCGCGAGAGCAGCCCCCGCATCTTCGCGGAGCTCTTCGCCCAGCCCTTCGCCGCGTACGAGCGCGAACTCGACGCGATCGTCGACCTCTGCCGGAAGTCCCTGGCACTGCGCGCCCCGGGCGGTCCAGAGCGCTCCGTTTCACTGTCGTACCTGGCCGTGGTGCTGCTGGGCCGCGCGCGGGACCGTACGTCGGCGCAGGACGCCCGCGAAGCCGCCGAACTGCTGCGGGAGGCGATCCGGACAGGGCCGGCAGACCACCCGGACCGGCCGATCTGGGGCACCAACCTGGCCGGCGCTCTGCTCGACGTCCACCGGTACGACGCGGACGCGTCGCTGCTGGACGAGGCCGAAGCCGCGACGCGCGAAGCCATGGCCGCGACGAGCCCGGACGACGTACGGCACGTGCGAGCGCTGCTGGTGCTGTCCCACGTCCTGGCGCGACACGACGGCGGGACGGGGCACTCGGCCGCGGACGTGCTCGAACTGAGGCGCCAGGTCTACCGAACGCCCCACTTCTCCCTTCCGGACCGCATCGAGGCCGCGAAGGCGGCTGGCGGCCTGGCCGCCGGTGTCGGCGACTGGGACGGCGCGGCCGCACACTACGACGCCGCGGTGGACCTCTTGCCGCTGCTGGTCGGGCACCGGCTCGCACGCTCCGACCGCGAGCTGCTGCTCGCCGACGCGTTCCTGCCGGCCTCCGAGGCCGCGGCCTGCGCCCTGCAGCTGGGGGATCCCGAGAAGGCGCTGGACCTGCTCGAACGCGGGCGGGGCATCCTGCTCGGACAACTCACCGAGACTCGTCGCGACCTGACGGACCTGCGTCGGCAAGCACCTGAGCTGGCCGAGGAGTTCAGCCGGCTCAGCGAGGCCATGACGTCCCTCGGCGCGAGCACCGACCGTGCCGCGACCCATGGGCCCGGTCCCACCAGGGACGAGCACCGGCTGACGGTCCGCTCCTGGGAGCGCGTCCGCGACAAGATCCGTGACCTGCCCGGCTTCGAGAGCTTTCTACGGCCGGGAGTACCCGACCTCGGCGCACTGACCGAGGCCGGCCCGGTCGTGGTCGTCAACCTCGCGACCCTGCGCAGCGACGCGATCGTCCTCTCCGACGGCACGGCGAGGTGTGTGCCGTTGCCCCGGGCCGACCTGAGGTCCGCGGCGGACCGCTTCATGGCCTTCACCTCGGCGGTCCGCACGCTGCACGACCCGCACGAGCCGGCGGAGCAGCGCTGGGAGGCAGGCACCGTCGTCCTCGACACGCTCGCCTGGCTGTGGGAGGCGATCGCCGAGCCAGTCGTCCGGAACCTGGGTCTGGAACGCAGCGGTGGATCTCTTCCGCAGCTGTGGTGGTGCCCCACCGGCATCCTGAGCTTTCTTCCTCTGCACGCGGCCGGCCGGTACACCGGCGGTGGCGCACAGGGAATCGCCGACTACGTGATGTCGTCGTACACGACCACACTCAACGCACTGCGCCCGAAGGCGCCCGCGCGTGACAGCTCCAGCCGCTCCCGCGTCGCCCGTGATCCGCGCCTGCTCGTGGTCGCCACCCCGGAAGCGCCCGGAGCCGCACCCCTGCGTCACGCCGCCGCGGACGCGCGGGCACTGGCCGAGCTGTTTCCCCGGACCACCGTCCTGACCGGCGAGACCGCCACGAAGCAGGCCGTGCTCCGCGAGCTCACGCAGCACTCCTGGGCCCACTTCGCCTGCCACACACAGGCCGACATTCTCGGCAGGGCGGCCAACAAGCTCGTACTGCAGGACGGTTCACTGTCACTCCCGGACTTGACGACGCTCTCCCTCGACGCCGAGCTGGTCTTCCTCGCCTCGTGCGGATCCGCTGCCGGCTCCTACCACCTCGCCGACGAAGCCCACCATGTCGCCTCGTCGTTCCAGCTGGCGGGCTTCACCCATGTGATCGCCACCCTCTGGGAGGTCGCCGACGGCGACGCCACCGAGTTCACCACGGCCTTGTACGGCCTCCTGGCGGAGGGCGTCCCGCCGGCCGAGGCGATACACCGTGTGACCCACGACCTGCGCGAGCGCTATCCACGCAGCCCATGGCTGTGGGCCCCCTATGTGCACATGGGGCCCTGACCGGGCGAGAAGCTCATGTGCAGAGGGGACCCCGACCGGGCGAGAAGACAGTCAGATGAACCGCCCGACCGGACTCAGTCGGTTTCGCGTTCCAGGACGCGGCGGGCCGCCTCGGCTTCCGCCGCCGGCGGGGAGAGTTCGTCGAGGGTGTCGAGCTCGTCGTCCGACTCCAGTTCCCGTTCCCAGGCCGCCGCGAGCTGCTCCTGCTCCGCTCGCGGTTTGGCGCCGACGGCCTCCCGGTGCTGCGGGTCCAGGGCCGCCAGGAATCGTTCGACCGGGTCCGTCGGCATACCGTGCTCCTTGTCGCCGGGAAGGGGGTGGACACCCGGCCCAGCATGGCCAACGAGGCTCATGCCTGCCGCCCGACACGGCCTGGGACCACCCTGATGGCCCCGTGGGCGAACGCGAGCATCTGCGCGCATCGCCGGCAGCCGTGCTGCGGCAGTTCAACGAGTCGAGCGACCTCCATTCGACGCCCTCGGGCACGCCTTCGAAGAGGCCGAGGACGTCGCCTCCTTCCTCACCAGCGCGCACGTAGCCTCCTCGTACTCAGCGACTACGACACCCCCCCTCGCCGTGGCCGCACGGGCGACGGCGCCCACCTGCGGGACACCGACCGTGCCGCGACGCCAGCACTCCACGGGGCGACGCGCGCCCTGCGGGACGGCCGTCCGGCGACTTCCTATCTCCGGGCGTCGCACTTGCACTTAGGTCGCTGACCGAGCCGGAACCCCGAGACGCCGCAGCACCGGACAGCGCCACGCCCCGGCTCGCACTGATCGACGTTCCAGTCGAACGGCAGGCTCTCATCGCAGAAGACGCAGGTGAAGTCGTCCTCACGCACGATGTTGACCTGCTGACATGCCACGCAGCGACGGAACACTACCCCGTGGGTGAACCCGCCGGGGTGAGCAAACCCGGCTCGGTCCAGGGCATCCGCGACGGCCGACCACGAGCCGACGTCCGGGCAGTATCCGGTCGATTGGTTGCTGACCTCGTCGACCATCCAGCGCCCGGATTCCTCGCGGAAGCTCATCTCACCAGCGCTCAGCACTGTTCCTCCGCCCGCGCAGACCACATGCTCACTGCGGCGCGGCGCCAACCTGAGTACGCCCTCGCATCGACCACGAAGGTGAATGGCTCAGCCAACTCCGCCGCGCTGCGGGCCGACACCCACAGGGCGAAGTCCGCTGCCGCGCGGATGCTCGCGCCCTCTCCGCCCGGCCGGACAAGACCCTTCAGATCGCTGGGTCCGACATAGCGATATCCCCGTACCGGCACTCCCATGCCGGCCAACTTAGACCGGCACCGCGACCGGGACAGGGGAATTGCGTCTCGCTGACGGGCTTCACGATCCGGACGCCGACGGAGCGTTGGGGACGCCGGCCGCCCGGACCTGACAGATGGGTTCGTCTTCCCCGCCGCAGAGAGCGGGCGCACCGTCCTGATCACGAACGTGAACCCGTTCGCGCCGGCCCAGGGTGATGCGTTCCACCCGGACGCCGTGTACCGGATCAACGTCGACACCGACGGAGTCGACATCGCGGACCTGGCCTGCAGCTTCGTCTTCTCGGCGCCCTCGGACGGCCGCCAGAGGGTCACCGTCCACCAGGCGGTCGACGCCGAGGCCCGGAACCACACCCGACGGTGAGGCCGTCATCCCCGATGCCGAGGTCGCCTTCGGTGCGAGGCCCAACACCGTGGGGAGCGGTGGCTACCGCTTCTCCGCCGGCCTGCGCGGCGATCCCTGCTTCGCCGACCTGGACGGCATCGTCGACAACTTCCAGTGGACCTGGAGCCGTGCAGTGCCGTACTCGGCCGCACCGGCGGCTGCAGCGCGGAGGAGGCCGGGAAGAAGCTGCGCACCGTCCTGCCGGACGTGCTCCGATACGACCGCACCGACCCGGTCGCCCGACCACCTCCGTGGGGGAGAAGGATGTCGATCCGGGCTCAACTCCCTTGCGGCACGGGAGAAGCGTCCCTGAGCGCGCGTTCGGCGGCGTTGGGAGCCGTCAGGGCGAGTCGGCGGTGGATGCGGCGGAGCATCATGCGGGCCATGAAGGGATGGACGCGTTTGACCACGGCCCAGTACAGCCTGCCACGCCAGTTGTGGATCCTCACGACCGTACTGAGCGTGACCTGATGGTCGTCGACGTGGATCGAGGCGCGGAAGTCGAGGTGGCCGGCGTCCTCGCCCAGTAGCACTTCGCCGCCCTCGCGGCCCACCACCGGGAACGAGGCTCCGCGCAGGACGCCCCGCCAGGACTCGGGGTCCCGCGGCATGCCCGGACGCATCCTGACGCGCCAAGCGTCGCTGTAGTCGGTCTGCTCGAAGGCGGCACGAACCAGGCGGGCGTCGGCCGGGAGCGGGCCGGCGGTTGCCCTGTCCCACATCAGTCGGTGGAGCAGCCGGACCCACGGAGACCAGCGGACGCGGTTGGGCACCGACCCGGTGGCGGCCCGCTCGATGTTGTCGAAGAGTTCCTCGATCACCGTGTCGTGCATCCAGCGCACCGCCAGGGCCCAACCCAGCAGCATCGGGCCACGGCGTTGCAGCTCCAGGGTGTGCCGCACGCGGCAGCGGTCCTGCCCCATCGGCTCGATGACGAACTCATGGTGGCCGCTCATGGGCGGGTTGAAGTCGAAGCGGGCGCGGCGGCCGGGCTCGTACGCGCAGACGCGGTAGCGGACGAAGCCGTGGCCGCCGTCCGCGCCGACACCCAGGGGGCGGTCGAAGCGCATCGGGGGCCAGGCCGGCGCGGGCCAGACCGGGTCGTTGGGCGAGGAAAGCCGGCCGAGGAGGGTCCCGACGGTCTGGGCGAGTGCCTCGATGGTGCGCTCATGGACATTGCGGATCGTGCGGAACCTGCGCATAACGCGCCTCCATACGCTGCCGTATGTTGTCGACCATACGGTAGCGTATGGACATGGTGCAGCGACATGCGGAGGGGCCCCGCGGGGGCGGGCGGAAGCGACTGACCACGCAGGACTGGGCGGACGCGGCTCTTTCGGCCATGGGCGAAGGCGGTCTTGCGGCGGTCGCCATCGAGCCGCTCGCCGCTCGCCTCGGCACCACCAAGGGCAGTTTCTACTGGCACTTCGCCAACCGTGAGGCGCTGATCGAGGCCGCGCTCGACCGCTGGGAACAGAAGTCCACCGAGAGCGTCATCGCCGGGCTGCGGTCCGAGCCGGATCCGGCCGTGCGGCTGCGCAGGCTCTTCGTGGAGGCGTCCGAACTCGCCGCCGAAGACCCGCTGGAGGTCTCACTGCCGGCCTCGGCCGGACACCCGCGAGTCGCCGCCGTACTGCGCCGGGTGACGGAGCGTCGGGTCGGCTACCTGGCGGAGCTCTTCGCCGAATTGGGCTTCCCTCCGGACGAGGCACACCGCCGCGCGCTGCTGGCGTACACCGGCTACCTCGGCCACACCCAGCTGACGCACGCGGTACCGGAGACGCTTCCGGCCGGTGAGGAGGGCAGGCGCTACGTGGACTCGGTGCTCGACACGCTGATGGCGACGGCCACCCCGGAGTCCTGAAGCGTGTTGCGTCAGGACCGTCAGTAAGCGTCCTGAGCTGGGCTGTTGGCGTGTCTGGCCTTGCGCGGGCGGCGAGGTTGCGTTTGCCGGCGACGGCCTGGACGGCATGACGCAGGCCGGCACCGCGCCGTCGGCAGTCCCGCAGGATCTCGTCGTTCTATTACGGCGGCGGCCGGCATCCGGGGTGCCGCGCGTATGTGGTCTCGTGCTGCCGAGGGATCAGGCGCCGGTGACGACCCGCATGAAGACGACCGGTTCGGTGCCGTCATTGCGGTAGGCGTATTCCTGGTCGCTGGCGATGACGGCACTCTGCCCGGGCGCCAGCACGTGGGGTCCGGTCTCCAGCGTCAGGGTCAGGCGGCCGGCCAGGACGTGGTGGATCTCCTGCGCACCGGGTCGGTCGGGTTCGGTGTCGTAGTGGCCCCCGGGAGCCAGCGTCCAGCGCCACAGTTCGGCCCGCGGGTCCTGTGTCGCCGCGAGGAGCAGCGCCTGGCTGCCGTCGGCGTCCTGCCAGACGAGCGTTCCCTCGACCTGCTCGTCCGCCGCGTCACGCTCGGGCAGGGTCAGGGCGGCGAAGTCGGTGTCCAGGGCGCGTGCGACGCGGTCGACGGTGGCGAGGCTCGGATTGGCCTGACCCAGCTCGATATCGGTGAGCATCCTCCGGCTGAGCCCGCCGGCCTCGGCCAGTTGCTGCACGCTCCAGCCACGCTGCTTGCGCAGCGCCCGGATGCGCCCGCCGATGCGTGCGGCGAACTCCTGCGTGGCGTTGCTGCCGGCGGCGACCTCACTGCTCATGGTGAGCACTATAGTGCACAAAAAACTTGCCTGGATCGTCGAATGGGCAATATATTGCTCATCATGCGAGTGATCACCACTCCCCATGTCTCCGAGCAGGCCGTGCTGGCCGCGCTGCGCGAGGCATTCGGGGATCCTTCCCACAGCGAGGTGACCGGCCCCGGCCAGTTCGTCGTCGACCTGCCCGACGGCGGTGACGTCATCCACTACCCGGCCGTGTTGCCCGGCGCCGGGGTCTACGCGGTCAAGGTCTCCCCGTACCTGCCGCAGGCGGCCGGCCCCGCCGTGGTCACCGCCTGGACGATGCTGGTGAGCCTGTCCTCCGGGCTGCCGGTCGCACTGCTCGACGCCTCGGATCTGACCGTGGAGCGCACCGCGGCCACGACCGTGCTCGCCGCCGACCACCTGCTTCCACCGGGCGCCCGCACCGCGGCCGTCATCGGGTACGGCCGCATCGGCCGCGCGCACGCCCGCTACCTGCGCCAGCTCCGGCCCGGCATGACCGTTCGCGTGTACCCACCGCCGCGGCCCGAGCGCGTGGGCGACGGCGTCGAGGCCGTCTCCAGCGTCCGGGAGGCTCTGGCGGGCGCGGACCTGGTGATGCTGTGCACCTCGGCAGCCGACGACGTGGTGGACCCCCGGACCCTGGACGCGGGCGTCGTCGTCACCTCGATCTCGGCCAACGCTCCCGGAGCGCGCGAGATCCCGCCCGCGGCGGTATCGGAGCTCGAGGTGTACGTGGACGCGCGCACCACCCTCGACGTCGCCACCGAGCTGGTGCAGGCCGCCGCGTCCGGCTGGAACCCGTCCACGGTACGCGGCGACCTGGCCGACCTGGTCGCGGACAGGGCCCAACGCCCCAGCGGACAGCGCCCGGTGTACTTCCGGTCCGTGGGACTGGGCATCGAGGACGCGGCCGTTGCCTGGGCCGCATGCGAGTACGACGACGAGACCACCGAGGGACGGCCCTGATGAAGATCCGCGAGTTCGAGGTCGAGCGCTGGATGAACGACCACGAGGAGACCTGCCGGTACAACCTGGCCGAGACCTGCGTTCGTTCGCTCACCACCGGCGAGCTGCTGGCACTGTCCGGCCGACGCGAAGACGTACTGGCCGAGCTGGACACCACCCCACTCACCTACGGGCCGATCCCGGGCAGCCCGCGCCTGCGCGGCCTGGTCGCCGGCCTGTACACGGCCCAGGGCCCGGACAACGTCCTGATCACCCACGGGGCGATCGGCGCCAACGCCCTTGTGCACGCCACCCTCGTCGAGCCGGGCGACCACGTCGTGGCCGTGGTCCCCACCTACCAGCAGCACCACTCCATCCCGGACAGTTACGGCGCCCGCGTCGACCACCTGCCGCTGCGCGAGGAGAACGGATGGCTGCCCGATCTCGACGAACTCGACCGCCTGGTCACCTCCGACACCAAGCTCATCGCCGTCAACAACCCCAACAACCCCACCGGCGCCCTCATCGACGAGGCCGGCCTGACCCGCATCGCCGAGATCGCCGACCGAGCCGGGGCGTGGGTGCTGTGCGACGAGGTCTACCGGGGCGTGGACCAGGCCGGCGACGGATTCACCAGCTCGATCGCCGACCTGTACGAGCGCGCCATCTCCACCGGCAGCATGTCCAAGCCGTTCTCCCTGGCCGGCCTGCGCCTGGGCTGGATCGTCGGCCCCACCGGACTGCTGGCCGACGTCGCCACACACCGGGACTACACCACTATCAGCGTCGGACGCATCGACGACCTGCTGGCCTGCGTGGCCCTGGAGAACAAGGACGCGATCCTGGCCCGCTCCCACCACATCACCCGAACCAACCTGGCCATCCTGGACGAGTGGATCTCCAGCCGCGACGACATGACCTACGTCCGGCCCGCCTCGGGCACCACCGCACTCCTGCGCTACGACGCCCTGATCGGCTCCTACGACTTCTGCACCCGCCTGCTGGAGCAGACCGGCGTCATGTTCACCCCCGGCGCCGCGTTCGGTATCGAACACACCGTGCGCGTCGGCTTCGCCGACGACACCCAGACCCTGCGCACCGGCCTGCACCTGGTCGGCCAGTTCCTGGATCACCTCGCCCAGGCATAACCACTCCCACTCCGAGGGCATGACCCGTGGGCGGTGGTTGACGAATCCGACCGAGCGCAGTGGGACTGTGCGCCATGGTCTTCGGGAGGCTCAACGACTGGGTCAACACCGTGTACGACTGCATTCCGGCCGTCGAACGGCGGGTGCACTGAGCTTGTCCGTGCTGCTCCGGCCGCATCTCGAACGCCTTTCGCAGGTCCCCGGGGTCCCACCGCAGCCGCAAGATGTTGCGACTTGTGCGACGGCCGGCGCAGCCTGCAGCGGGGAGCAGAACCCGAACACGCGAAAGCGCCCGGTCGATGACGGTCACCGTCGCTTATGAGCAAGCGCTTAGTAGTATGGCGACGGGTAGAACGCGCGATCTGAAGGGACAGCCATGCCGACGTCGCAAGCCGAGGCCTTCTACGAGCGGGAGGCCCACGACCGGTTCCTCCCCACCGCGTACACCCGGGGGCCCTGGGACGTCGATTCCCAGCACGCCGGTCCGCCTGCCGGGCTGCTCGGTCTGGCCGTCGAGCAACGACCGGATGGCCGGCCGGACATGCGGGTCGCCCGGCTCACGTACGAGATCATGCGGCCTGTCCCGATACGCCCGCTGACCGTGGCCACGCGCGTGCTGCGTGCCGGGCGCAGCGTCGAGCTCGTGGAGGTCGGTCTGACACCCGACGGTGGCGAGGAAGTGATGCGGGCGACGGCCTTGCTGATGAAGACGGCACCGGACTCGGTACCGGAGGTGTCGCCGGGGCGGCAGGTGCCCGGGCCCGAGGCCGCGCCCTCGAAGGCGTTCTTCCCCGTCCCGTGGGACCAGGGCTACCACACCGCCATGGAACTGCGCTTCGCCGCCGGTTCGTTCCTCGAGTCCGGCCCGGCGACGGCGTGGATGCGCATGCGGGTCCCCCTGGTCGCGGGTGAGGAGATCACACCGCTCAGCCGGGTGCTGACGGCAGCCGACTCGGGCAACGGAGTCAGCGCCGAGCTGGACTTCCACCGTTACGTCTTCATCAACGCCGACCTCACCGTCAGCCTGCACCGCCACCCCGAGGGTGAGTGGGTCTGCCTGGACGCCCGGACGATGGTGGACGGCGCGGGCATCGGCCTCGCCGAGTCCGCCCTGCACGACGAGAAGGGCCCGCTCGGCCGCAGTACCCAGACCCTGTACGTGGCGGCGCGCGGCTGAGGCGGTGGGCACGGCCCAGACGATGACGACAGGGTGGCGTGCTGTTGGTGGCCGCCGGGCGACGTCGTCCGGCGGCCGCTACGGTCGCCCCCGCCTCGTGCCTCGCCCGCAGACGTCGCCCTGGCAGTCCATGATCGCGTTCACCCGCGGAAACGCTGATCGGGTGTCTGTGGACCTGCTGCGCAACCCTGCGCCAGCGCCCGCACAGGGGCCAGGCCGTTTCTTTCAGATCATCGGATCGGTCCTCGTCTTCGTGCTCAGAGGCGCAACCTAGATCACGTCGCACACCAGACTTTCGGACCAGCGGTCACGGTGGGCGTCCTCAGTTCCTTCCAGCGCCCGCACGCTTCCCCGGCCATCGCCGCAGTTGCCGTCGCGCACCGCGCGCTCGGTCTCGATGCGGTTCGGAGTCCTCTGGATCGCGTACATCCTCACCCGGCCGCTCGGGCGCTTCGATCGGCGACCACCTCTCCCAGCCGACCGGAGACGGCGGCCTGGGCCTGTCCGTGTTCGGGATGCGTTCAGGATCGAGAAGCTCAGTTGGAGAAGACCTAGGTCCTCACCGACCTCGGCGTGGCGAGCACGTCGGGTACGACCAAGCCGGTGATGAAGAATCTGCCTGAAGTCACGCCGGCCTTCTGGATCACGAAGATCGCCGCGACGACCTTGGGTGAGACGGCGGGCGACCTCTTCGCGCGGACTCTCAAGCTGGGTTGCTCGGGAGCCGGTCACCCCGCAGGGAGACTGACCGTGAATCTGGCACCGGGCGTGTGCCCGGGGTCGTGGGAGACCTCACCACCGACGGCGCGGGCCAGGCGTCGCGCGAGCGGCAGCCCGAGGCCCGCGCCGTCGTGCCCGTCGCCGGTGTCGGCGCGTCGGCCCGGCTGGAACAGCTCGTCCACGAACGTCTCAGGCACACCGGGGCCGTCGTCCACGACTTCGATCCGCACGGAACCGGGCAGGTGCCGCGCGGAGACGATCACGCTGGAGCGGGCGTAGCGGACGGCGTTGGCGATCAGAGGGCTGAGGATGCGTTCGAGGAGAGCGGGTGCGACCGCCGCCTCCAGCACCTGGGTGCCTGTTTCCACCGTGGCTTTGAGCCGATCCGGTGGGCCGACCTGCTGGAGCAGGCGGTCCAGGACGGGCCCGACGTCCGCCGTCGCGGGGGCTGTCGCCAGGTTCAGCGCGTTCTCGCGGGCGTCGTCGAGGAGCGTGTCGCAGATCGTGCGCATGGACTGCGCGGCCTCGGCGATCACCTCATGGGTGGCGCGGGTCTGGGCGTCCGTGCGCGGGCGGGTCCGCCACCAGTCGAGTTCCATGATGATGCGGGTGAGCGGCGTGCGCAGTTCGTGGGACAGCTCTCCCGTCAGCTGCTGTTCGTGGCGCAGTACGGTGCGTATGCGATCAAGAAGCGCGTCCAATGAGCCACCCAGACGGGCGAGTTCGGCCGGGTGATCGTCCGTGCTGAAGCGGTCGTCGGAGCCCACGGCGCTCCACTGCGTGGCCTGGTCGGTCATCGTCCGTACCGGTCGCAGCGCCCGGCCGACGGACAGGCGCGTGAGCACGTACGTGAAGCCGAGCATCACAGCGTCCAGGACGAGCGACCCCAGCAGCAGGGTCTCGGCGGAACTTCGATACGGAGCCAGGTCCAGAGCGGTGACGACAGAGGCCACGGCGTTGCGGCCGTGGGTCGGCTGGGAGCACATCCGGACGGGCCGGTGACCGTCGACCGTCGCGCACACGTGTTTCGGCTGTGCGGCCAGCCGGCCGGCGGCCCGGGTCAGCGGGCTCCCGGCGGTGGCAGTCGGCGGCTTTTCCAGCAGACGAGTGCCGGCGTAGATCCACACGTTCGCGTCGAGGAGATGGTCGTTGACGGTTTCCAGGATGCGCACCCGGGGACCGCTGGTGTCCACCGTCGTGGTCACCGCGGCCGCTCTGCTGCGCAGTTCGTCGTCCGCCTGGTGTTGCAGGTGCTCGTCCATCACGGCGTTGAACGCCACGGTCAGGACCGTCATCAACAGGGCGGCCGTGGCCAGCGCGACGAGGGACAGCCGACCTCGCAGGGTATGGGGAACCAGGCGACGAAAGCAGCGGAGGACACGGTTCATGACAGGCGGTGTCCGACCCCGCGCGCCGTGTCGATCGTCAGTCGGCTGCTCGCCTCGCGCAGCTTGCGACGCAACCGGCTCAGGTACTGGTCCAGGGTGTTGTCGCTGACTTGCGCGCCTTCGGGCCAGCCGGCCCGCACCAGGTCGCGGCGGCGCACGAGGCTCCCGTCCGCGGCAACGAGCGTGGCCAGCAGCCGGAACTCCGTCGGGGAGAGGCCGACGCGCGTACCGTGCACGAACGCACTGAGATCCACCGCGTCCAGGACCAGATCACCGGTGGCGGCGCAGGAGCGTGGGGCGGCCCGCCTGACCCCGGCACGCAGCCTGGCGGCGAGTTCGGCGAGATGGAAGGGCTTGGACAGGTAGTCGTCGCCCCCGGCGGAGAAGCCGGACAGGCGGTCGGCGAGCTGGTGCCGGGCGGTCAGGAAGATCACGGGAGCGAGGAACCCGTTGGCACGCATCGCCTGGCACACGTCCCGCCCGTCCGAGTCGGGCAGACCGACATCCAGTACGGCCGCCGCGATGTCGGCGGTCGCCAACCGCAGGGCGGTGGCGCCGTCGGCGGCGAGCACCGGCTCGAACTCCTCTTCCTGCAGGCCTCGCCGTAGCACGTCCCGCAGGGCGTGATCGTCCTCAACAACCAGGATCTTGGGTCGCATGATCCTCCGTCGGCCCTCCGGCCAAGCTCGTACTTGCGATGACGGACTCGGGCAGCCGCGGGGTCGTGGCTCCCGAGCACCGGGCTGCCTGGCGGTGAGCCACGGCGCCCGGGCGACCGACTGCTGCCAGTTGGTGCGCGGCCGGGTGCAACGAAGAGGTCATGCGGGACGAGCCCTTTCCGAGTGGCCCGGCTGGCGTGAGCACACAGATGACAGCGGATGACTACAGAAGAGTAGACGGTCTACGTAACTGTAGACGAACCTCGGTCACGGAAGGTTCCCGACCGGAAGATGCCGCGCGAAGGCCCTCCGCGGTCACACAGTCGGCCGACCTCGAAGCCGCCACCGGCCCCAGTCAGTCAGGGACGCCGATGAGCACGCGGCCACGCACACCGGCGTCGACCCGCTCGTGAGCCTCGGTGATTCTCCAGGCGGTAGCGGTAAGAGACTTCGGTGGTGAGGGCGCCGACGGCGGCCGCAGCAGTGAGGTCGCGGGCGGCCTGCCGCTCGGCCCCGGCGGGAAAGCCGTCGCCGCCCAGCAGGCGCAGGGTGACGTTGTTGAACAGCAGCGGCCAGAAAGGGAGTCAACTCCGTCCGTCTGCACCGTCATCCAGCACCGTGGCGCCCTGGGCCAACACCTGTTCTTGAGCGCGGTCCAGGTCGGCGACACCGAAATCCAGGTGGAACTGTTGTGGCCGACTCGGGTCCGGCCACAACGGCGGCTGGTACTCCGCCACCCGTTGGAAGGCCAGGATGAGGCCGGACCCCGTGTGCAGCGTGAACCAGTCCTCGCTGAGCGCCCATCGCCGATCCGGCTGGTTGACCGTGCCGCCAAGGATTTACTGGTAGAACTCAACGAGCTCACCAGGGTCGGAGCAGTCCAGCACCACGCACTGCAGATCAGCGATCACGGGGGTAGATCCTGGGTGGCTACTGAGGGCTCGACCACTCATCACCGAGTCGCCGCGACAGGCCCTGGATGGACACGTGCCTGTCACCGGGTGAGCCCGTCAGTACTCCTCGACAGGCCGGGGAATTGAGCCGCCCACCGCCGGATGCGAGATCTGCCAAGCGACCTGTGGCGCCTGTTCAGAGGTCAACTCTTCGATCGTCGGGACCCACTTGCCTTGGGGCGCCGCCCATCTGCTGCTCCGCCACGCCGGGCGCTGTCAGCCCAGAACAGGGTTGTCCCGAAGATCCGTGTCCCGCACGGCGTACAGCGGACCGCACGGATCGGACGCGGCCACCGACCAGGCCTGGCCCGACATGGCGGAACGAGAGGAGAGGCTCATGCGTCCGCATCCTGCCGCATGCCACCACTCGTGTCAGCGGAGTGATCAAAGCTTGGAGGCAGGCCCTCCGGGGGCCGTTTGGAACACTCAGCCGGCCAGGCAGAGCACTCGCTTGAGTTGGCACTGTCCGCCAAATGAAGTGCTCCAGCCCGGGACTGGTGGGCTAGTGTCCTGGTCCCCGCCGGTCCTTCGAAGGAGAGCCATGTCCTTTCCCGGGCTTCCCCAGCCCGCGCCTGGTGAAGCGCTGCTGGTCTGCACGTGCTACGAGGACGGCAAGGCCCTGTGGGGCGGATTGCTCAACGAGATCGGGGGCCGCAGAGAAGGCGACGTGGTCGTGCTCGGGGGCAGCGGGGTGCGGCTCCACCTGGTCGAGGACCGCGGATGGGACCACCTGCACGGCGGTAACGTACCGGCGCTTGTCCCGAACGGCTGCCTCGTACCGCCGGTCGTCGTCCTGGCGGACGTCCCTGTGGTGTACGGCGGGGATGGGCCGTTGCTGGTGGACCTGGCAGCGATACCGGGGCGCGGCGTCCGGGCACCGTCGGCCCGGCTCGGCGACATCCTGGCCGCTCTGCTGGGCGGCGCGCTCGCCTTCGACGACCTGGTGCGCGACATGGACAAGTACGGCATGTACCAGGGTGACGGTGGCCGGCCGGCCTTTCCCGCGCCGACGACGCCGCCACGCCGGTCCTTCCCGGCTCTGCCCTCCACCGCCGCGGCTCTGCTGGTCCGAACCTCCTTCGACGACGAGGACGGCTGGCGCGCCCTGCTCGACGAGTTGGGCGGGGCCGACGAGGACGGCTGGGTCGGCGTGGACCTGGACCCGGACGAGATCGACGTGGAGCACTACCCGCTGGGGGCACTGGTCGTCGACGACCGGGCCTTCGAGGGCCTCCTGCCGGGCCAGGTCCCGGCGCTGATCCCGCCCGAGGAGCACACGACGCTTGTCGCGCTCGCCGACGCCAGGACCTTTGCCGAGCGCGGCCGACCGCTGACCGTCGTCGATCTGTACGACACCCCGGGGCAGACCGCCGTGCTGCCATGCCGCATGGTCGGATCGATGGCCTGCAACCTGGAGATCAGCAACATGGACTTCCACGAGTTCGTCGCCGAGGAGGGCAGGGAGTCGTGGTGGGAGGGGTGATCGGCTGATCTCCGCCTGGATCTGTTTCGGTTGGGGATGTGGTGGGAACCGGACGCCGTGCGGGTCAGCAGGACGAGCGGCCTGCTCGAAGACGTCATGCCCCGCACGCAGCAGTCACCTGTTGCCGGGAATCGCTTTCAGGATGGTGCGCGTCCAGCCGGCAGGAGTGGGGGTGGTCAGACAGGCGGCGAGGCGGGCGGTATGGAGGCGACGCTGCGCGGGGCTCATCGTGAGGGCCTGGTGCAGGGTGTCGACCAGGTTCTGCAGTATGCCCGGGTCGGTGAGAAGTGCGGCCCTGCCGAGGTGTTCGGCGGCGCCGGCGCGTCGGGACAGCACGAGGACGCCGTTGCGTCCGGCCGCTGCCAGGCATGCGACATATTCCTGTGCCGTGAGGTTCATTCCGTCGGCCAGGGACGTCACCCAGAACACATCTGCCGCAAGGTAGTTGTCCACGATGTGCGGGAAGGGCAGGGACCTGGGCACGTATTCAACGGGTTGCCAGGCAGGGGACCCCCAGCGGGAGTTGATGCTGCTGATCGCCTCCTCCAGTTCGATCCGGGTCCTCTCGTAGGCCTGGATGCCCGGCTCGGGAGGTGGGCAGATCAGCCGGAAGCGCACGTGACCGTGAAGTGCCGGCGCCTGATCCAGCAGAGCCGCCAAGGCGCGAATCTTGAGCACGGGCGCCTTCGCGTAGTCCAGTCGCTCGACGGAGAGGACCAGTTGCCCACCGCTTCGCGGAGGACACCGTGCTGAGCGTGTCCGGGCGTGGGCTTCCACCGCCTGCCGGTCGATGCCCAACGGATGCACCCCGGTACGTGGCGGGCACGGGGTGTCCTCCAGCAGCCGTTCGAAGTTGTCGGCAAAGGCGGCGGTGTGGAAGCCGGCCCAGTCCAGGTGCGCCAGCGAGGCTCGGAGTTGATCGGCCGTGGGCAGTCGATGGAAGGTGTCCGGGGCGGGGAACGGGGTGTGGTGGAAGATGCCGATGTTCACGTCGGGGCGGCGCGGTTTGAGCAGGCCGGGCACGAGCCACAGGTTGTAGTCGTGCAGCCAGATGGTTGCCCCGTGGGCGGCGTGGGCGTCGATGTGGTCGGTGAAGGCGGCGTTGACTTCCTCGAAGTCAGCCCAGTGACCGGCATCGTGCCGGATCAGCTGGGGTTTGGACACCAGAGCCGGCCACAGTGTCTCCTTGCACGCGCCGTGGAAGTAGCCCGCCCAGGTGTCCGACCTCAAGGGAAGCAGAGCCAGTGGGAGCGGGGTGGGCGGTGCCGGACATACGCAGTGTGTGCAGGGGGCGTTCGTGCTGGGGGCCGGGGCGGTGTCCTGGTCGGTGACGAGGGCGGCCGCCCACACGGCGTCCTGGTCGCAGGAGCGGGGGTCCAGGGCGGAGGTGAGCGTGGGAAGGATGCCGTTGGGGCTGGCCGGGGTCTGCCATCTGCCATCGCTCCATTGCAGGGGCGGGCGGTGGTAGCCGACCACCACCCGCGAGGGTCGGTCGATCCAGCCGAGGTGTTCCATGGCCGACAGGATGGCCGCCGCACCGTTGAGTGCCGGGCGCTGCACGCGTGCGTCGAGTGGCACGCGGGTGGCCAGGCCGGGTTCGGCGTTCCCCATGATCACGCCGTGTGCACCGAGGTCGAACATCGAGAGGTCATTCAGAGAGTCGCCCGCAACGAGCAGGGCGGAGACGGACCAGCCGAGCATGTGGGCGAGTTCCCGCACAGCTGCTCCTTTGCCCGCGTTCGCGGGCAGGACATCGAAGTAGCGTCCTGCGGAGTACGTCCACGAGCAGCCCAGCCCGGCCACCGCCGCCTCGAGGTCTGCGGTCAGGTGCTCAGGCGCCAGGTAGAACGAGCATCGTCCCTCCTGGACGACTCCGTCCTGATGGACCAGTCCGGCAAATTTCCCCAACGCGGACAACACCCGGTCCGCGCCGGGCCATCCGGCGCGCAGCCGAGCCTCCAGAGCGTCGACATGGCTCAGGTCGGCGGCGTCGATGACGCTGGCCCCGACATCGGCAACGATCCACCGTGGCGCCGGCACGAGCGGATCGCTCTGCAGCATCGAGCGGACGGAGTGCAGTGAGCGGCCGGTGGCGAAGACCACGGTGATGCACGGGTGCAGGCCCAGGAGGTGACGCAGCCTTCGGCGTGCGCGGTCGTCGCCCCCCAGGAGAGTTCCGTCGAGATCGGTGACCAGCACACGGCCGGCGCCGGGTGGCGGGTGCGGGGCGGCAGGACGGCCGGTGCGGTGATGTGTGGTGTACCGGGCGTACGGGGTGTGGCCCATCACTCCTCCTGGGTGGTGACGCAGAGTATGTGATCAACAACACATAGTGTTACCTTCTCCCGGGAGCCGCCCGCCCGGACCGCCCCGCCGAAGGCCAGAGGAGATGAGGTTTGCGCCTCCGGCACACCGATGCGCCGAAACTCACCCGGTCGATCAGTCCCGGAGGTGCCATGGACGAAACCGATCCCGCAGTCGCAGAGCTGGTGTCCTCCGCACGCAACGCGCGCGCGGAACTGGTCACCCATCTGCTGCACAGCGACGATCCGCGCACGGCCCGGCTCGGACGAGCGATCCAGGAAATCCAGAGGAACAGCTCGCGCTCCTCGCCTGCGGAACCGTCCGACGGGGGCTGCGTCATCGACCCGATCACCCACGACCCAGCCTGGTGAAGCCCCCCCGACACCGGCTGTCACATGATCCGCACGCTCTCTGCGGCCATGCGGTTTGCCCAGGAGGAGCCGAGTGCGGAGCCGGTCAGGGTACGGACGCCGGACTCGGTGGGGCGGGGGCGGAGGCCGGTCCCGCGCATCGGGTGGAGGGCCCGGTTCCAAGAGGTCCCTAGTAGGCGCCGCCGCGGAAGAGGATGCTGCTGTGGTGGCGCGGGCGGTCGCCGCGTTCGTGAGCCGCGTCGGAGCGGTCGGCGGGCGCCGAGCGCTGGGCGAGGGCCCGGAGAGCGGACAGGCCGGCGAGCACCCGGTCACGGTGGCGAGCGGACTTCATCCAGACAGGCAGCCGGGCGAACATCGCCATCGTGGGGGAGGCGTGACGCTCACGCAGCCGGGCAGCCGTATAGGCGGCGAGAGCGTCGACGTGCTCCTCGTTGTAGGCCCACAGGATCCGTCCCGCGCAGTGGGTCTGAAGCCAGAGCGGCCGCCGGAAGAACGGGTCCTCGGTGCCTCCGACCACAGCGCCGACCAGGCCGGCGCCCCGCTGCTCGGCAGTCCAGTCCGCCACCGCGCCGCAGCCGGCGCAGCTCAGACGGCGGGGCTGGAAGAGCAGTTCACTGAAGTACTTCGGCGGTGTGAGACCGGGCAGGGGTACGACGAGCGCGCGGCCACCGCACCTCGGACAGACCACGAGCACCCGACTGGTGAACCGGACGAGCCACGTGCCGTGGTCGTGGTGGCGGACCTGTTCGGGGCGCGCGGGCTGGGAGCTCATGAAGGTCACCCTGCCAGGCCCGACCCACCCCGGACGACTGGTTAACCGCGGACCGGGCAAGGTGTTCTCGGAGTGGGACCCGCCAGGGTGGCCGCACCCAGGGCAACTGCCACTTGTTCCGGCGCCACTGGCCCATTGCAGGCGAACACGATGCTGCCCACGCTCCCCGTCCGCCACGCGCGCCTGCTCGCCCCGCGCCGCAGCCGCCGGAGCCAGCGGTAACAGCCCGCGCCTCTTCCCATGGGATAGTCGTGCGGTAACTGGGGCTTGGTCCTGAGCGTCGCGAAGCCACGGAGGCTGACCATGCATTCCTTGACCTTCGTCATTGGTACGGGGCGCAGCGGCTCGACTGCGCTGTCACGCATCCTCAACAGCCACCCGGACGTACTGAGCCTCAACGAGTTCATGGCCTCTGTGGGCGACGCCGCCTTCCCCGAAGGGAGGGTGACCGGTGAAGAGTTCTGGCAGTCGCTCTTCCGGCCCGCCCCGCACTTCGACCGGATGATCCGTAGCGGGCTGCCGCTGCCGGAATTCCTCTACACACGCCGCCCCGGGCGGTACGCGGCACACACCACCGGCATTCCTGCGATCGCCCTGATGGTGCTGCCTCACCTCACCGACGATCCGGACGGGCTCCTCGACGAGCTCAACGCAGCGGTGGCCCAGTGGCCCGGGGGCACCGCAGCCGAGCACCACCGAGCCCTGTTCGGCCTGCTTTGCGCGCGGTTCGGACGGACCGCCGTTGTGGAGCGCTCCGGATACTCGACAGGCTGGGCACCCGGGCTGCGGGCCACGTTCCCGGACGCGAGGTTCGTGCACATGTTCAGAGACGGACCGGACTGCGCCCTGTCCATGAGCCGTCATCCCGGATTCCGCACGATCTCCCTGCTCCGCGAGATCAAGACACGAGCAGGCGTCGGCAGCCTCGCCGACCTGAAAGACGAACACATGCGCGCGCTGCCCGCGGACCTGTCACCGCTGCTCGACGAGCGCTTCGATCCCGCCCTGGTACGCGACCGGGACATCCCCCTGCGGACGTTCTGCACCCTGTGGTCCGAACTCGTCACCGAAGGAACGGAGTTCCTCAGCCACCTTCCCACCGACCAGGGCACCACACTTGCCTACGAGGACCTCCTCGACGATCCCGCCGAAGAGCTGACCCGCCTGGCCGAGTTCGTCGGCGTCGTGCCCCTCCCAGAGTGGCTGCTCACCGCATCCGCACTACTCGACCACAGCCGACGCGGATCCGCCCGCAAGCTGCCGGACGCTGAACTCGACGAACTGAGGGAGAGCTGCGCCCCGGGCACTCGCGTATTGGAGGGGCGACCGCGCCGGTGAGAGCGGTGGCACGCAGCCCGGTGGAGGGGCCCTGCCCGGCGTGCAGCCGGGCGAGGACGATCCTGCGGACCGGAGCCCGCACCTCGCACCCCACCGCTTCTGCCCATACCGTAGCCCACCACCCTGGACACGCTCAGTCCCGCTCGTTGCCGGTTCGGCGCCTGGCATGATCAACGGGTGATCAGTGAACCTGCGCCGCCCGGCCGCATGAAGTACGTCTTGTTCGATGTCGACGGCACGTTGATCGACGCGCTGAGCAACCAGCGCCGGGTCTGGGCAGCCTGGGCGGAGCGCTACGGGCTGGATGCGGACGAGGTCTACCAGGTGGCTCTGCGGACGCGGCCGTTGGAGACGTTCGCCCAGGTCGCTGCGGACCGAGATCCGCACGAGTGCCTTGCCGCGCTGCACGATCTGGAGGACGAGGACGTCCGGTCCGGCGTCTATACGGCATTCGACGGCGCGTCGGAGCTGCTGCACGGCCTGCCACCGGGGTCCTGGGCACTGGTGACCTCGAACTACGAGCACCGGGTGCGCGGCCGATTCCTGCGGACGGGCTTGCCGGTGCCGGGTGTGATCGTGGACGCGGCCGCCGTCGAGGAGGGCAAGCCCTCTCCCGAGCCGTATCTGCAGGCCGCTGCGCAGCTCGGTGCCGAGCCCGGAGACTGCCTGGTCATCGAGGATGCCCCGTCCGGAGCGCGGTCCGGACTGCGTGCCGGGATGACGGTGTGGGGCGTGAACGCCGCCATCGCCTTGGAGGGCGTGCATCGCCACTTCGTCAGTCTGCGCGAGGCAGTTCCGCACATTCTGGCCTTCTCGTCCGGCCCTCACGGGAATGTCGCAGCCTGATCCCGTCCGCGGGCTGCGGACGCCGTTGTGGCGTCCGGTCACTGCAGACGAGGCACCAGGACCTCGGACTCGGTGTCCTCGCCGGCGATGCGACGCGGCAGCAGGTTCACCGCTCGGCGGCCCGTTCGGCCATGGGGGAGTGGACGCTGGTGAGCGGTACAGGAAGTTCCCCCCCAGAGGCGCATGCCGAGGGGGGCTTACGGGCGAGGATCTGGATCCCGGTTACCTCGTGACCGTTCATCGTGGGCACCGTGATGGTCCGGGTGTCGATGGGCTGGAACCCGGCGAGCAGGGAGGAGAACCACTCGCGGGGGTGATGGCGACAGACCGCACCGTCGCCGGTTTCGAACACGCCGTAGCGGCCGTAGTGATCGGCATGGCGGCTGTAGCGGTTGCGGTTGCGTTCGTCGTCTTGCAGCAGAAGGTCGCTGACGTAGAGGATCCCGCCGGGCTTGAGGACACGGTTCAATTCGGCGATCAGTTGTTGTTGGGCCTCATCACCGGGGACACAGGTCAGCACGGCAAAGAGCAGAACGACGTCGAAGTCTGCGTCTGGGCAGGGCGAGGTCGGTGGTTCATCCAGGGCGGCAAAGCGCAGAGTGGGGTGCAGGCGGCGTGCCCGACTGATCATTTCCGGTGAGGCGTCGACACCCGTGAGGTTGCCGAAACCTGCCTGTTCGAGCTCCTTCATGATGCGGCCGTATCCGCATCCGTAGTCGAGGACCGCGGCGTCTTTGCCGATCCCGCCGAGCCAGGGCAGATGCAGTGGGTGAGTGAACGTCTTCGTGGCCGCCGCGGCATCCCAGTAGGGAACCTGGCTGTCGAGGTCGGACATGGCAGATGCCTCCCTGGGCGCTCGGGTCTGAAGCAGATCATGCTGCCACGGCGGCGGGGCGCCTCCTCGACGCGCCTGTCGGCCAACTCGCCTATGTAGGAATTGACTTCCGCCTTCGATGCGGTGGCCGGCCTCCGCCTGAGTGGCAGGCGTGTCCGTCTGCCGCCGCACCGATCACACTGGTTCGGTAGCGGCCCGGGGTCGTTCCGATGATGTTGGTGAACGCTGCGATGAAGCTGCTGGGGTTGGCCCATCCGCAGGCATGGGCGGTTTGGATGGTGTCGTGGCCGTCGGCGAGGAGCACGAGCGCGTGGTAGATGCGTAGCTGCGTGCGCCACTCATAGAAGGTCATGCCGAGTTCGTTGCGGAACAGTCGGCTGAGGGTGCGGGTGCTGGCTCCGATCGTCCTTCCGAGTTCGGCCAGCGTGGCGTTGTCTGCCGGCGTCTCGTACAGCATCCGGGCAATGGCTTGCAGTCGGTCGTCCCGTGGCTCCGGCAGGTGCAGTGGCTGTTCGTGTGCTTCGCGGAGTTCATCGACGAGGACGCGAAGGAGGCGAGCGCGCGCGGAGCGGCTGTAGTCAGGCGCGGTGTCGTCGTAGTTGCGGGGGCCGGTCAGGGCGAGCAGGACCTCGCGGGCGAGGTCGGAGGCCAGGAACACGGCGGGATGGTCTGGTATGAGCCGGGCGAGGTGTGGCGCGAGAAAGACGATCCGCATATCGGTGTCGCCGTGGGCGCGGTGGTAGTGCGTGAACTCGGCGGGGGTCCAGGCGACCCGGTTGGAGGGAACGATCGACGTGCCGCGCTGGGTGTGAACTGCCAAGACGCCGCTGGCTGCGTATACCAGGTGTCCCCGTGCGTGCGACTGCACTGCGCTTGTTCCGCCGGATGGCCAAAGGTGGCGCCCGCCAGACGGCCACATATGTGACGTCACACCGGCGATCCGGCGAGATTGGCCGCGAACAGGCATCAGTTGGCATCCTATCGGTAACAAGCCACACCTTGATCTGGTGACACTACCTCCATGCGGAGCGGCCTTCAGCCGCGCAGAGCGCCCGACCGAACCACATGTCATCGAGGCAGCGTGCCTCGATGCCGCGGCTTGAGACAGAAGGAGAAACGCATGGCGACGTTCGTCCTCGTGCCTGGCGGTTGGCACGGCTCCTGGTCGTTTGAGGCGGTGGTTCCGCTGCTGGAGCGTGCCGGTCATGCCGTTCACGCCCTGACCTTGACCGGCCTGCGGCCAGACGACGACAACGCGACGGTCGCGACCGCCAACCTCGACACGCACGCCGACGACGTATTGCGGCTCCTCGATCGCGCCCACATCACCAGCGCGACGCTGGTCGGCCACAGCTACGGCGGGATGGTGATCGCCGCCGCGGCCGATCGCGCTGACGGCCGGATCTCACGACTGGTGCATCTCGACGCCTACGTACCGCGCGATGGCGAGTCGTGCTGGTCGTCAACGACCGAGCGCTACCGGGAAGCGTTCGCTGCCGGCGCTGCGACCACCGGCTATGCCGTCCGACCGCCGGACGGTGGCGATCCCCGCCGCCGCCCCCATCCCCTCGCCTCGTTCCTGCAAACGATCCGGCTCGCAGGCACGCTCGCCCAGGTCCCCCGTCGGGAGTTCATCTACTGCTCGGGATGGGAAGACCGGACGCCGTTCGCTGAACTCCGCACCCGACTCCAAGCCGATCCCGAGTGGCAGGTCCACGACCTCCCAACCGGCCACGACGCTATGCATGAGGCCCCGGAGGCGGTCACTGCACTACTGCTCGGCGAATGCGTCGCGGATGCGTCGACGCGCAGACGACAGGCTTGCCATTGAGGGCCACACAAGCCCAGTTCATCCGGCCCCCAATCATTCATGCCGTCGTCCGAGGCCACGGCGCCCCCCGGGGGGGCCACCTACTCCGCGCGCGTGGCTGAGATCGGGAGGCCGAGTAGGGGTGGAGAGGACCCACCGCCGACGCTGCTGCATCGCGTTTCTCTACGAGCCGACCACGCCAATCAGACGATCTACACCGCAGACTGCCGCCCACGACCAGCGTGAGTACCCCGGCACGCCGTCACACCAGCCCTTTGACCTGCGACTTCAAGTTGGTGGAGGCTCAATGTCCACAGCCGGTCCAAAAGGCGTGACCTGGGAGGACGATGCCATGCGGATCACCGTGCTGACCGTGCCGGACTGCCCCCACGCGCCGGTGGTGGCCGAACGGCTCACCCAGGCGCTCGACGGCCGTGGCGCGGAGGTGCAACGGATCGAGGTCGAAGATCCGGAGCAGGCTGCGCAGCTGGGGATGACCGGATCACCGACCGTGCTGATCGACGGGGTGGACCCCTTCGCCGTGTCGGGAGCTCCCGCGTCCCTGTCCTGCCGCCTCTACCGTGGGCCGGAGGGTCGCGTCGAAGGGGCTCCGAGCATCGCTGACCTGCGTCGCGCACTCGGTGATATGGATGCCGCGGACGACTGAGGCTGTCCGCCGATCGACGCGGACGCCCGGCGGGCCGTGGACGTCTCGCCCCGGCGGCCGGCGGCCGGCGCAGCATGCAGCAAGCCGTGCTCCGGGTACTGCGCGAACAGCGGATGCGCTCCCTCGATCGAGGGCCTGGACGCCGTGCCCGTCGCTGCTGGGCGTACCGCCGCCGAGGTCGTGGCCGAGCTGGCGGCCGAGGACTTCCTTGTCGTCGATGATCAGGCCGTATCACCGATGTCGCCTGCGAGGCTCTGAACTTCTTCACCAGCCGCTGCACCGCCCGGAGTTGGGCCCAGGCGCACCCCGACTACACCGGCAAGGCCATCGACCAGGCGCGCGCCGAAGTCCTGGGACGGTTCATCTTCGGCCGCCTGCTCGCCACTCCCCAGCCTGCCGTCGGGCGAGCACGATGACTGGCATGCGTATCCGCATCGAAGCCGATGCCCCTCGCCCCGCCTCCCCCGTCCACCCGGGGCGAACGGACGGCACTCTGCCTCTGATGTGAGAGCCGCCCCCGCCGCCCCCGCCGGTCGCAGGCCTCTCACAGGGCGGCTCTCACTGTGCGCCCCGGCCCTTGACCATGGGAGGCGAGGGAAATCAGCTGGTCAGGGCCTACTCGCAGCTGCGAAGATCGTTTCCCGGAAGGGGTCCGATCGCTTCCAGGTGCCCAGGTGGGCCGTCGCGGACGTACCAGCCCCGCTGGATCGTGAGCGGAACCATCGCTGGCCCTCTTGGGGGGCGATGTAGGCGAGCCGGATGTCCCAGCAGCCACCTTGCCGGGTGAGAGAGACCGTGGACAGGGGTGGCACAGCGAGATGCCAGAAGGCCCTTGCCGGTGCGGCGAGAGCATGAACGAGCGCGGCCCGGACTACGGCTGCCTCGGTGATGGCCACTACGCGGCCCGTGTCGGGCGCCACGCTGTTCAGCCAGTCCGCTGTTCGGCGGCAGAGCTGACGTACGGACTCACCTCCGTGTGGCGCGGCATCCGGGTCCGTGAGCCAGGAGGTGAACCCGTCGGGTTCGGTCGCGGCGACGTCGCCCACGGTGCGACCGGACCACCTACCGAGGTCGAGATCGCGCAGTGCAGGTTCGGGCACTGCCACCAGGCCGAAGGCGTCAGCGATCTGCGAGCAACGAACCGAGGGCGCCCGGACGGCCAGCCCGTGGGCAGGGAGAGCCGGGCCCGCGGCGCCTGCCATACGCAGGCTGCGCTCACTCAGGGGAGCGTCGCCGAGGAACGGATCCCGGGTGGCGTCACCGCCGGGCACACACAGAAACGTCAGGTGGATCGTCATAGGACCGACCTCCTTCTGACCCGGCATGGCTCCGGATGGTGCGGGACCACGCGACGGATGCTTGATCAGTTGCGCTGGAAACCCGGCCGACAGGGCGAACAGGGCAGTGGAGCGACCCCGAGCCACCTCCATCGCCCAGCCCCGAGGGCCACCCTCATGTGCTCCAGAGTCAGCGAAAGCCTCCCGCCGCACCATCTGCCAGGTGTCCGGAAGTACCCCGCCGACCGGCTGGCGCGGCCCAGCCACACGGCCGAACTCGGCATCGTCCACCCGTGGGCGGTGGCCGGTTCCGCCATGGCGGAGTCGGCCGTGGGGCGGGACCCAGCCGGTGCCTGGCGGCCGCCCATCAGGGCGATAGCCGCGGGGATCCGCCGCCGTACGGCTGCGACCGCCGCCGTCAGTCCACCCGCCAGGGACCAGCGCACGGTGTCCGCACGGTGCAACAGCCCACCGACCAGGACGGCGACGACCGCGTGTACCGCCGTCATCGCAGGCGAGGCGTGCCGTCGCCCGTGCCGGGCCTCGTGAGCGTCGGTCGCATGATGCAGGTGCGCGGGTATCGCCATCGCCGGCGTCGACGAGCCGTCGGCGTGCTCGGCCATGAGCCACGAGTGCGGTTTCCCTGTCGGCAGGGCCGTTCACCCGTTCCCCTCGACGGGCAGTTCGAGGCAGAGCTCATAGCCCCCTTGGGCAGTCGGGCCGGATGTGATCGTGCCGCCGAGGAGCTCGGCTCGCTGGGCCAGGCCGACCAAGCCGTGGTGGGCGCTCGGCAGGGCGAGCGTGCGTCGGGTGGGGGCGGTGTTGGTGATGGTGGTGTGGAGGGCGCCGTCCTTGTGGCGGATGCGGACGGTTGCTGTCGCGCCGGGGGCGTGTTTGCGGACGTTGGTCAACGCTTCCTGGACGGTGCGGTAGACGGCGCGCTGGACCGTGGGTGGAAGCTCGTGCGGCAGGTCGGTCTCCAGTACCGCTTCGATGCCGCTGGCGTCGACCAGGCGCTGCAGGTCGGCGAGGGAAGGCTGGGGGGTGAGCTCCGTGGGACTGCTGCCGGAGGCCCGCAGGACACTGACCATGTGCCGCAGTTCGTCCAGGGTCTGCACGCTGAGGCGGCGGATCGTGGCCGCGGCCTGTCTCGTCTCGGCGTCCTGGCTGCCCACCTGGAGCGCTCCGGCCTGTACGGCGATGAGGCTGACCTGGTGGGAGACCACGTCGTGCATCTCCCTGGCGAGCTGGGCGCGTTCCTTCGCCAGAACGCTCTGGGCGGTCAGCAGCCGTTCCTGCTCGCGGGCCTCGGAGATGTCGGCGAGCCGCAGCGAGAGTTCGCGCCGGGCCTGGACGAGTTGGCCCAGGAAGACCGGAGCCGCAGCGGTGGCCAGCGTGTAGCTGAGGTGGAACAGGTTGTTCGTCTGGCCCAGCTCCGCGGCGTCCATGGACGACCATGGCCAGGGCAGGAAGTCGATGACCGCGTACGTCAGCGCACAGCCGACCAGCAGGAGACGGTCGCGGCTGAGCGAGGAGAGCGTGTACAGCGCGGCCATGGGGGCGACCACGGCATCGGTGACCAGGGCGGTGGGGAGCGTGAGGACGAAGGTCGTCAAGGGCAGGCGGCGACGCAGAGCAAGGGCGAGAGCGCCGAGCAGAGCGCAGGCAGTCGCCGGTTGATCCCCGACGCCGACGTTGACCCATGCGTCCGCCAGCGCGAACCCGACGATGGCGATGTCGAGCAGCAGATCCGGCGGCCGTCGGGGGCTCACCGAGCGCCCTCGTCCCGCTCTGTGGTGAGCAGGCCCGCGCGCTCGGCGATCAGAGCCGCCTGGACGCGGCTGCTGACCTCCAGTTTGCCGAGCACGTTGGTGACATGGCCTTTCACAGTGCCGGTGCTCAGATGCAGTCTTTCGCCGATGTCGGTGTTGGCGAGTCCCTCTGCCATGAGGACGAGCACGGCACGCTCACGCTCGGTCAGTCGGCCGGCGAGGCGGACGGCGTTGGGCTCGCGCACGTCGTGGTCGAGGTAGCCGTCCACGACCCGGCGGGTGACCTGGGACGACAGGACGGTCCCGCCCCCGGCCAGCGTGCGCACGAGGCGGGGAAGCTCCTCGGGGTCGGTGTCCTTGAGCAGGAATCCGGCGGCGCCCGAGCGCAGCGCCGTCGCCACGTACTCGTCGGCGTCGAACGTGGTGAGCATGGCGACCACCGGAGCCTGCGGCATGCGGCGCAGCTCGGCCAGAATCGTGAGCCCGTCCACGTCCGGCATCCGGATGTCGAGCAGGACGAGGTCGGGCTGCAGCTCCCGCACCGTGCGCACGGCCTGCCCACCGGGTACCGCCGCGACGACCTCGATGTCGTTCGTGGCGCTGAGAATGTGTGTGAAACCCGTACGGATCAAGGCTTCGTCATCGACCACCAGTACCCGGATCACGTGCGCTCCGCTCGTCGCATGCCCCCGTTCGATCCATGCCCCAGCGGGCGCCCCCACCAGCGACCGGCACGGAATACCCGTCGGTTGGCGGCATGATCCCAGCCGATCGGCCGGAGGCACCCCGGCCGACCGGCTGGGGTGGTTTCGGCCGGGCAGCGGGGTGCCTTCGGAAGGCCGCGGGGGTGGCTTGGGCAAGTCACTGGGAACCCATCAGGTATGGCGCCGAAAGCACTCTCGGCCGAGCCTGCGGACGTGTCACCGCCGCTGGGGCTCGACCGCCTCCCTGTCCTCGCCGACAGGCCCTCGACGGGGCGGCTGATCGGTATCGACCTGGCCCGCGGACTCGCGGTCGTCGGCATGTACTCCGCCCACGTCGGGCCCGATGTGACGGTCGGCGGCCCGGTGGGATTCCTGCTGGAGACGGCGCGCGGTCGCTCCTCCGCCCTCTTCGCACTGCTCGCCGGCTTCTCGCTCGTCATCATCACCGGCCGCCCGCACCCCCGTACCGGGCGTGCGGGCCGTCAAGCAGTGGCCAGGGTCGTGATCCGCGCCGTCGTCCTGCTGGCGCTCGGCTACGTACTGAACGCCCTGGGCACCGACGTCGACGTGATCCTCAGCTTCTACGGACTGCTCTTCCTGACCGTCCTCCCGCTGCACCGACTGCGGGCAGGGACGCTCGCCCTCATCGCCGCCGCGAGTGCGCTGATCCTTCCCCAGGTCCTGTACGTGATCAGAACGTCCATCGAGGACGGGAACTGGGCGGACGCCATCACCGCCCATGACCCCTTGGCCCAGATCAGCGGCACGGACGGCATCATCGAGCTCTTGTTCACCGGCGCGTATCCGGTGCTCACCTGGATCCCGTTCCTGATCGCGGGCATGGCAGCGGCCCGGCTGGACCTCACTCGCCCAGGCATCAGAGCCCGGCTCGCACTCGTAGGCGGGGCACTCGCGCTGCTGGGTTACGGCGGCTCCTGGCTCGCCCTGCGCCTGGTCCCCGGCGCCCTGTCCGCCGTCGCCTCCGCCACGGGCGGCGGCTCGGCAGCGTCCGCCTGGTGGTCCGACACCGTCGGCGAGCCCGAAGGGCACACCCCGCTCGCCTGGCTGCTGGTGGCCGCACCGCACAGCCAGACGACCTTTTCCATCGTCGGCAACACCGGAGTCGCTCTTGCGGTGGTCGCCGCGTGCCTGACCGTCGCCGAACGGATGCCGCGCCTCACACGCCTGGCCACGCCCGTTGCCGCGGTCGGCATGACAGCGCTGACCATGTACGTCCTGCACATCGTCGCGCTGTGGTTCTTCAGCGACGTCTGGTACGTGGCGGCGGTCGAAGGGGATACCTTGTCCGCGCTGACCGCGCTGCTCGGCTTCATCGCAGCCGCCATGCTCCTGGCGACCGTGTGGACCCGACTGTTTCGGCGTGGTCCCCTGGAAGAGCTTCTCCATGTCGCCACCCAGCCGGCACGGAACGTCAAGTAGATCGGCCGGCTGCCGAGAACAAGCGCCCCCACGAGGGACCTCTTCAACGGGCACCTTGCCCTTCCGTCTCGGCTGACCACCCCAACCAGTCCAGCCGCCGAACAGACTTCCGCAGCACCGCGGCCACACGAAGTGCTGCGCCCTGTCACTGCGTTGGCGGTGTGGCGGAGGAACGGGTTCTGTGCTGCTTCATGCCTGCTGGGAGCGGAGGGCGGCGGCCCGTTGGAGGGCATCCCGGCATGCCCGGATAGCGGGGTGTTGGATTCGGCCGCGGCGTACGACCGTGAAGACGCGGCGTGTGCGCTGGCCGCGAGGCAGCAGCCGCAGCAGGACGGTCGGGGGCCGGCCGCTCCAGACCAGACCGGGGAGGAAGGCTGCGGCGTGCTTCTGCTCGACGAGGCGGAGGTGGAGCAGGAGGTCGGTGGTCTCGAACCGTACGTCGGGTTCGAAGCCGGCGTTGCGGCACAGGGACATGGCCCAGTGCCGGACGGCTGTGCCTTCGGGTTCCATCACCCAGGGGTGGTCCACCAGTGAGCGCAGCGCCGCCATCGGGTTGTCCGTCCTCGGGCTGTCGGCCGGCATCGGCAGTGCGAGGTGCAGGGTGTCGTCGAGCAGGTCCTGCTGTTCGAGTTCGGCCGGCCGCGGGTTGGGGTTGCCGGGGTATTCCTCGGCGATGATCAGGTCGAAGTCGCGGGCCTGCAGGGCGGGCAGGGCCTTTTCCGGCTCCATCTGGGTGACGTGGACGCGTAGGTGGGGGTGGAGATCGCGCAGCAGGCCGAGTGCGGTCGGCACCAGAGTGAGTGCGGCGGTCTGGAACGAGGCGATGCGCAGGGTGCCGTCCAGATCGGTCAGGGAGGCGGCGATGTCGGCCTCCGCTCGCTCGAGGCGCTGGAGGATCGCTTCGGTGTGGGCGACGAGGATCTCGGCCTGCTCGGTCAGCCGTACCCGCCTGCCGACCGGTTCCAGCAGCGGCACGCCGACCTCGGTTTCCAGCTGGGAGAGCTGCTGGGAGACGGAGGAGGGGGCGTAGGAGAGGGCCTGGGCGACGGCCGCCAGGGTGCCGCGGTGCTTGAGCTCGCGCAGCAGGCGCAGTCGGTGCAGGTCGAACACGGGCAGCCGCTCTCTTCGCCGTCGCGGGCCCGACGGAATGGTCGGTTTCTCCGACGAGTATAGGTTGAAAACATTCGCTGGACCGATCATAGGAGGGCGTCGGACCCTGGTCGTGTGTCTGAGAACGCTCCCTCCCGCCGTACGCTGCCGTGGTTTGTACGGCCCGGTGCCCGTGCCTGGCGGTGTGCCCCCGCGCCCGCCGAGGTCCGCGGCTTCCACTCTTCGCTGCCCGACTACGAGCCCACCCCGTTGACCGAACTCCCGTCGCTGGCATCGGAGTTGAAAGTCGGCCGAGTCTTCGTCAAGGACGAGTCGTGCCGTCTGGGGCTGCCCGCGTTCAAGGCGCTGGGCGCGTCCTGGGCGGTCCACCGCACCCTTGCCGAGCGGGCCGCGAGCGGAAGGGCGCCGGGCCCGGTCACCCTGGTGACCGCCACCGACGGCAACCACGGCCGCGCCGTGGCCCGCATGGCACACCGCCTCGGGCAGCACGCCCACGTTTTCGTACCGCAGGGCGTGCATCCGCAGGCCGTGGCAGCCATCGTCGCCGAGCAGGCGAAGGTCACCGAGGTCCCGGGGCCGTACGACGAGGCGGTACGCCTGGCGGCCGAGGAGGCCGCCGCGCCGGACGCGGTCCTGGTCCAGGACACCGCCTGGCCGGGTTATGAGCAGATCCCCGGGTGGATCGTCGAGGGTTACTCCACCCTCTGCGCCGAGATCGACGAGCAGCTGGCGGCCGAAGGGGTCGCCGAGGGGCCCGACTTCGTCTCCATACCGGTGGGCGTGGGGTCCCTGGCCCAGGCCGTGGTCACGCACTACCGCAGCCGCCCGTCCGAGCGTGCTTCGGCGCTGCTGTCGGTGGAACCGGAGGCCGCGCCCTGCATCCTGGAGAGCCTCGCCCTCGACGCACCCGTCAGCGTGACGACAGGGGACACCACCATGGCCGGGCTGAACTGCGGCACCCCGTCCAGCATCGCCTGGCCCTACCTGCGCGGCGGGCTGGACGCGGCCGTCGCCGTCGCCGATGCCGACAGCGCCCGCGCGGCCGGTGATCTCGCCGCTCTCGGCATCTCCTCAGGTCCGTGCGGGGCCGCGTCGCTCGCCGGGCTGCGTGCGGCGCTCACCGGCGTGGACGCCGAGGCACGCCGTGCGGCCCTGGGGCTCGGGCCGTCCTCGGTGGTCGTGCTGCTGAGCACCGAAGGCACCGCTGCCAACCCGCACTCCACCACCCGTCACCGAGCCCGCAACAGCTGAAAGACCCCTGCGTTGAGCCACCACCTGTTCACCACCCCACCGCCGACCGGTTCGATCAGTTCGACAAGGAGGAGGTCGGCCGCGTGCTGACCCACCTCGTGGCCGCGCTCGGTGTCCTCGGCTTGCTGACCATCGTGCCCGGCCCGGACGCGGCGGTGGCGACCCGACGGGCCCGCGTGGCCGGCCCCGGGGACGCGCTGCGGACCGTGGGCGGAATCGCGACCGGAGTCCTGCTCTGGGGCGCGCCGACCGTGGCCGGACTCGCGGCCGTGCGAAGATCCCCGTCTTCTGCACCGGGCTGCTCCCCACGCCGGCCCCGCCCTCAACTGCCCACCACCTGGGCCATGAAAGCTCCTCGTCCTCCTCCACACCACCCTCACCCTCGCCTGGCTGGGCGGACGTCACGCTCATCGGCATCGGCCTCGCGCGGGGTGGCCACCACTTCCGGCTGACCCGTACCTGCCCGCACCCGCCCGCCGTCCCGCCCCCCACCGAATCCGATGAATCCGACACATCTGGGAGACAGGTCATGACGAATCCCGCCCCCCCACGCGATCACTGTCAACGCAGACCGGCTGTGGCAGTCCCTGATGGACCTCGCCGAGATCGGTGCGTACGACGACGAACGCACCGGCCTGCGCGGCGTCAACCGCCTCGCCCTCACCGATGCGGACGCGGCCGGCCGCCGCCAGGTCATCGCCTGGGCGGAACAGGCCGGACCGGCCGTCCGTGTCGACCGGATGGGCAACGTCTACGGCCGCCGCGCGGGCACCGACCCCACCGCGGCCCCGGCCCTGACGGGCTCGCACATCGACAGCGTCGCCACCGCCGGCGCCTTCGACGGCTGCCTGGGCGTCCTGGGCGGCATCGAAGTCGTCCGTACCCTGAACGAACGCGGCATCACCACCCGCCGCCCGATCGAGGTCGGCGTCTTCACCGAGGAGGAAGGCGTCCGCTGCGGCACCGACATGCTCGGCAGTGCAGTCGCCGCCGGGCGCCTCACCCTGGAGTACGCCCACGCCCTGACCGACCGCGACGGCCGCACCCTCGGCGGAGAACTCGCCCGCACCGGCTTCGACGGTCCCACCGGCGTACGCCTCGCCCCGCCGCACGCCTACGTCGAGTGCCACATCGAACAGGGCCCCGTCCTCGCCGAGAACGACGTCGAGATCGGCGTCGTCACCGGCGTACGGGGCATCTCCTGGCAGGAGATCACCATCCCCGGCGAGAGCGCCGACACCGTCCAGGCGGAGCTGACCGCCGTGCTCGACCACCTGGCCGCCGCAGTCCCCGACTTCCGCTACCGGGCTGACTAGCGGCCTGCACCGCGAACCCTTTGAAGCCGACCCCGAGGCCCCGATCGTGCGCACCCTCGCCCACCACGCCGAGCAAGCGCTCAGCGGGCCCCGGTCCCGGTCACGGCAAGCAGCCTGCCGGCTTTCCCACGGGCCACGTTCGGCGCCCGCCTGGGCCAACCTGGCTATGTGCACGAGTTGCGACAGCGGTTGTTCACCGTCTCGGGAGGCGGCCGGATCAGTCCTGGGGCGGTGTTCACGAGAACGGGAGGCACCC
>NZ_JBSFHY010000003.1:0-307716 GCF_053597295.1 Streptomyces sp. NPDC001450
GGGTTCGACCAGTCCAGCGTCTCGGTCGGCTCCTTGGCCCAGGTCAGCCGACGGGCCTGCTCGGCCCAGAAGCCGAGCCTGTCAGCCTTGGCCTGCTCGTACGCCTCCGCCGTGACGTTGGCGTGCGCGGCCAGGTCAGCCGGCGGCGCGAAGCGTCGCTCCTCCTTCAAGAGGTTGGCCAGGCTTTCGTTGCTCACCTTTGTCTCCTTCAAACGAACGTGTGTCTTGGATGGGCAGGCGGTCATGGGCGGCCTCATCCCGCCCCGATACCGGTGAGGGAGCGGACCTGGAGGTCCTTGAACTTGTCTTCGTCGCGCTCGGCGGCGGGCGAGAGTACGGTGCCGAGCCAGCCGAGGACGAAGCCGGCGGGTATGGAGACCAGGCCCGGGTTCTCCAGTGGGAACCAGGCGAAGTCGAGGTGCGGCAGGATGGCCGTCGGCCCGCCGGACACCACGGGTGAGAAGATCACCAGGCCGATTGAGGTGGCCAGGCCGCCGTACACGGCGAACAGCGCCCCCCGGGTGGTGAATCTCCTCCAGAACATGCTGTACAGCAGAGCCGGCACATTGGCGGAGGCTGCCACCGCAAAGGCAAGCGCGACGAGCGCCGCCGTGTTCAGCTTGTCCGCGTACAGGCTCAGGACGATGGCGATCGCCCCGATCGCCGCGGCGGCCCACCTGGCCACGGCCACTTCGCTGCGTTCGTCGGCCTGCCCCTTGCGCAGGACGTGTGCGTACAGGTCGTGGGCGAACGACGCCGAGGAGGCAAGGGTGAGTCCCGCGACTACGGCGAGGATGGTGGCGAACGCGACGGCCGACACGACGGCCAGCAGGACCGCCCCCGTGGTCGAACCCCACCCGTCGCCCAGGTACTTGGCGAGCATCGGGGCGGCCGTGGTGCCGGCCGGGTTGGCAGCGGCGATCGTCTTCGGACCGATCAGGGCGGCGGCGCCGAAACCGAGGACGATGGTCGTCAGGTAGAACGCGCCGATGATGACGATGGCCCAGTTGACGGAGGTACGGGCCGCTCGCGCCGTCGGGACCGTGTAGAAGCGCACGAGGATGTGCGGGAGGCCGGCGGTGCCCAGGACCAGGGCCAGGGCCAGGCTGATGAAGTCGAGACGGCTGGACAGGCCAGCGCCGTACTTCAGTCCGGGTTCGAGGAAGGCGCCGCCGTGTCCGCTCGCGTCCGCGGCCGCTCCCAGCAGAGCCGACAGACTCCATCCGAATCTGTGCATCACCAGTACCGACAGCACACCGGCACAGACGATCAGCAGTACGGCCTTGATGATCTGCACCCAGGTGGTGCCCCGCATGCCGCCTACGCAGACGTAGAGGACCATCAGCGCTCCCACGGCCAGGACGATCCATCTCCTGGTGCCCTCGTCCGTGGCCCCGAGCAGCAGCGCCACCAGGGAACCGGCCCCGACCATCTGGGCCACCAGGTAGACCACCGACACCACGATGGTCGAGACGCCCGCAGCGGTCCGTACGGGACGCCGGCGCATGCGGAAGGCGAGCACGTCCGCCATGGTGAACCGTCCCACGTTGCGCAGGGGCTCGGCCACGAGGAGCAGCGCGACGAGCCAGGCGACGAGGAATCCGACGGAGTAGAGAAAGCCGTCGTAGCCGAAGAGCGCGATGGATCCGGTGATGCCGAGGAACGAGGCTGCGGACATGTAGTCGCCGGAGATGGCCAGTCCGTTCTGAAAGCCGGTGAACGACCTGCCACCCGCGTAGAACTCGGCTGCGCTTCGGCTCCTTCTGCCGGCGGCTACCGTCACGGCCAGGGTGGCCGCGACGAAGACCAGGAACAGAACGAGGATGAGAGCCCTGCTCGGCGGAGCGCTGGACGCCGCCAGGGCCGAGAGCTCGACGTGGGCCATGGTTCAGTTGCTCCTGGGACTGGTCGGGAGGGCGACGCCCGGTTCGACGGCACCGCATCGCTCGGCAAGATGCCGGGCCAGAGGGGACATCCGCCTGTCGGCCGCACGGCTGTAGAGCCAGGCGATCAGGAACGTCGACGCGAACTGCGCCAGCCCGAGCACGAGCGCGAAATTCACCTCTCCGGTGACCCTGAACGTGATCACGTTCTGGAAGAACGTGCACAGCAACACGTACACGAGGTAGAAGGTGAAGAACGCTGCTGTCATCGTGAACACGAGCCGGCGGTGGCGGCGCCGCAAGTCGGTGAATTCCTTGAGGTCGTAGAGCGACCCCGGGGCTGGGATTGGTTCCTTGCTCGTCAATGTCTTTCCTTGTACGGGTGGGTCAGTTCGTCCTGCCGACAGGCGGCTACCGGACGGCGTGCACACTCATCGGAGCCTCGTCGCCCTCGTACTGCGACGTGTAGGCAGGCTGCGGAGTCGTGGGCGCGCACACGGCCTGGCCGAACGGCCCGCACCGGGAGCCGGCAGCCTTGACGATCAGCACATACAGCAGACACAGGCTGAGCAGCAGCGCGCAGGACAAGATCACGATGATCACCGTGCTCGGCGGGACCGACCGGCCTGGTTCGGGCGGCGGGGATATCAGGGCCGACGTGGCCGGGGACTGGGGGACCGCGACATGCAGGGGCCCGTCAGTAGGCATTTCTCTCCAAACACGGGATCACGAAGGCTCTCTGCGACCGCCCTGGCCGGCAGGCGCGGCGGGACGGCTCGGCGCTCGACGTGATGGCCGCCCGCCCCGGCGTGTGCCAAGGGGACGGGCTCACGTCTGCCGGGCCTCGGCGGCCGCGGATACGCCGTGCGGCTCTCGACGAGCGAGGCGCACACCTCATCTGATCAGTGGCACCCGCGCGCGGGACACCCCATCCCCACCGAAAGATCCACATCTTTCGGTGGGTGCCCGGGGTGGTCGACATCCTGGCTGAGTACGGTGAAGGGACCACAGGGCCGGGCATCTGTCCAGGGCGAGCCCTCGGCGGATGGCCGGTCACGGTCCGTCCGGCCCTGCAATGGCAGACCGGAAGAAGGAGCGGCGTGATACCCACACTTCTCGGCCGTGAACGCGAACGGGACACGCTGTACGAACTGCTGAAGCTTGGCGGGGCAAGTGTGCTGCTGCGCGGAGGGTTCGGCAGCGGCAAGTCGGTGCTGCTCACGGACCTCGGTGAACGGGCTCGCAGCGCCGGATTCGCCGTGCTGAGCGCGTGCTACGAGCCGACGGAGGTCCACCACCCGCGGACCACCCCGCCGCGCGGGCTGTCCTCACTGGTTCCGGACGCGGACGGTGAGTGGGCCGCGGCATTGGTGCGCTGGCTGGCCTCGGGCGACGCGGCGCCGCCCGAGCGTGGCGTGCTCGCCGATGCCAGGTCCGCACCGGCACAGCGCGTGCTGGTGCTGGTCGACGACCTGCAGTGGGCCGATGCGGCGTCGCTGCGCGCGCTGCGGAACATTGCGCGGGCCGTGGGGGCGCATCCGGTGACGGTCGTGTGCGCGATGGGGCCCGGTGAATCGGCCGACGAGCTGGCTCTCGGTGCGGTACTGCGGCTCCTCGACCGCCACGTCCAGCTCTCGCCCCTCGACGAATCCACGGTTGCCGACCAGGTGGCCGGGCTGTTCGACGCGTCCGCGGACGGGGCGACCGCTGCCGAGGTACTGTCTCCGCTCCTGGCGGCGGCGGCAGGGAACCAGTACCTGATCCGCATGCTCCTGGCCGCCGTGGACGGTCAACTGCGCTGTGGCGGCGCTCGGCAGGACGGACCCGTGCACGTCGCTTTGGCCGGGGCGCTGAAGCCGCTGCTGGCGGACGTGGGCGTGGTGGCTCGGGCGGCACTGCGCAGGATCGGCCCCGATGCCGAACGGGTGGCCGTCGTTCTCGCCTCGTTGGAGGGCACCCAGTCGCCTGAGGTGATAGCCCACGCCGGCGCGATGGACCGGCACACTGTCGAGGACGCTCTCCACGCGCTGGCCCGCGCCGGACTCCTTCAACATGCCAGAGGACGGGCCCAGCTGCATCCGCCCTTGCTCGTCGCAGGCCTGGCACACGACATCTCGCCCACCTGCCGCAAGGAGCACCATGCCCGCGCTGCCCGGCTGTTGCTCACCTGGGGGGCGCGCGCCGAGCAGGTGGCGCCGCACCTGCTCCACGCTCCGACGGGCATGGAGCGAGCTCCGGCGGTCCTGCGGCGTGCCGCCCAGGCCGCGCTCGACCGCGGCGCGCCCGACGAGGCGGTGATCTATCTGCGGCGCACCCTGAGCGAGGATCTCGACGAGCAGACGCGCGGTGAGGTTCTGACCCTGATCGGTGCTGCCCGACTCGACTCCGATGTACCGGCCGCCGTACCGGAGCTGCGCAACAGCCTGCGGCTCGACGCGGCTCCGCAGGCTGTGGCTTGCTCCGCGCGCCGCCTGGCCTGTGCGCTCTTCGCCATGGACCGCTACGCGGAAGCCCTGACGACGCTGGAAGGGACGATCGAACGGCTGCGTTCCGAAGACGCTTCGTCCGCGCTTCGGCTGGAGCTGGACTACCTGCTCGTAAGCCTCGGCGAGGCCGGCTCGGCGGTGCGTACGCGACCGCGTCTGACGGAGTTGCGCCTCCAGGATGCCGAGGATGGCGCCGGGCGCAGGGCACTGGCGGCGCTGCTGAGCTTCCGTGGCGCCGCGCTCGGTGAAGGTGCCGATGACGTCATCGAGTGGGCCCGTCTCGGGCTGAGCCGGGGCATGGCACCGGCGGGTGACGAGTCCCTCGTGTACCCCTGTGCCGCATTGGCGCTGGGCGCCGCGGGCAGGCCGGACCTGACGTTCGAGTACACCGACGCTGCCGTGGCGGAGACGCGGGCCAGGGCCTCCGCGCTGCAGTACGCGCAGGCCCTCAGCGCGCGCGCCAACGCTCATTGCCGACGTGGAGCGTTCACGGACGCCCAGACGGACGCGAAGCGCGCACTGGCCGCGTTCCGGGACATCGGTATCGACCGGCGGGAGAGCCACTGTGTCTTCGCGGTGGCGACCTTGGCGGAGGCCCTCATCCGGCAAGGGCAGGCGCAGGAGGCCGAGGCACTCCTGGAGGACAGTGACTTGGGCGGCCCGCTCCGGTCGCACACGATCTACGACTACCCGCTGATGGTCAGAGGCTGGGTGCACGCGGCGCAGAACCGGTCCGAGCGGGCGCTGGCGGACTTCCTGCACTGTGGTGAGCGCCTGACTGCCCGTGACATGCCGGGGCCGGGGCTCTTCCCATGGCGTTCGGAAGCCGCACTGGTCCACCTGCTCCTGGGCGATCGGGAATCCGCTCTGGCGCTGGCCGATCAGGAACTGCGGCTGGCTCGGGCGTGGGGGGTCGCGGAGATGACGGCAGTGGCGCTTCGTGCCCGCGCACTGGTGGTGGGCTGTCAGGAGGGCCTGGCCCTGCTCGGCGAGGCGGCACTGCTGATCGGCGGCAGCCCCGCGCGGTTCCGCTACGCGCAGATCCAGGCGGACCGAGGGAAGCTGGCCGTGCGGTACGGGCGGGCGGAGGACGCACGAGCCGCGCTCCAGGAGGCCGTCAGTGTGGCCCACGCGTGCGGGGCCGAGCCCGTCGCGGAGCAGGCACGGGCCGCACTGCGGGAGCTCGGTGACCGTCCCCGGACTCCGACGTTCCGGGGACGGGAGGCGCTGACCCCCGCCCAGCGCAAGGTCGCGGAGCTCGCCGCGCAGGGGATGACCAACACCGAGATCGCCTCCCACCTGTTCGTGGGTCTGCGCACGGTGGAGATACACCTGTCGAAGGTCTACGCGAAGCTGGACGTGAGTGGGCGGCATGCTCTTGAGCAGGCTCTGCAGTGACTCCGGAAAACCAATCGTGCCCGCGAGCACAGGCCAAGGTCACAAGTTCCCGCCCGGCAGTTCCCACAGAGGTGACCGAGGCCGCCGAGCTGCTTGTCGGTGAGCGTGGCAACGGACTCCGTCCTGTCCCAGTCGCTCAAGAAAGCAGGACGACGGCCTGCGCCTGGGCGTCGGCCACTACTACGCCACGAGCGGCCCCGCGACCTTCGAGAACCTCGCCGGAAGCTTCGACATCATCCTCAACACGATCAGCGCCAAGATCGACGTCGACGCCTGCCTCTCCCCGCTCGCCCTCGACTGCGCCCTGGTCAACCTCGGAGCCCCCAGCGAGCCGCTGCCGGTGAACGTACCCTCCCTGTTCGCCGACCGGCGCTCCTACGCCGGATCGCTCTTCGGCGGCATCCGCGAAACCCAGGAGATGCTCGACTTCTGTGCCGCGCACGGCATCGGCGCCGAGATCGAGCCCATCCCGGCAGACAGGATCAACGAGGCGTTCGACCGTGTCCTCGCCTCCGATGTGCGGTACCGGTTCGTGGTGGACACCTCCTCGCCGGCCAGACACACATGCGGGGCCCTTCCACAGGCCGTGCCACAGGGCGTGCCACAGGGCGTGACGACGATGAGCATCGCCGCCGTTGCAGCACTCCCTCGCCAGAGCGGTGGCCCACATCACGAGGTCGACGGAGGATGGAAACAGTCATGCGGCGGCAGACAGGCCCGCTCCCCTGCCTCCCCCGCCCCGGCACCGTCGCGGCCTCCTGCCGCTCTCGGATCACACCAACCGGACGCATGAAACCAGGCGTTTCTGATGACCTTCGCGTTGATCCGACTCAACGGCAGACTGCAATTCTGTGACGGGATCCCGGGCCGAACGAACAAGGAAGCCGACTCCGGGCCCACCGCCTGCGCCACCTTCACCATCCAGCGAGCCGCCTGGGGCGGCCACGGGCTCCGCGGCCACGTCAGCGATGCCCGCGGCCCCGTCGGCGCCCCTGCGCCCAACCCCGTCGCCACCGCTCTCGTGTCCGCGTTGGGAGGCACCGATCAGAGCATCCTCGGCAACCTGGCCATCGGCGGTGACCGTATTGAGCCTTGCTTCGACAAACCCGTCCCCTGTGGCCTCACCGAGGCACAACAACACCTCATCCGTGACGTCCACGCCGGCGTCCGCAGGAGCCCCGCGTCCTCACCGGGCGTGGAGCCCCAAGGCGTCGATGCGTATGCCCGAGCAGCAGTGCCGAGATCGTGAGACCAACCGGTACCCCGCACCGAGAGACGGCGCCCCCGCCTCGGGAGGCGGGGCCGGGTGAGCGTCAATGCTCCGACGCAGCCGCCTGAGCTCGCATCCGGGGTGGTGTCGGCGGCGGCCCGGTCGGTGGACGACGTCCTTCGTGAACTCGGTGTCGGCGCCGGGGAGGGCCTGAGTGGCGAGGAGGCCGCACGACGGCAGGCGCAGTTCGGCCCCAATGCCATCGCCACGCACCGTGCCCGGGTGTTCCCGGTGTTGTGGCATCAGCTCCGCTCGCCGTTGCTCGGACTGCTGGGGGCGGCCGCTGTCGCGTCCTTCCTGGTGGGCGAGCGTAGCGATGCGGTGATCATCGGACTGATCGTGAGCGCGTCCGTCGGGCTGGGCTTCGTCAACGAGTACCGGGCCGAGAAGACGGCCGAGGCGCTGCACTCGCAGATCCACCACCAGGCCGTGACGCTGCGCGACGGCCGGGCGACCCTGGTGGATGTCACGGCACTGGTCCCCGGTGATGTGGTGGAACTGCGGCTGGGTGACATCGTGCCGGCGGACCTGCGGCTGCTGGAGGTCACCGGTCTTGAGTGCGACGAGTCGGTGCTGACCGGCGAGTCGCTGCCGGTGGACAAGAACCTCGCCACGGTCGCGGCCGGGACCCCGTTCGCCGAATTGTCCGGGTGCGCTCTCATGGGCACGGTCGTCCGGAACGGCGCTGCCCGCGGGGTGGTGGTGGCCATCGGGGCGCACGCCGAGTTCGGCAAGATCGCCGCCGGGCTCGACACCCACCCGCTCGACACCGAGTTCCAGGTCGGCCTGCGGCGCTTCTCGCTGCTGCTGGTCTACGTCGCGGGCGCGTTGACCACCTCGATCTTCGTGATCAACGTCGCCCTGCACAAGCCGATCATCGACGCGCTGCTGTTCTCACTGGCCATCGCGGTCGGTATCACCCCGCAGCTGCTGCCCGCCGTCGTCTCCACCAGCCTGGCCGCCGGCTCACGCCGGATGAGCCGACGCAAGGTGCTGGTCAAGCGGCTGGTCTGCATCGAGGACCTGGGCGATGTCGACGTCCTGTTCACCGACAAGACCGGCACGCTCACCATGGGGCGTATCGAGTACATGCGCGCCGTTCCCGCCGTCGGCCACGACTCCGAGACGGTGGTGAGGTGGGGACTGCTCAGTACCGAGAACGCGTCGGGGGATGTACAGGACGTCGGCGGGAACCCGCTGGACCAGGCCCTGTGGCGGTCTCCCGCCGCCGCGGGCGAGCGGGCCGCGCTGGACGGCTACACACAGGTCTCGGTGCTGCCCTTCGACCACGAACGGCGCATGAGCTCGGTCCTCGTGCGGGACCGGGGCGGCCGTTCGAGCCTGGTCACCAAGGGTGCTCCGGAGACCGTCCTGGACCGCTGCGTCGACGTCCCTCCCGGAGCCCGTGACGCACTGGCGGCGGAGTTCACAGCAGGGAACCGGGTGGTCGCCGTCGCCACCCGGCCCGTCGCCCCCGCAACGCGGTCCATCGGGCCCGAGGACGAGCGCGGGCTGAGCCTGGCCGGACTGCTGGTGTTCCTCGACCCGCCCAAACCGGACGCCGCCACAGCGCTGCGCAGACTCGCCGACCTGGGCATCGCGGTGAAGGTCGTCACCGGCGACAACGCCACGGTCGCCGCCAAGGTCTGCCATGACCTGGGGCTCACCGACGCGGGCGTGATGACCGGCAGCGAGGTCGACGCCCTCGACGACGCACAACTGGCCGAGGCGATCACCAGGACCACCGTCTTCGCACGAGTGAGTCCCGAGGCCAAGGCCCGTATCGTGCACACGCAACGGCACAGCCGAGGCGGCGTTGCGTTCCTGGGCGACGGCGTCAACGACGCACTCGCTCTGCACGCGGCCGATGTGGGCATCTCCGTCGACTCGGCCACCGACGTCGCCAAGGACGCGGCCGACGTCATCCTGCTGGAAAAGGACCTCAACGTCCTCGCAGATGGTGTGGCCGAGGGCCGCCGGATCTTCGCCAACACCATCAAGTACGTGTTGATGGGCACCTCGAGCAACTTCGGCAACATGGCCTCCGCCGCGGGCGCCTCGCTGTTCCTGTCCTTCCTGCCGATGCTCCCCTCACAGATCCTGCTGAACAACCTTCTGTACGACAGCAGTCAGCTGGCCATCCCGACGGACAACGTCGACGAGGAGCAGCTGCGGAAGCCCTCGCACTGGGACATCGCCTTCATCCGCCGTTTCATGATCTCCTTCGGGCCGCTCAGCTCGGTGTTCGACTTCGTCACCTTCGGCGTCATGCTCTGGGTCTTCCACTCCGGACCGGCCCAGTTCCGCTCCGGCTGGTTCGTCGAATCACTGGCCACCCAGACCCTGGTGATCTTCGCCATCCGCACCCGGCGCATCCCGTTCTTCCGCAGCCACCCCAGCCTGCCGCTGACTCTCGCCGCGCTCGGCGTCGTCACGATCGGCGCGGTGCTGCCGGCCACCCCATTCGCCCACACCCTCGGCTTCCAACCGCTTCCCGGGGCGTTCTTCACCACGCTGATCGGCATGATCCTCGCCTACCTGGCCCTCATCGAACTCGGCAAGCGGCTCTTCTACGGGGCCGCAGTCGCGCCGCCTCCGGTTCCCGGGCGCTACGCGCGCCATCGTCACCTGCGGCGCCGGGCCGGCCGCTTCAGCACTGCCGCGCCCCGCCCCACTCCGGTCGACAACCCGCCGTGATGCGGCACGTCAGCCGTGCGGCGAGCGGCGGGGCGCGCACAGGGAAGATCACGATGCGGTGACCCGGACGGCGGATATGCGCCGTGGACACCGCATGCTCGCGGCTACAGGAGCCCTCACCTGTGACGACTTCCTGTTCACCGCCGGTGTCGGGACGGCTAGTCGGCCGCGATCGCCTGCTCCGTCCAGATGATCTTGCCGGTCGTGGTGTAGCGGGTGCCCCACCGGCGGGCGAGCTGAGCCACGATGAACAGACCCCGCCCGCCCTCGTCGGTGGTCCGGGCATGGCGCAGGCGTGGCGAGGTGCTGCTGGCGTCGGAGACCTCGCAGATCAGGCCACGGTCGCGGATCAGGCGGAGACAGACCGGTCCGGTCGCGTGGCGGATTGCGTTGGTGACCAGTTCGCTGACGATGAGCTCCGTGGTGAACGTCAGACCGGGCAGTCCCCACTCCGCCAGTTGCTGAGCGGCGAGGGCGCGGGCGTGTGCGACGGCGGCTGGATCGCTGGGCAGATCCCAGGAGGTGAACCGGTCCGGGGCCAGGCCACGGGTACGGGCGAGGAGCAGGGCGGCGTCGTCGGACGGCGGCCCGGCCAGCAGTTCGTCGATCACCCTGTGGCCGGTCTCCTCCAGTGTCCGCCGGGGCACCGCGAGGACATGGCCCAGTCGAGTGAGCCCTACGTCGATGTCCCGGTCGAAGGACTCGATGAGTCCGTCGGTGTAGAGCGCGAGGAGGCTGCCTTCGGCCAGTTCCAGTTCAACGGACTGGAAGGGGAGGTAACCGAGGCCGAGTGGCGGTCCAGCGGGCAGGTCCAGGATGTCGGTGCCGCCGTCCGGGCCGACGATCAGCGGTGGGAGGTGACCGGCCCGGGCCAGCGCACATTTCCTGCTGACCGGGTCGTAGACGGCGTACAGGCAGGTGGCGCCCATGAACGCCGTGCCGGCGGCCTCTCCCTCGGCTGCCGTGACCGCGTCGCTGTCGTGGGCCCCCATGAGACCGATGACCAGGTCGTCGAGGTGGGCCAGCAGTTCGTCCGGGGAGAGGTCGAGGTTGGCCAGCGTGCGGACCGCGGTGCGCAGGCGCCCCATGGTCGCCGCCGCGTTCATCCCGTGCCCGGCCACGTCCCCGACGACCAGTGCGACCCGTGCTCCGGAGAGCGGAATGACGTCGAACCAGTCGCCGCCCACACCCGTTGGGGCATCCGCCGGAAAGTACCACGAGGCCACCTCCAGGGCAGACCCTCCCGTCAGCTCCTGTGGCAGCAGGTAGCGCTGCATGGAACGGGCCGCGGTGCGCTCGCGGGTGAAGCGGCGTGCGTTGTCGATGCACACCGCCGCGCGGGAGACGAGTTCCTCTGCGAGACGTACGTCGTCATCCTCGAAGGGGCCCAGCCGCCGTGACCGGGCGAACGTCGCCACTCCCAGGGTGACACCGCGTGCCCGCACGGGAACCACCATCACCGAGCGGACGTCGGAATCGCGGAGGGAGGCGCCCAGCGACTCGTCCTCGGTCACCCACGGGCTGGTGGTGTGGTCCAGAACCCGTTCCACGAGAGTCCTGCTCTCCAGCAGACAGCGGGTCACGGGCGACGCAGGGGCACGCCGAACCGTCTCCCCCACGGCCAGCGTCGCCTCGGGGCAGCCTTCACGCGCGGACTGCTGCCCCGCGCGCCGGATGACGGGCGACATCCCCACCGGCCCGGGTGCCGGTTCCTCACCTCGCATGACCGAGTCCAGCAGGTCGACGGCGACGAAGTCGGCGACCGCCGGCACGGCGCAGTCGGCCAGTTCCTGCGCAGTCCGTGTCACGTCCAGGGTGCTGCCGATGCGGGCGGCGGCGTCGTTGAGCAGGGCCAGGCGTTCCTGGGCCCGCCAGCGCTCGGTGACGTCGATGATCATGTACCAGACACCCACGTTGCGACCGTGGCGGTCCTTCATGGCGAAGAAGGAGGCGGAGATCGCGCGGCTGCGGCCGGGACCGGGACCGGGGTAACCGGACCCGCGGTACTCGTAGTCCATCACGGGAGCGCCGGTCTTGAGGACCTCGCGCATCTTGTCCTCGAAGGCATCGGCCTCCGGCTGCGGCAGTATCTCCGCCATCCGCCGCCCCAGCCGTCGCTCGAGCGGGATCCAGCGGTCCAAGGGATCGTTCACCCAGACGTACCGCAGATCCGTGTCGAGGACCGCGATGCCGACCGGTGCGTGGGTCAGGAAGGGAGTGAGCATCAACTGGCTCACCCCGCCGCCCGGCATCCGCCAGAAGGCCCGTTTCGGAGGTCGGCCGACGAACCTGCCGAAGACCAGCGCGGCGGCCGTGGCGACCAGGACGCCCGGGACCATTTCGTAGATGCCCGACTCGAAGGGCCCGAGCAGCGGATTGATCTTCTTCCACAGCAGTACCGTGCCCGCGCCCGACACGATCCCGGCCATGGCACCCGCCCAGGTCATGCGCGGCCAGTACAGCGAAAGGAGGACGACCGGGCCGAAGGCGGCCCCGAAACCCGCCCAGGCGTAGGCGACGATGCCCAGCAGCCCGCCGCCCCGCAGGGCGATCACGAAGGCCACCAGGGTCACCACGACGACGGCGGCGCGGCCGACCCAGATCAGTGTCCTGTCCGAGGCGCGCCGGTGGAGGAATGCGCGGTAGAAGTCCTCTGTGAGAGCTACGGACGACACGAGAAGCTGGCTGTCCGCGGTCGAGATGATCGCGGCCAGTACGGCGATCAGCATCACCCCGGCACCCCAGGGATTGAGCAGTGTCCGGCTCAGGCTGATGTAAACAGTCTGCGGATCGTGGAGCGGCGTGCCGGTCTGCGCGATACCCACCAGACCGACGAGCGTGGCGCCTGCGAGCACGACGACGACCCAACCGGTCTCGATACGGCGGGCCGAGGGAATCGCGCCGGTGCTGCGGATGCCCATGAAACGGGCCAGGATGTGCGGCTGCCCGAAATAGCCGAGCCCCCAGGCGAGCAGCGAGATGATCGCGATCGCGCCGAGCGATCCGCCCGACGACCACCGTCCGTCCGCGAAGCCGACCTTGGCGCCCATGTCCAGCAGGCTCGGTGTCCTGCTGTCGAGGGCGTCGCGCAGCACCCCGAAACCGCCCAGCACTCCGATGCCGACGACGGGGAGCACAAGCAGGGCGAGGAACATCAGTGTGCCCTGCATCACATGAGTCAGGCTCACGGCGAGGAAGCCGCCCAGACACGAGTAGATGACGATCACCAGGGCGGTCAGAGCCACTCCGAGCCCGAACCGGCCACCGAAGATTTGCCCGAACAGAAGTCCGCCGGCCACCAGCCCGCTGGCTACGTAGACGGTGAAGAACACAAGCGTGACCACGGCCGAGACCATGCGGAGCATTCGGGTGCGGTCCTCGAACCGTTCCTCCAGATAGGCCGACAGGCTCACCGCGTTCCCGGCGCGCTCGGTGTAGGTGCGCAGCCTCGGCGCGACGAACAGCCAGTTGAGATAGGTACCGAGCACCAGCCCCACTGCGATCCAGCTGGCCCCGACGCCGGCCGCGTACACCGCTCCGGGAAACGCGAGGAACAACCAGCCGGACATGTCGCTGGCCCCTGCGGACAGCGCGGCGACGAACGCACTGAGCCGACGGCCTCCCAGCGCGAAGTCGGCGAAGGTGTGAGTGCGGCTGTAGGCCCAGACCCCGGTGCCGATCATGACGGCCACATACACGAGGAATGTGGTCACGATCGGCGCACTGAACTCGAACATGTGGTCCTCGCCTGCGAGGTTCCCGAGCGTGGGGCGCGACCGTCGCACGCCTGACAGCCAAGGCCCTGTCATGCAAATGTACAGATTTCGGTCACCTTCGGGCGACCGGAACGCTCGGGCCGGTGCCTGCCGTGGCGGTCATGCGCAAGAACCTCCTCCATCCGTTTCGGGCAGCCCGACCAGGAGCAGTGTGATGTCGTCATCATGCGCGGCCGGGTCCGGAATGAGGGTTCCGACCAGCCGGTCTGCGGCCTGCTCGAGGCTCTGCGGATCTACGGGAAGGCCCTTCAGCGCGACGGCGAGAGTGCGGGCGAGGACGTCGATCTGCTCCTCGATGTCGGTGCCGGGCCTTTCGACGAGACCGTCGGTGTAGAGCGCCAGAGTGCTGCCCGGCGGCAGCGGCAGGCTCGTCTGCCGGAACGCCACGGCGTCGCAGCACGAATCGTTGACGCCCAGCGGTACACCGACTGCTGTCTCCAGCCGGTAGGCGATCCCGTCGGGGGACAGGGCGATGACCGGCAGGTGGCCCGCCGAGCACAGGGTGACCTCGTGAATGCTCTGGTCCACCACCAGGTGGACGCAGGTGACGAGCTGGTCCGCCATGTCGCCGACGAACGCGTCCAGCCCGGCCATGAGCCGGCTGGGTGGTATGTCCGTCCGGGCCAGGGCATGGGCGGCTGCGCGCAGCTGGCCCATGACGGCAGCCGCCTCCAGGCCGCGGCCCATCACGTCGCCGACCACGATGCCGGTGCGGTTCCGGTCCAGGGGAATGATGTCGAACCAGTCGCCGCCGACTCCCGGGTCCCGGACGGACGCCAGGTATCGGTGAGCGCTGGGCAGGCCGGGCAGACGGGGCGGTTCGCCCATGAGGCTGTGCTGCAAGGTGTAGGCGATGCGCCGGTGCTCCTCGTAGCGCTCGGCGCGTTCGGCCTCGGCCTGCCTGCGTTCGGTGATGTCCCGTACGGACAGGAACACCAGCGTCTCCTCTCCGGCCTGGAGGCTGCTGACGCTCACCTCGACGGGGAACTCAGCGCCGTTGCTGTCCAGCCCGTACAGCCCCTGGTCCAGGACGATCGGTTTCGGTTCCGCCTGCCGTAGGTAGGCACGGAGGAGCGCGCTGTGGCGTCGGCGTCGCGGGGCGGGTACCAGATCGATGACCTGGGTGCCGACGAGGTTGTCCGGCGCATGGCCGAACAGTCGTTGCACCTGCGCGTTGGCCATGGTGATGGTGCCGTCGCCGTCCGTGATCAGGGTGGCGTCGGGCGCGGATTCCAGGAGCGCGAGGAAGCGCTGATGGGCTCGGCGAACCTCGCGCTGGGCCGCGACTCGTTCGGTGATGTCGGTGACCACGCCGCATATGGCGTAGGGACCGCCGGAAGCGGTGGAGAGCGGGAACAGACTGGTGAGGAGATCCCGCGGACCTCCTGGCAGGGGGAGAAGTTCCTCCCGTTGTACGGGGTCGCCTCGTGCCAGCATGGCGAGGTCGGCGGTTCGCGCCCGATGCGCGAGGTCGGGTGGCATGACATCCCGGTCCCGGCGGCCCAGTACCTGATCGCGGGACAGGCCCAGGCTCTTCTCGAACGTCGTGTTGACCGCCAGGAAGCGACCCTCCAGGTCCTTGATGAACACCACAGCGGGCGTGTGGTCCATGAACGCCTGCAGCAGTTCGTTCTGCCGCACCTGCCACTCCGCACGGGCGTGCGCCACCTCGATACGGCGGCCGACGCCCAACGCCACGAAGATGATCGCGCAGAAGACGACCACGTGTCCGGACACCAGCAGCGCGGTGCCCAGACGCGTTCCGAACAGCCCCGCGTCCTCACCGGCCAGGACGAGCCAGCCCAGCAGTGGCGGCACTACCAGGATGGTGGCGAACAGCCGGCGCCCCAGGGCGCCCGTGGTGCCCGCGTTCATCAGCAGTCCGGCAGGACCACCGTCCGGCCGGGCGAGGAAGGCGGCGATGCCCAGCAGCACCAGGGCCAGCCCGGTGTACGGGGACATGCCCTTGTAGGCCCCGAACCGCTCCAGTTCGGGAACGGAGTACGCGACCCCGTACAGCCGCAGCATTCCCAACGCGAGAACGGCGAGTCCCGGTACCTGGCTCGCCCAGGCGGGGATTCGGGACGTGCTCGCACACAGGGCCGCCGCGCCCCCGATCAACAGGGCTGAAGCCGTGTTCGGCGCCATCCGTCCGGGCACCTCTGTCGCCATTCGCGCCGTGTCGTCCCGGAACAGCAGTTCATCGACGCCCAGGCCGGCCCCGGTCACGTACTCCACCGTGGTGAGCCCGCCGATCAAGGCGGCCAGAGCCGCGGCCGCACGGGCCACGGTGCTCGCCCACCGGGTGACGCGGGCGCGAGCCACCAGAAAGAGGGACGTGCCGAGTGCCAGCAGGGCCACGCCGGTGTTCGCGTTCATGGTCGAGCCGGCACCGGGCCCGCGCCGCAGGACGTCGATACCGAGGATCCATCCGGACAGGCCCGCCGCGCCCAGCACAGCGGCCACCAGGGCAGCGCCCCGAGCCACAGCACGAGCAGTGTCCAGGGCGGACTGCTGGTACGGCAGTTCCGCGGTCTGCGCTGCGCCGAGCGAGTCGGGCAACTCGGGCGTTAGCCGCTCTTTCCTCACCGAATACCCGCCTTCGTGGGTAAACAGCTGAATCTGCACTCATACCCTAGATGCTTTCGCTGACCGGTGGTCTCCTGGTCGTACCCGGTGACGGCGCCCAGCCCGTGGTACTCCCCCACTGCTGACCAGAAGCCCGTGAGCAGCTCCGTCCTCGCGGAGTCGGAGGTGGCCGACCGCGCCCAGCCCCACGAAGCGGCTCTCCCAGCTGCGGGCGGCTCGGCGACGCGCTGCGGTGCACCGAGCGGTCGTCGGCGCCGGCGGCGATGCTGGGAAGGGCAGTGGCGCGCGGGGCACGGGGTCCAGCCGTGGTCCGCCAGCAACCGTGTCTCGAAGTCCGGTGGCGTGGCGAGCAGCGCGCCGCGTACGTCGGCGCGGTGGCGCCCGGCCCGGTGCACCGTGGTGATGACGCCGGCGCCTGTGGGCGGCCGGCCGGACCGGTCCGCCAGGGGCGCCGGTGACGCGGCCAGGTTGCCGACCTGCACGCCCAGGCTGAGCCGCTCGCCCGTCACCGGGCGGTGTGGACAGCGCGGACCGCCTCGGCGAGAGCTTCGGCCGGCAGGGTCTGCCGGCCTCCGACGGGCGTTCGCTCCCCGCCTTCGCGGCGAGGGCGTCGAAGCGGAGGAGGGCGCGTGTGCACAGATGCCGAGGTGCGGGGGCGAACGCGGCCGCAACCGGAGACCCGGCACGTCGGATCACCGGATGTGGATCCAGACGGTCTTCTCCCGGGTCCACTGGTCGAAGGCGTTGGTCGACTTCTCCACGCCGCCGAACCCGGACTGTTTCCAGCCGCCGAAGGGTGTGGTGATGTCGCCCTCGCTGTAGGCGTTGACGGAGACCACGCCGGCCTGGACGCCGCGTGCCAACCGGAGGGCGGTGTCGAGGTCGCGGGTCCACACCGAGGCGGCAAGCCCGTATTCGGTGGCGTTCGCCAGATGTATCGCCTCGTCTTCGGAGGTGAAGGTCTGGACGGTGACGACGGGGCCGAACAGTTCCTTGGTGAGTACGTCGCTGTCTTCGGGAGCGTGGGTGATCACGGTGGGCGGGTAGTAGGCCCCACGCTGTGGCAGGCCGTGCGGCAGCCCTCCGGTGTGAATGCGGGCTCCACCGGCCCGGGCGGCTTCCACAGCCGCCGCCACCCGGTCGAAGGCCGCCCGGTCGATCAGTGGCCCCAGCTGAGTGCCAGGGTCCGCGGGATCGCCGATGACCAGGCGCTTCGCGGCGGTCGTGAACCGCTCCAGTACCTCGACGGCGATGCTGTCGTGGATCAGGACGCGGGAACCGGCCGTGCAGTTCTGCCCCATCGTCAGGAACGCGGCCTCGATCATGTGGTCGATGAGCTCGTCCCCGTAGGCGAGCGCGTCGGCCATCAGCACCTGGGGGCTCTTGCCGCCCATCTCCAGCGAGACGCGTTTGAAGTTGCTGTCGGCCGCGTCCTTGAGGATGCGGCGCCCGGTCCCGGTGGAGCCGGTGAACGAGAGGGCACCCACGACGGGGCTGCGGGCCAGCGCGGCGCCGGTGACGGATCCGTGGCCGGTCAGGACCGTGAGGACCCCCTCGGGGAGGCCGGCCTCGGCGGCGAGTCCGGCCAGGTGCAGGGCCGAGCGCGGGGTTGCCTCGGCGGGCTTGACCAGCAGGCAGTTGCCCGCGGCGAGGGCGGGACCGGCCTTCCACGCGGTCATGGCCAGCGGGTAGTTCCAGGGCAGGATCGCCGCCACCGCCCCGACCGGTTCCCGGCTCATCAGACCCAGGCCGTCCTGTCCGCCGGGTGCGATCCTGCCGAATACCTTGTCGGCCGCTTCGGCGAACCAGCGGATCGACTCGACAGCACCGGGTACGTCGCCGGTGAGGCACTCTGTGATCGGCTTTCCCGCGTCCTCGCTGTCCAGCCGGGCCAGGATCCCGGCGTCGCGTTCCATCAGGTCGGCGAGTCGCAGCAGCACGCGGCTGCGCTCCCGGACCGGCAGCCGGGACCACACGCCGGATGCGAAGACCTGCCGGGCCCGCTCAGCAGCCTTGGCGACCTCTTCGGCGTTCATGGCGGGCACGGTGGTGATCAGCTCCCTGGTGGCCGGGTTGACGACGCTCAGCGTGGCGGAGCTCTCGGCTGTCACTTCTCCTCCACCAGCTCCCAACGTCCTTCGATCTGCCGTGCCAGTCCCCGGCGGCGCAGCTCGTCGAGATAGCGGGCCATGCCGCGCTCACCCCTCTGACGGAACAGCGGGAGCACCTTCGGCAACAGGTTCGGCGCCAGCATCACGAACCGGACCAGGCGGGACTCACCGGGCCGGGGGTAGGCCTCCAGGCGGGGCTTGTCGAGCAGGGTCACCACGGCCGCCACGACGTCGGCGGGCTGCTGTGGCGGATCCTGGAACTGCATGGAGTTCCCGCCGTCCACGGCTTCCTGGCGCAGCATCCGGGTGTCGGTCGCCGACGGCAGCACCGACCCGGCCAGGATGCCCTTGCTCCTCAGGTCGAGCCCGAGGGCGAGCATCGCCCCGCGCAGCCCGAACTTCGAGGCCGTGTAGATCGGGGTCTCGCCCAGCGGGAAGATCCCGCCGAGGGAGACAGTGGTGACCACGCGGGCATCCAGGGAGGCCTGCAGCAGCGGGATCGCGAGCCTGGTGGCCACCAGCGGCGAGGTCAGGTTGATGCTGATCTCCTTCTCGATGCTCTCGACGCTGCGCACGTCGAAGCGTTCGGCGCTGGTCATTCCCACGTTGTTGACGAGCACGTCGAGGCGGCCGTACGTGTGGGTGACCTGATCGAAAAGGTGCTCCACCTGGGCCCGGTCCTCCAGGTCGCAGCCGAAAGCGGTGTGGCCGGCGCCGGGAAGCGCGAAGGCGACCTGCTCGGCACGGGCCTCGTCGATGTCGACGACCACGCAGCGGGCGCCCCCGGCGGCGAAGCGACGGCACATCGCGCTGCCGATCCCGCCGGCGCCGCCGGTCACCAGCATGACCTTGTCATGGAAGTCGAAGCCGCTCATGACACCGCCTCCACGTCCCGCAGGGACCGCGCGCGCGGCGGCCGGCCCTCGGTGCGCCAGCCCATCTCGGCCGCGATCTTGGCAAGGTGCTTCACGATGGCCCCGCTGTCGACGTAGCCGGTGTGCCGGGGCGAGTCGACGAACTTGATGCCGCCGGACAGGTCCGGGCGGTCGGTACGGATCATGCCGGCGAATCGCTCCGCGTTCGGCAGTCGATGCCGTGCGTCGTGGATGTGCCCGGCGATCAGCTGGGCCTGGGTGTCGAAGAGCCGGTACGCGCCGGAGTTGGTCTCGACGAAGCCGACTCCGCACAGGCCCTGGTGCTCGCGGGAGAACGACGACAGGTACAGGTCGGGGTGCTGCTCGTCACCGAAGTACTTCTGCGCGACCGGCACCTTGTGGACGTAACCGGTGGCCAGCAGGATCAGGTCGAAGTCGTCGCGGGTGCCGTCCGTGAAGCGGACCGTCCTGCCCTCGGTGCGGGCGATCCCCGGTTTGGCGGTGATGTCGCCGTGCTGGAGGTGGTGGATCAGCATCGAGTTGATCGCGGGGTGGGTCTCGAACAGCTTGTGGTCCGGCTTCTGCAGGCCCAGGCGCGTCGGGTCGCCGTTGAGGATGCGCAGGAGGGTGCCGAAGACCCGCTGCGCCAGCCACATCGGCAGGTGCGGCCCGCCGCCCGCGATGGTGTCCACCGGCCGGCCGAAGAGGTGCTTGGGGATGAACCAGTAGCCACGGCGCATGCTGATCACGGCGTGGTCCGCGCTGCGGGCCGCGTCGCAGGCGATGTCGCAGCCGGAGTTTCCGGCTCCCACGACCAGGACCCGCTTGCCGCGCAGTTCCTCCGCGCTGCGGTAGCCGACCGTGTGGCGGATCTCGCCGGTGAAGTTCCCGGGCAGTTCCGGGACGTTGGGGTGCCACTGGGCACCCGTGCACACCACGACCTGGTCGTGCACGGTTCGCTGTCCGTCGGTCCGGGTGACCGCCCAGGTGCCGTCGGCGTTCTTCTCCACGCTTTCCACCTCGACGCCGAACTGAATACGTTCCGTCAGGTCGTAGGCGTCGGCGAAGGACCTCAGGTACGAGAGGATCTGCCGGTGCGGGGGGTAGTCAGCGAATTCGTCGGGCATGGGAAAACCTCCGAAGCCCGAGAGAGTCCTGCTGGAAATGAAATGGGCCGACTCGTACATCGGGCTGCCGGGATTGTCGATATCCCAGATGCCGCCGGGCCCTGTGTGCCGCTCGAGATGCGTGTACGGCAGATTCCGCTCCGTCAGGGCTCTGGCGACCGCCAGCCCGGCAGGTCCCGCTCCGATCACGCACGTGTCGTACTGAATATTCCCCATAAACCAGATCCTCTTTTTCCAGTCGTTCACAGTCTCATTTCTGAGGACTGAGGAGAACTTATTCATCCGCGGTTCAGTGGGAAATGGTCCGTGCGGTCAAAGAGGGGGCTTGGGCGGCCAGGCTCCCTTCAGGCGCTCACAGGCCACGATCGACCGAAAGACCGTGCGGTCGCCAGCAGCGCGAGGACGAGTGCGGCGGGTATCCCGTAGGCGAGTCGGAAATGGCCGGTGGACCCGAGGATTCCGCTGACGGCCCCGCCGGCGAGCACACCTGTGTAGTTGAAGACATTCATCCGGGCCAGGACCGCTTCGGTCGCCCCCGGTCGCAGGCGTCCGGCGGAAGCGAGGCACAGGGGGGCGAGTGCGGATACCCCGAGCCCGGTGCACGCGGCGGCCAGGACCGCGTACGGCCAGGCGGGGGCGGCTGCCAGTCCGGCCAGGGCCGTGGCGGTGAGCAGGGTGGCGGCACGGATCACGGCTGCCGGGCCGATCGTGCGTACGAGGTGGTCGGCGCAGGCCCGCCCGGTGACGGTCCCGACCTGGTAGGCCGCATAGGCCAGGGGTGCGAGGGACAGGGCGGTGTCCAGGGTCTGGTGGAGATAGAGCGTCGACCACGACGAGACCGTGGAGTCGATGACATAAGCGACCAGGAGGACAAGGCCGAACGGGGCGAGTCTGACCCACAGTCCGCGCGCGGGCACGACGGACTCCCCATGGGCGGACACGGCGAGTGGTGAGCCGGTGGGAAGCGCGTGCGAGCGGACGGTCAGGGCGAGGGCCAGGACGAGGCCGGCCTGTGCCGTCAGCGTGTACTCGGCGGGCAGGCCGAGGTGAGACGTGCCCGCGGTCAGCAGAGCGGCCGCGACGCCCGCTGCGCTCCAGGCAGCGTAGAAGGAGGCGAAGACGCTCCGGCCGTAGTGGCGTTCGACGGCCGCGGCCCGGGTGTTCGCCGACACGTCGATGCAACCCAGCGTTGTGCCGAACAACCCGTAGGACACCGCGACCACGGCCCGGTCGGGAGCCCAGCCGATCAGGAGCAGAGCCGTGGCGGCCGCCACGGCGGCGGCCCGCATGGCGGCGACCAGCCCCAGACGTCGGATCACGGCCAGTCCGGCGAAGCTGCCGACGCCGGCGCTCAATGCGACGGCCACGACGAGCACGGTCATCGTCAGCGGGGAGAACGAGAGACGCTCCTTGACGGCGGGCACCGTGGTGGACACCGCGGCCACCGCTGCTCCCTGGGCGGCGAACACCGTCGCCACGGCCCGTCGGGCCGCCACAAGCGGGCTCCGGGGCACAGATCGTCGCCGAGCCGGGGTCTGAAGAGGTGCAGTCATGGTGAGCCTTCGTCTCTTGCGCTCTCGCGCCGGTGTCCCGTGCGTCACGGACAGCAAGGCAGGTGGGTTTCCGCAAAAGGTAGGGAGGGCGAAAAGGCCGTGTGCAGCGCGCCAGAGGCCGAAAAGGGGGCTCTGGCGGCCACGGCCGCGACAGGCGCGGGCCGGCTGCTTACAGTGAAGCGAGAAACGCCCTGGTGAGAGGGAACGCGATGTCTGATGCTCCCGCTGCGGTCACATCTCCGGGAACGAACCGCAGCACCTCGGCCACCATCGCGCCGAACATCCTCCGCTACCTCGCCCGGGTCGCCGACGAGTACGGCGTCGACCTGCAGCCCCTGCTGACCCGGGTCGGGCTGGACCCGACGGTGATGGCCTCCGCCGCGCTGCGGGTCTCCTACCGGCAGGGCAGCGACGTCATCCGCCAGGCGGTGGCGCTGACCGGGGACGAGCACCTGGGGCTGCGCGTGGGCGCGGCGCAGCACCTGACCGCGTGGGGGCTGCTCGGCTTCGCCATGATGGCCGCCGGCACGCATCAGGAAGCCATCGAGACCGGCGTGCGTTATCAGAACCTTTCCGGGACGATGACGGTGTGGTCGGCCCGCTGGGAGGACGCCGGCTACGTGTTGCGCGCCGATCTGCCAGACCCCGCGCTGGATCCGACGGTCGCCGTCTTCCTGATCGAGGAGGCGTACTCCAGCGTCGTCACCCTCACCCGGCTCAGCGTCGGCGCCGCGTTCGCCCCGCGGGCGGTCGAGTTCGCCTTCCCCGCCCCGCGCGACACGCGCCCGTTCGACGAACTGTTCCGTTGCCCCCTGCGCTTCGACGCCCCCGGCAACGTCATGGTGATCCCCACTCGGTGGGCCTGTGCGGCCATGCCGGGGCGGGACCCCATCACCTACACCTCGGTGCTCGACGTGCTGGAGCGGGAGATGGCGTCACGACGCGACCAGCAGGATCTGCTCGAGGTGCTGGAAATCTCCATCGCGCAGAGCCTTCCGGCCGTCCCCTCGTTCCCCGAGCAGGCCCGCAGACACGCGTCCAGCGAACGCACCCTGCGTCGTCGCCTGGCCGAGTGCGGCACCACGTACGAGTCGATCGTCGACGGGGTACGCCGCGAACAGGTCGAACAACTGCTACGACGACCGGAACTGACTCTCCGTGACATCACACGCCAGGCAGGCTTCGCCGACATGAGTGCACTCCGGCGGGCGGTGCGCCGGTGGCACGGAGTGACCCCGCTCGAGTTGCGCAGCGAACTGCTGGAGCGGGAGGCGCCCACCGGCCGGCCACACGCGTGACGCCGTGGACGCAAACCGACCGGATGCCGACTGTCCTGAACGGTCGGGATCAGCGTACGCAACGGCCCTCGAAGACCGCCGTGACGATCGCCACGGCGGTGGTCATCGGCGGCGGCGCGGGGCGGACAGAGCGGCGGTGAACTCGTCCAGGGCCGCGAGGTTGTGGGCGCTGACGACGGCGTCGCAGTAGGGCAGCGCCGCCGCCATGCCGGCCACGAGCGGACGGTAGCGCGGGCTTGCCGTGCGCGGGTTGACCCATACGACGCGGTAGGCGACCCGGGACAGCCGCGCCATGTGGGTGGCGAGGTCGGCGGGCGCCCCGGTGTCCCAGCCGTCGGAGATGATGGCGACCACGGCGCCGTGCGCCATGCCGCGCCGGCCGAACCGCTCGTTGAACTCCGCCAGGCACTCCGCGATCCGGGTGCCCCCGGACCAGTCGGGGGCCGCCCGTCCGGCCCGTACCAGGGCGTCGTCCGGCCCGGCCCGCCGGAGGACGGGGGTGAGGCGTGTGAGCCGGGTGGCGAAGGTGAAGACCTCGGCGCGGGCGACGCGGGCGGCACAGTAGAGCAGTTGCAGCATCGCGCGAGCATAGGGCTCCATCGATCCGGAGATGTCGCAGAGCACGACGAGGTCGCGGGGGCGGGTGCGGGGCACGAAGCGGCGCAGCCGCAGCGGGTGTCCGCCGGTGCGCCGGCTGTCGGAGAGGGTGCGGCGCACGTCGATGCGCGCACCGTGGTGCGCGGTGCGGTGCCGGCGGGACGGCCGGGTCGGGGTGCGGAGCACGAGGGTGCGCATCACCTCGGAGAGTCGTGCCAGCTCCTCGGCGGACAGGTCCGCGAAGTCGCGGCTCGCGAGACGGTCGAACGGACTGGCGGCGAGGGGTACGGGAGCCTCCCGCGGCTGTGCGTCGGCGTCCCGGCCTCGTCCGTCCGTGACGGCCTTCCGGGTGCCGGGGACACGGCCGGGAACGGCGTTCGGAAGCGATCGGGGCGGGTCGCCGGGGTGCCCGCGTTGTGCTCCACGGTCGGCCGGGCCGCCGAAGACCTCGCGGAAGACCGCGTCGAACGGCTCGATCTGCTCCGGGTCGGACACCAGGGTGGCGAGCGCGCAGTGCCGCAGCTCGCGCGTCGTCGACGGTGCCAGCAGGGTGAGCGCCCGGGCGAAGCTGCGGGTACGGTCGGGGCCCACCGCGATCCCCGCATCCTGCAGGGCGGCGGTGAACGAGGCGGCCAGTTCCGGCAGGTCAGGCATCGGAGCCCGGCTCCGCGTCGACCAGCTCCGCCACTCCCGCCCGGCGCACGGCCTCGAGGTCCTCGGCGTACTTGAGCACTGCCCCCAGGGTGCGGTCGGCGGCGTCGGCGTCGAGAACAGAGAGCCCCAGCGCCTGCAGCGCGCCCGCCCAGTCGATCGCCTCGGCGATGCCGGGCGGCTTGGTGAGCTCCTGCCGGGCGCGCAGGCGCGCCACCCCGTGCGCCACGCGCGCGGCCAGCCACTCGCCCGACCCAGGCACCCGTCTGCGGACGATCGCGGCGACTCGTGCGGTGTCCGGGTAGTCGATCCAGTGGTAGAGGCAGCGGCGTTTGAGCGCGTCGTGCAGGTCCCGGGTGCGGTTGGAGGTCAGTACGGCCACCGGCGGCACCACAGCCGTCCGGGTGCCGAGTTCGGGGATTGTGACCGCGGCATCGGCGAGCAGTTCCAGCAGGAAGGCCTCGAACTCGTCGTCGGCGCGGTCCACCTCGTCGATGAGCAGCACCGCCGGTCGCGGTCCCGGGTGGCAGATCGCGGCGAGCAGGGGCCGGGGCAGCAGGTAGTCCTCGGTGAACAGGTCGGCGTCCCGCAGGGGCTCCCCGCGGGACTCGGCCAGCCGGATGGCCAGGAGCTGCCGTGGATAGTTCCACTCGTAGAGGGCCTCGGCCGAGGACAGTCCCTCGTAGCACTGCAGCCGGATCAGTGAGGTGTCGAGCACGGCGGCGAGCGCGCGGGCCGCCTCGGTCTTGCCTACGCCGGGCTCGCCCTCCAGCAGGATCGGCTGCCGCATGCGCACGGCCAGCAGCAGCGCCGTGGCCAGGGCGTCGTCCGCCAGATAGCCGACGGCGTCCAGACGGGAGCGCAGGGCGGGGACATCGGGTACGAGGGCGTCGAGGTCAGGCATGCGTGTACCGGGAGGGGTCGTCGGCGAAGGCGTGCTGGCACCCCGGCCCGCAGAAGTACACGGTGGTGCCGGCCCGGTCCAGTGAGAGGGTGGCGGGCGTGATCGCCACGGTCATGCCGCACACGGGATCCACGTCCTCGGCCACGGCCCGCGGCGCGACGGTGTCGGCACCGGGGCGCGCGGCTCGGGCCGTCTGCGGCCGCAGGGCGATGATCTCGGCGTACACCGACAGTGCGATCTCCGCCGGGGTCCGGGCGCCGATGTCCAGGCCGGCCGGGGTGTGGACGCGCGCGCGTTGTTCCTCGGTGAGATCCAGCCCGGCGAGCACCGCCGCGCCGCGCTTGGGACTGGCCACCAGCCCGATGTACGGGACCCCGGCGCGGGCGGCCTCGATCAGCACGGTCTCCTCGTCGCGGCCGTGCGTGGCGATGACCACGACGTCCAGATCGGGAGGCAGCGGCTCCCCGGGCGAGGCAGGCCGGGTGTCGAGGCCGAGTACGCGACCGACGTCGAGCAGGGCGCGGGCGATGGGGGCGTGTCCGTAGACGTACGCCAGCGCCGGGGGGAGGTTGGCTTCGAGGAAGATGTCGAGCGTTCCGCCCGACAGGCAGGGGTTGGCCACCGTGACCAGGCCTTCGCCGGGCTCCTGCGCGCCTTCGGGCCCGCTGTCCGCGCCGGGCGTGATCCTCAGCAGCAGCGACTCGCCGGTCTGCAGCACCCGCAGGCCCTGCAGTTGCACCGTCGTCTCGGCGCAGGTGCCGCCGACGAAGCCCTCGACGGTGCCGTCGGGCAGCACCAGCGCGCTGTCCCCGGGCTTGGCGCTCGTGGGCCGTTCCGCGTGGACGACGGTGGCCAGGACGAACGGGGTCCGGCCGTGCCGGAGCACGTCCGCCCGGGTCAGCAGTTCGGTGTTCGTCATCGCGGGCGCCTCAGGTGATCGCCAGGTCCGGGCGCAGCGGCCGGCCCTGCGCGGCCCGCCACACCGCGGCGGGCGTCAGCGGCATGTCGACATGGCGTACGCCGAGCGGCTGCAACGCGTCGACCACGGCGTTGACCACCGCGGCGGGTGAGCCCACCGTGGCGGACTCGCCGACGCCCTTGGCTCCGATGGGGTGGTGCGGGGAGGGGGTGACGGTCTCGCCGAGTTCCCAGGACGGGCACTCGACCGAGGTGGGCAGGAGATAGTCCATGAACGATCCGCCGAGGCAGTTGCCGTCCTCGTCGAAGGCGATCACCTGCATGAGCGCCATGCCGAGGCCGTCGGCGAGTCCGCCGTGCACCTGCCCCTCGACGATCATGGGGTTGATCCGGTTGCCGCAGTCGTCCACGGCGACGAACCGGCGGACCTTCACCTGGCCGGTGTCCGCGTCCACGTCGGCGACGCAGATGTACGCGCCGAAGGGGAAGGTGAGGTTCGGCGGGTTGTAGACGCAGGTCGCGTCCAGGTGGCCCTCGACGCCCTCGGGCAGCTCCAGGGTGGAGTGTGCGGCGAGCGCGATCTCGGCCATGGTCCTGCCCTGGTCGGGGTCGCCCGTGACGTACCAGCGGCCCTTCTCCCATTCCAGGTCGTCCGGGCTCACTTCGAGCATCGCGGAGGCGACGATCTTCGCGCGTTCGCGCACCTTGCGGGCGACCATCGCGGCCGCCGCTCCGGACACCGGCGTCGAGCGGGATCCGTAGGTGCCGAGCCCGAACGGTGTCTGGTCGGTGTCGCCGTGCACCACCTCGACGTCCTCGGGCGGGATACCCAGTTCCTCGGCGACGATCTGCGCGAACGTCGTCTCGTGGCCCTGGCCCTGGGTCTGCGCGGAGATGCGCAGGACCGCCTTGCCGGTCGGGTGGACCCTCAGCTCGGCGCCGTCGGCCATGCCCAGTCCCAGGATGTCCATGTGCCCCCGCGGGCCCGCGCCGACGGCCTCGGTGAAGAAGCTGACCCCGATGCCCATGAGCTCGCCGCGCTCGCGTTTCTCGGCCTGCTCCCGGCGCAGGTCCTCGTAGTGCGCGATGTCCATCGCCAGTCGCAGGGCGCGCGGGTAGTCGCCGGAGTCGTACTCCCATCCGGTCTGCGTCTTGTACGGGAACTGCCCGGGCCGCAGCAGGTTGCGCATCCGCAACTCGGCCGGGTCCATGCCGAGTTCGGCGGCGAGCACGTCGACCATGCGCTCGACCAGGTACACGGCCTCGGTGACGCGGAACGAGCAGGCGTAGGCGACGCCGCCGGGCGCCTTGTTGGTGTAGACGCCGGTCACGGTGCAGTGTGCGGCGGCCAGGTCGTACGAGCCGGTGAACACCCCGAAGAAGCCGGCCGGGAACTGCGTCGGCTGTGCGGTGGCGTTGAACGCGCCGTGATCGGCGGTCACTTGGACGCGCAGGCCCAGGATCTTCCCGTCCTTCGTCGCCGCGATCTCCCCGTGCATGTGGTAGTCGCGGGCGAAGGACGTGCTCATCAGGTTCTCCGAGCGGTCCTCCACCCACTTGACCGGCTTGCCGGTGACGATCGAACCGACGACCGCGCACACATAACCCGGGTAGATGCCGACCTTGTTGCCGAAACCGCCTCCGATGTCCGGGGAGATGATGCGTATCTTGTGCTCCGGGATGCCGGCCACCATCGCGTACAGCGTGCGGTGGGCGTGCGGGGCCTGCGTGGTGGACCACACCGTCAGCTTCCCGGTGATGGCGTCCATGTCCGCGACGGTGCCACAGGTCTCCAGCGGCGCCGGGTGCACCCTCGGATACAGCATGTCCTGCGCCACCACGACCTCGGCGCCCGCGAAGACCTCGTCGGTGCGCTCCTTGTCACCGGCCGACCAGTCGAAGATGTGGTTGTCGCTCTGGTCCTCCTTGTCGTCACGGATCACCGGTGCGTCCGGCTCCATCGCCCGCAGGGCGTCGACGACCGGCGGCAGCGGCTCGTACTCCACATCGATCAGTTCGAGAGCGTCCCGCGCGGCGTAGCGGTCCTCGGCGACGACGAAGGCGACCTCCTGGCCCTGGAAGCGCACCTTGTCGGTGGCCAGCACCGCCTGGGTGTCGTACGAGATCGTGGGCATCCAGGCCAGCCCGAGACCGGCCAGGGTCTCCCCGGTGATCACGGCCTTGACCTTGGGGTGCGCCTCGGCGGCGCTGGTGTCGACCGACACGATCCGGGCGTGCGCCAGCGGGCTGCGCAGAATGGCGCCGTGCAGCATGCCGGGCAGCCGGACGTCGTCGACGTAGGTTCCGTGGCCACGGACGAACCGCGCGTCCTCCTTGCGGGGCATCCGTCCGAAACCGACCGGCCGCTCCTCGGTGGTCGTCATGCCCGCACCTCCTCGCGGCCGGGCGCCGGCTCTTCACGGCCGTGCGCCGGCTCGGTGCCCGCGTCGGCGGTTCCCTGCCCGCCGCCGTGCTCGGCGGCCCAGCGGATGGAGCGCACGATGTTCTCGTAGCCGGTGCAGCGGCACACCTGTCCGGAGATGGCTTCGCGGATGTCCTCCTCGGACGGATCCGCGTCGTGGTCGAGCAGCCAGCGGGCGGTCATCATCATCCCCGGCGTGCAGAAGCCGCACTGCAGCCCGTGGCAGGCGATGAATCCCTTTTGCACCGGGTCGAGTTCGGCCCCGTGCGCCAGACCCTCGACGGTCCGCACCTCATGGCCGTCGGCCATCACCGCGAGCACGGTGCAGGACTTGACCGGCGTCCCGTCCAGCCAGACGGTGCACACCCCGCAGTTGGAGGTGTCGCAGCCCCAGTGGGTGCCGGTGAGCCCGAGTTCGTCGCGCAGGAAGTGCACGAGCAGCAGCCTGGGCTCCACGTCCCTCGTGTGCTGCTCGCCGTTCACGGTCACGGTGATCCGCATGTCAGGCCTCCTGCCCCTGGGCACGCGCGGCGGCGGCGCGCAGCGCCCGCGTGGTGAGCTCTCCGGCCAGATGCCGCTTGTAGTCGACGGGTCCGCGCTGGTCGGCCGTCGGCCTGCACTCCTGCGCGGTGATCCGGCCCGCCTCGGCGAAGGCCTCGTCGTCCGGCCGTCCGCCGCGCAGGAAGTCCTCGGCCTGCTCGGCCACGAACCGTGGGGCACCCACCGCGGTCAGGCCGATCCCGGCCTCGGTGATGACTCCGCCGGAGATCTCCAGCACCGCTCCCGCGGCGACGACCGCCCAGTCGCCGACCCGGCGCTCGACCTTGCGGTAGGCGCTGGCGTGCGAGCGGATGGGCACCCGGATCTCCACCAGAAGCTCCGCCTCGTTCAGCGCGGTCTCGTACGGTCCGAGGAAGAACTTCCTGATCGCGATGGTGCGCCTGCCGCCGGGGCCCTGGGCGACCAGGGTCGCCCGCAGTGCCGAGAACGCCGCGGACAGGTCCTCCGAGGGATCGGCCTGGCACAGCGAGCCGCCCACGGTGCCGCGGTTGCGTACGAGGGGATCGGCGATGACCCGTTCCGCGTCCCGCAGGATGGGGAAGTGCTCGCCGACGACCGGCGAGGCGAGCAGCTCCGCGTGCCGGACCATCGCTCCGACGGCCAGGTCGTGCCCGTCCACCCGGATCAACGCCAGCTCGCCGAGGCCGTTGATGTCGATCAGGGCCTCGGGCTGGGCCAGCCGCAGCTTCATCATCGGCAGCAGGCTGTGTCCGCCCGCCACCACCCGGGCCTCGGGGCCGTACCGTGTGAGCAGCTCGATCGCCTGCTCGAGGCTGGTGGCCCTCTCGTACTGGAATGCCGCCGGAACCTGCATCGGGCCCTCCTGGATCGCTGTGCCCGTTGCTACAGCGATCCTGCGCTCTTCCGTACCTGCCATGCAATGGGTGGATAAGCATTCACTTATCGCCTCAAAGGCGTGAAAATCGGATCGTGACGGTCACGCAGCTCAGCAGCTTCGTGCTGGTTGCCCGGCTCGGTTCGGTGGGCGCCGCGGCGCGGGCCCTGGACGTGAGCGAGTCCGCGGTGTCGCAGGCGCTCGCCTCGCTGCGGACCCACTTCGGCGATCCGCTCATCCGGCGCACCGGCGGCGGTGGGATGCGCCTGACGCCCGCCGGGGCGCGGCTGCTGCCCGTCGCGTCGCGGATGGTCGCGCTGAGCGCGGATGCGGAGGCCGCGGTGCGGGCGGCCCGGGGTGCGCCCGACGAACTGCGGGTCGTCGCCACGAGCACGCTGGCCGAGTTCGTGCTCCCGTCGCTCGTGGAGGCCTTCGCCTGTCGCTCGGGGCGCAGGACCGAGACGTCGTTCGGGGTGGCCACCGGCAACGAGATACGCGTGCTGGTGGAGAACCGGCTGGCCGACGTCGCGCTCGGGCCGTGTCCCGGCGCCGCCCGCAGGGGCGACCTGGTCAGCGAGCCGCTGTTCCGCACCCAGCTGGTCGTGGTGACCGGTGCCAGGTCGCCGCGGCCGCCCGGTCCGCCGCCGCAGTGGTCGTGGCTGGTCGATTCCTCCGGGACCGATCCGGGCGCGGACTCCGGGCGGCTGCTGCGTCGGCTCGGAGTGGCCGAGGGACACGTGTGGGTGTTCCCCAACCAGGCCGCGACCTGGGCGGCCGCCGCCGAGGGCGCGGGGGTGGCACCGGCTCTGGCCCATCTGGTGTCGCCCCGCATCCTCCGTGACGAGCTGCGCGTACTGGGGACCCCGGCCACGCCGTCGGACGCCACGTGGCACGCCACCGTCCTGCAGCCGGAGCATCGTTCCCCGGCCACCGACGCGTTCCTGCACTTCCTGCACACGCCCGCGGCGACCCGCATCATGCGCGCGCCCGGCGCGGGCGTCCCGCCCTCCCGGTTCCGGCCCCCGGTGTACGTCACGCTCTGGGGCGCGTGACAGAGCAGGAGGACACCGGCCGTGTCACGCTCGTCGGTCTCTCCCCTGGTCCTGGGACGCGGCCACTACGTTGGCCAAGGGTTCTCCAGCCGTGTACCGGGCCAGCTGGGCACGGACCAGCGCCAGCGCCCGGGGGCGGAACGCGGAGGTGGTGGCGGCCGCATGAGGGCTGATCAGGGTGTGGGGAGTCGTCCACAGGGGGTGCCCCGGCGGCAGCGGCTCCGGGTCCGTCACATCGAGTGCCGCGCTCAGCCGCCTGCTGCGCAGGGCGCTGACCAGTGCGGTGGTGTCCACCACCGGGCCACGGGCGATGTTGACCAGCAGGGCTCCGTCCCTCATCCGCGCCAGGAACCGCGCGCCGACCAGTCCTCGGGTCGCGTCCGTGAGCGGCACGGTCAGCACCACCACGTCGGCCTGCGGGAGCAGGGACGGCAGCTCGTCCATGGAGTGCACCGGCCCTTGGGGCAGCTGTCGCGCGGTGCGGGCCACGCGCACCACGTTGCACTCGAACGCCGTCAGGCGAGCTTCGACGGCGGCGCCGATGGAGCCGTAGCCGAGCAGCAGAACCGTTCGGTCGGCCAGCGCGGGCCGGAAGCCGGTGGTCCAGGTCTGCGCGTCCTGGGAGCGGACGAAGTCGGGGATGCCACGCAGTGCGGCGAGCGTCAGCGCCACCGCATGTTCGGCCGTGCTCGTCGAGTGGACGTCCCTGGCGTTGCAGAGCGTGACTCCGGCGGGCAGGTGCGGCAGCACGTCGTCGACGCCCGCGCTCAGGGACTGCAACACGCGCAGGGCCGGCAGCGCCGGCAGCAGGGGCAGCGCCGCACTGGTGAAGGTGTACGGGATGACGAAGAACTCGACGGCGCCCAGGGCCCGGCCGCCGGGGGCCCGACCGGTGCCGTTCCACACGAGCGCATCCCATCCGGGAGGAAGACCGCCGAGGTCGGCCGGAGTGAACGGCAGCAGGAGGCGCACCGTGTCCGAGGTCCTGGCGGATGTCATCGGGCGGACTGCCGGCGCGACAGCCGGCTGCGGTCGGGGAACAGAGGTTGGCTCATGCAGCATGCCGTGGAATGACGGGTGATAGTGGATGTGCACCAGTGTTCCACCATCACCTCAGGGAGGCTCGTTGACCGACGTGGCCGGCGGTTCACGCGTGGTGATCGTGATGGGTGTGACGTCGTCCGGCAAGTCCACTGTGGGACGACAGCTCGCGCAACGACTCGGCGTGCCCTTCCTGGAGGGCGACGACCTCCACCCCGCTGCCAACCGCGCCAAGATGGCGTCCGGACACCCCCTCGACGACGCCGACCGGCAGCCCTGGCTGGCGGCTCTCACGGAGTGGATTCGCACGACCGCGGCAGGTGGACACGGGGGTGTGGCCACGTGTTCCGCGCTCAAACGCGCGTACCGGGACCAGTTCCGGCGCACCGGAGCGGACCTGTGGTTCGTCCACCTCGCGCTGCCCCGTGGCGTGGCCGCGGAGCGGATCGTCCGTCGCAAGGGGCACTTCATGCCCCCGCAGTTGCTCGACTCCCAGTACGAGATTCTGGACCCGCTGGAGGCCGACGAGCCGGGCGTCACCATCGACGCGTCCGGCGACCGGGAGCAGGTGCTGGCGGAGGCGCTGCGCGCAGTGGCCGAGCCGCACCGGTAGTTCGCGCCCCCACGGGAGGTTCGGATGGACTTGATCCACTTCCGCATGGTCATGCCGCCCGCGCTCACCCAGCGGGCCGTCGACCTGCTGGCCTCGCACGACCGCGTCCTCAACCTGGTGGTCGTGAAGGCGGCCCACCTCCCGGACGGTGACGCACTCGAGTGCGACGTGGTGAAGGGTGCCGCGAACGGTGTGCTGGACGGCTTGCGCAAGCTGGGGATCGACCGTGCGGGGGCGATCGCCGTCGACGACGTCGACCTGATGTTCTCGCACCGTGCGCAACGGATCGAGGACGACGAGCCGAGCGCGCTCGTCCACGCGCCGCTGTGGGCCGCGGTCGAGGCCCACATCCGGGCCGGAGGCACGTACCCGCCCTCCTTCTACCTGTTCCTGGTCATCGCCGGGCTCATCGGCTCGGTGGGCATCATGACCAATTCGCAGATCCTCATCGTGGCAGCCATGGTGGTCGGCCCCGAATACAACGCGATCACCAGCATCGCCCTCGGGCTCGACCGTGGTAACCGTCGCAGGGTCTGGGAGGGGACACGCGCGCTGACGACCGGCTTCCTGCTGGCCATCGCGGTCACTCTGGTCTTCGCCCTGCTGGCCCGGGCTGCCGACCTGCAGTCCACCGCCTTCGGCCTGGGCCTGCGACCCGTCTCCCACCTCATCGACACACCGGACGTCTTCTCGGTCGTCGTCGCCGTCCTCGCCGGCGTGGTCGGAGTCGTCTCGCTCACGGAGGCACGCACCAGCGCGCTGCTCGGTGTATTCATCTCCGTGACCACGATTCCCGCCGCCTCGGACATCGCCGTCTCGCTCGCCTTCGCCCAATGGCACGAGGCGAGGGGATCGCTGTTCCAGCTCTTGCTCAACGTGGTCGTTCTGGTGGCCGTGGGCGTCATCACCCTGCGCCTGCAGCGACATCTGTGGCGCCGAGCGGCTCGTCGTGCCGCCACGCGACCGCAGCGCTAGCGCCCCGGGCCTGTCACGCCGATCGCCAGGGGAGAACGCCGCCCGCACCCGAGGTCACCCCTCGTCGCCTGCCCCGCCGCGCTGCAGCTCGGCGTCGGTGAGACCCTCCAGCTCACCGTGGGTGTCCAGCCAGTACAGCAGGACGACCGCGGGGAAGACCAGCACGAAGGCGACGAGGGTGACGAGCCCGAGCCAGCGCAGTGTGGTGTGCGCGCCCGCCCCCTCGGCGACGGTGAGTGAGGTCGGGATCAGGTAGGGACGCTGGGCCATGCCCCAGGCGATGACGGCCGACGCCACCACCCCGACGGCCGTGACCCGGGACCAGTCCGCGAAGGGGCGGGTGAGCAGCCACGCGGTGGCGAGGGTGGCCAGTACTGCCACGATCACGAAGACGAGTCCCACGCCGTGGGTGAGCCCGTGCCACACATGAGGGGCGTCCCCGTGCGTGACGACCAGGGTGATCACGGCGAGCACGGCCACGACCGCCAGTGCCGCCAGTGCCCGCCGCCGGAAGTAGCCGTCGAGGTCCGGTGCGGAGAAGCGCCGGGCGTCGGCGGCCAGGAACACGGCCCCGAGCAACGCCGTGGCCGCGATGGCGAGCAGGCCGAAGAGCAGTGAGGTGGGGTTGGCCCAGGCGTCCGTCGACGCCGTCGTAGCCGCGGTCACCCGGCCCGAGGCCACTCCCCCGGCCGCGGCGCCCAGAAAGAACGGTGTAAGCAGCGAGGAGACGGCGAACACGGCACCGTACAGGCGTCGGCCGGCCAGCCTCGTCAGGGGCTTGCGCAGGGCGAAGCCCGCCCCGCGGAGCACGGTGCCGACGGCGGCCAGCGCCAGCGGCAGCCACATCGCCGTGAACACCCGCTGGAAGAACACGGGAAAGCCCGTCCACATGATGACCAGCACGAAGATCAGCCAGACGTTGTTGACCTCCCACACCGGAGCCATCGCGTGGTCGATCAGCCATCGGGGGCGCTTGCCGCGTTCCGCTCCGCCGGCGGTCAGATCCCAGAATCCGGCTCCGTAGTCGGTGCCGCCACCGCAGGCGTACGCGGCGACCCCGAGCAGCAGGACGACGGCGATGACTCCGGCGATCACGTCCGGTCCCCCTTGGACGAGGTGGTCGCGTCGCCTCCGGGTCCGGGCGTGCCCGCGGGCCCGACCGTGGAGCGCGGCCCGTACGGCGTGTCCGTCTCCGGTGCCTCCTTCGGAGCCTGCGGTCCGCCCCGCTCGTCGGCGAGCCGCCAGCGTGCGCCCATCTTCAGCAGCACCACCAGGAACGACCCGAAGACGAAGACGTACACCAGGACGACCAGCCCGAACATGATCCACAAGCTGGTGGAACGCGTCGACGTGACCGCGTCCGCGACGCGCATGTTCTGGTACACGATCCACGGCTGGCGTCCCACCTCGGTGGTGATCCAGCCGCATTCGACGGCGAGGACGGAGGCCGCCCCCGCGCACGCGGCACTGCGGTAGAACCACGGGGAGGCGGGCAGCCGGCGGTGACGCAGCCACACCAGGGCGTACCAGAGCGCGAGCAGGAGCAGCAGCGAGCCGAGGCCGACCATGGCGTCGAACGCGAAGTGGGTGATGGTGGCCTCGGCGGCCGTCGGCCGGTCACTGGCCGGCACCGACGTCAGGCCGGTGACCTTGGTGTCCGGGCGGAAACCGGCGAGGATCGAGTCGAGTTGGGGGATCTTGATGCCGCCGGAGATGGTCCCGTTCGGGTGCAGCCGGCCGAACAGGTACTCCGGTACATGGGTGTCGGTCTTCCAGACGATCTCCATGGCCGCGAACTTCACCGGCTGCTTGTGGAAGACCTGCCGGGCGATGGAGTCGCCGAGCACGAACTGCACCGGTGTGCACACCGCGGCCAGCGTGAAGGGGATCGCGAAACCGAGCCGGTGGTACCGGTCCCGGCGCCCGCGCAACCAGCCGACGGCGTAGACGCCGGCCACGACGTAGCCCGCCGTCACGAACATCGCCATGACGAAGTGCCAGTACTCCGGGCCGAACATGGGTGTGAAGATCGCCTTCCAGATCTTCACGTCGACGGGGTTGCCGGCGGAGTCCAGGGTGAAGCCCCGCGGGGTGTTCATCCACGAGTTGGCGGCCAGGATGCCGAAGGCGCCGAGCAGGGCCGCGAAGGGCAGGGGCAGCCCGAGCAGGAAGTGGGTGCGGGCGGGAAGCCTTCGCCAGCCGTACAGATAGATGGCGATGAGGACGGCCTCCAGGAAGAAGGCCCACGCCTCGACCCCGAACCCGATGCCGAAGACATCGCCCCACCTGCCCATCATGCCCGGCCACAGCAGCCCGAACTCGAAGGACAGCACGGTGCCGGTGACGACGCCGATGGCGAACTGGACCGCCATCACCGCCGACCAGCGGCGCGCCAGCAGCAGGGCGGTCTCGTCGTCGCGGCGCAGCCCGTAGCCGTGCATGATCAGTGTGATCAGCGGCAGGGCCACGCCCAGTGGCACCAGGATGATGTGGGCGGCGAGGGTGAAGGCCATCTGGGATCTGGCCGGGAGCATCTGCGCCGGCGCGTCCGCCAGCAACGTGACCGTGAAGTGCATGGGCGTCTCTCGGTGGGCCGACGGGAACCGGGGTGGGTCAGCCGCCGGTGGCGAAGCCGGGGAACAGGGTCATCCCGCCGTCCACGAAGAGGGTGGCGCCCACGACGTAGTCCATGAGGTCGGAGGCGATGCCGACGACCGCGTGGGCGATGTCCTCGGGATCGCCGATACGGTCGTAGGGGATCAGCCGCAGGAGGTCCTTCCGGGCTTCCGGGGTCTCCCAGGCGCTGCGGTTGATGGGGGTCTTGATGGCCCCGGGGGCGACCGCGTTCACCCGGATCTTCTTCGGGGCGAGTTCCTGGGCGAGGGTCTCCATCATCATCTGGACGCCGCCCTTGGAGGCGGCGTAGTTCACGTGCCCCGCCCACGGGATGATCTGGTGCACCGAACTCATGCAGATGATCTTTCCGGCCGCACGCGAGACCTCGGGCACGACGCCGCGCCGGAGGAACTCCTTCGTCGCCTCGCGCGCGCACAGGAACTGCCCGGTGAGGTTGACGTCCAGCACCTTCTGCCACTGGGCGACGGTCATCTCGGTGAACGGGGCGTCGCGTTGCAGTCCGGCGTTGGCGACCAGGATGTCGATCGTGCCGAACTCCTGGACCATCCGGTCCGTCATCGCCACGACCTGGCCCTCGTCGGACACGTCCGCCTCGTAGGCCGCCGCCCGCACCCCGAGGGCTGTGATCTCCTCGACCACCTGCTCGGCGTCCTCACGCCCGGCCACGTAGTTCACGACCACGTCGGCTCCGGCCCGGCCCAGGGCGACGGCCGTGGCCCGGCCGATCCCGGAGTTGGCGCCGGTGACGAGCGCTTTCTGCCCCTTGAGCAGATCTGTGGGGATCACGTTCTGCGGTGCACCCTCGGCGGCACTCACGATGTCTGTCTCCTCCACTCCGTGTCCCGGATCAGCCGGGCCGTGGCCCGGAGGTTCAGGGCCACACAAACACCGTGGCAAAGGGGCCGCACCGTGAGTGAGTCCGCGTTGGGCTGACCGGCTGAGGATCTTCCCCCGATCAGAGGCGGGCTCGCGGGCGCGTCAGCGGGCCGGGGGTCCCTGCCGGAGCCGGTCGAGCGCGTCGTTGAGCGTCGTGGCGGCCACGATGAGGGACAGATGGGTGAAAGCCTGCGGGAAATTGCCGAGTTGTTCTCCGCTCGGACCTATCTCCTCGGCGAACAGGCCGACGTGGTTCGCGTAGGTCTGCATCTTCTCGAAGGCATAGCGGGCCTCGGCGAGTCGCCCCGAGCGGGCGAGGGCGTCGACGTACAGGAACGTGCAGAGACTGAACGTTCCTTCGGTACCGCGCAGTCCGTCGGGAGACGCCTTGGGGTCGTAGCGGTAGACCAGGCTGTCGGAGACGAGGACACGGTCCATGGCGTCCAGGGTGTCGAGCCAGCCGGGGCTTTGGGGGGAGAGGAATCCGACACGGGGGGCGAGCAGAAGGGACGCGTCCAGTACGTCGCCTCCGTAGTACTGGACGAGGGCGTGCTCCTTCTCGTTCCAGCCGCGTTGCATGACCTGTTCCAGGATCTCGTCCCGGGCGCGTGTCCAGCGCACGGTGTCGGCCGGCCTGCTGAACTCGGCCGCCAGCTTCAGACCACGGTCGAAGGCGGTCCAGCACATCACCCGGCTGTAGGTGAAGTCCTTGCGTCCGCCCCGGGTCTCCCAGATCCCTTCGTCGGGCCGGTCCCAGGAGTCGGCGAGCCAGTCCAAGGTGGCCGCAAGGCCCTTCCACCCGTGATAGCCCACGTGCTCGCCGACCTCACGGCCCTCGGCCAGGGCGTACAGGGCCTCGCCGTAGATGTCGAGCTGCAGCTGGTCGGAGGCGGCGTTGCCGGCCCGGACCGGGCAGGAGCCGCGGTAACCCTCGAAGTGCTCCAGGATCTCCTCCGTCAGCTGAGGGTCACCGTCGACCCGGTACATGATCTGCAGGGGTTCGTCGTCCGGTCCCTCCTGGGCGTGGAGGCGGTCGCCGAGCCAGTGGATGAAGCGGGTCGCCTCCTCCACGAAGCCGAGATCGAGCAGGGCCCGGACCGACAGGGACCCGTCCCGCACCCAGGTGTACCGGTAGTCCCAGTTGCGCTCACCGCCGACCTGCTCGGGCAGCCCCATGGTGGCGGCGGCGACGGGTGCGCCCGTGGGGGCGTAGGTCAGGAGCTTGAGGGTGATGGCGGAGCGGTGCACCATGTCCGTCCAGCGGCCGCGGTAGCGCGAGGTGCTCACCCACTGATGCCAGAAGTTGATGTTGTCCCAGGCGTCTTCGGTGATCCTTTCGATGGTCGGTTGTGGTGGCGCCTGTCCGCCCGGCGGGCACATGGTGAACACCACGGCGGCCGCCTCTCCCGCGTTGAGCGTGCGGGCGCCCCGGACGTCCTGTCCGTCCTGTTCGAGCGGGATGTCGCTCTGAAGGTGGGCGGTCGCGCCCGGGGCGTGGAACGTCGCCCACTCGGGCGTCAGGTCGAGTCGGTGGCCGGCCCGCGCGTAGTCGAACCGCGGCCGGCATGCGAGCTCGAATCGCACGGAGCCGCGCACCGTGCGCGCCACACGCACCAGTTGGTGCCGGTCGGTCGCTTTCGGTTCCGGCTGGACCGGCATGTAGTCGATGATCTCGCCGACTCCGTCGGGTGACATGAAGCGGGTCACCAGGACGGCGGTGTCCGGGTAGTAGAGCTGCTTCCAGGTCCCTTCGGGGTGCTCCGGCGCGAGCAGGAAGTGACCGCCGCCGTCGTGGTCGAGCAGGGCGGCGAAGACACTGGGCGAGTCGAAGCGCGGCGCCGCGAACCAGTCGATCACGCCGTGTGACGACACCAGAGCCGCGGTCTGCAGGTCCCCGATGAGCCCGTGGTCGGCGATGGGCGGGTAGCGATCCATGGCGGTCTCCTTGCTGTGCCCCCTGCTCAGGCCTGTGCCGCCGTGACCCGTCCCGTACGGACGGCGTCGACGAGTGCCTGGTGGTCCCTCTCGTTCTGGTCGGCGTAGAGCTCGGCGAACGTCACGAGCGCCCGGTCGAGGACGTCACCGCTGCCCAGATACGAGGCGATGGCGATCCGGTCGCCCGACCTCGCGTGTGCGCGAGCCAGCGTGGCACCGCACATCTCACCGAAGGCCTGCAGTCCGGGCGGCAGCATGCTCTCGGGCTCGGCGATGCCCTTCCAGTCGCGCAACTGCCGGACGTAGAAGTCCCGTCGGCGGCCGTCGATGCCGTCGGCCCGCTCCCAGCCCAGGAAGATGTCACTCGTGGCCTGCATGAGCCGCTGGCCGGAGACCACGCGCTCGCCCTGCGACCGGAGGCGACTGGCACCGGCGAAGGGTGCCAGCACCGATTCGTCGGCCTCCTTGGCCTGCAGGAACAGCGGGTCCTCGCCGTCCCTGCCGAGCAGCAGCGCGATCCAGCAACGGGTGCCCACGCTGCCGACGCCGACCACCTTGCGGGCCACGTCGACGATCCGGTACTGCTCCAGCAGGAACCGCCGGTCCGACTGCAGAGTCTTCGAATACCGTTCGAGCAGCCGGCGGATCTGTTTCTCCAGCGCGCCGCGCTCGGCGTCCGGAAGCAGGTCCTGGAGCGGCGTGATCAGCGGCGGATCCGGCGCGATGCGGACCTCCCCGTCGACGACGCGGGTGAGCTTGCGGTAAGCCTGGAGGCTGTCCCGGGTGCGTGCCTTCGCCACCGCCTCCGACCAGATGCCGCGGGCCCGCGCGCTCATGTCCTGGACGAACCGGGACTGCACCCCGTGCTCCTCGAACTGGGCGTACCACAAGGGAAGATTGCCCATCGCGGCGAACTCCCGCATCCACTCGCGGTAGGACCGCACCGTCGCCCGTACGACGCGGGCGCGCTCCTCCACGCTGAAGCCGTTGGCCCGGCCCGCGATGACGAAGCTGGCGGACAGCCGCTTGAGGTCCCACTCCCACGGGCCGGGCAGTGTCTCGTCGAAGTCGTTGATGTCGAACATCAGGCGGCGCTCGGGCGAGGCCAGCAGCCGGAAGTTCAGCAGGTGCGCGTCACCGCACAGCTGCACCGTGATCCCGGACCGCGGAGTGCCGGCCAGGTCCCCGGCCATGATGGCGGCGGCCCCTCGGTAGAAGCGGAAAGGTGACTCGGTCATCCTTCCGTAGCGGATCGGTACGAGCTCGGGCACCCGCTTCGCCGACTGCGCCTCGATGACGTCCACCGGGTCGGGCCGCTTCTTTGTGGGGGCGAACTCGGCGTGGCTGGAGCGGGGTGCGCAGGAACGGGCCGCCTTGCCGAGTGCCGCTCGTTCCTGTGGCGTACGGTGCCGGGTGCTGCCGTCGGCCGGGGGGTGGGAGGTCATTGCAGCCGCTCCGCGATGTGGTCGCCGACCCGCAGGGCGTTGGCTATGGCGGTCAGCGAGGGGTTGACCGCTCCGATGCTCGGGAAGAAGCTCGTGTCGACGACGTAGAGGTTGTCGACGTCGTGGGCCTTGCAGTTGACGTCCAGGGCCGAACTGGCGGGGTCGCTGCCGAAGCGGACCGTGCCCGCCTGGTGCGCCGTTGCACCGATGGGCATGCCCTTGTGCAGGTAGATGCTGTGCGGCAGCAGATGATGTTCGTGCATGTCCAAGTGGCCGAGAAGACCCTGCAGTTTGTGCCGCAGGCGCTCCAGCCCGGCGATGTTGTTCTTCTCGTCGAGGGCCAGGTGGATCCCGTCGTCCCGGTCCAGGGTGACGCGGTTCTCGGCGACCGGCAGATCCTCCCCGCACAGCCAGAAGTCGACCGCGTGGTGGGCCAGCACCTCGAACGGCATGTCCGGGGCGACCGCCCCGGCCCAGCGGGGCGCTTCGCCGTGGATCTGCTCGGAGTCGGACTTGCCGAGCATCTGGATCCCGCCCAGGGGGTAGTCCCAGTCGTCGGATCCCAGGTACCAGTCGTGCAGCGCCAGAGTCTTCTGGAACTTGGTGTCGTTCGGTTCCCGGGACACGGCCATGAGGGCCATGTTGTTGTGCCGCATGTAGTACCGGCCCACGACGTCCGAGCTGTTGGCCAGGCCCTGCGGATGCCGGTCGTCGGCCGAACGCAGCAGCAGGACGGCGGAGTTGACGGCGCCGCAGGCCACGACCACGATGTCGGCGCTGAACTCCACGGTGGCGGGCTCTTCGTCCCCCACGGTGGCGACGACCTTGGTGACACTCCGGCCGGTCGCGTCCGTCTCGAGGCGCCGTACGTCCGCGTGGGTGACCATCTCGACGTTGGCCTGTTCCAGGGCGGGGTCGACGCAGATGACCTGGGCGTCGGACTTCGCGCCGACCAGGCAGGGGAAGCCGTCGACGCGGTCGCAGCGGATGCAGACGCTGGTGTGGACGGCCCGGCCCCGGTCGTCCTGGGTGAGATTCACGCCGATCGGGAGGTGGAAGGGGTGCAGCCCCTGCTTCTCCAGGTCGTGGCTGAGCTGCTCGATGCGGGGCTCGTGCTGGACCGGCGGGTAGGCGTACTGAGCGCTGGTGGGCCCCTCGGTGGGGTCCTCGCCGTGCCGGCCGTGCACGAGGTAGAGGTGTTCGGCCCGTGTGTAGTAGGGCTCGAAGTCCTCGTAGCGCAGCGGCCAGGCGGGCGAGATGCCGTCGTGATGGCGGATCTCGCCGAAGTCCTCCGGGCGCATGCGGAAGAGTGCGGCGCCGTAGAACTTGGTGTTGCCGCCCACGTAGTAGTTGACCTCGGGCGGAAATGTGTTGCCGTTCTTGTCGAACCAGAACTCCGGAGCACGGTACTTGCCTTTGACGAAGACCGCGGTCGAGTCCCAGTTGTCACGTTCGCGGGGCAGATAGCCGCCGCGTTCCAGAAGGAGGATCCGTTTTCCCGTCCCCGCCAGCCGGTGGGCGATGGTGCCACCGCCCGCACCGGTGCCGATGACAATGACGTCGTAGTGCTGCCCTTCGGTCATGCAGGCCACCGCCCTCGGAGCCTTGTCCGGTCCTGCCCGGGGTGAAGGAGAAATTCACCCCAGCCGTCGTCCCGCCCCGCTCACCAACGTAGCTCCGGGTGATCTACCCGGCGAGTTGGGCTGTTCGGGTGAGCCGGGGCGCGGTGGATCACCGAGGCGGGCGCCCGTCACAGGATCGCGAGCGGATTGACCGGGGAACCGGTGGCCGAGGGCAGCCGGAGCGGGGCGATCACGCAGAGGAAGGACCAGCGGCCCTGCCGGGCGCAGACCGGCGCGAGGTCCTCGAGCCGCAGGTAGTCGAGCAGATGCAGGCCCATCGCGTGGACGGCGAGCACATGCACCGGGTACGCGACCCCCTGCACGGCGCTGGGGCCCGTGTCGTTGTTGCCGTCGCTCCCGAGCACGGACACCTCCCGCTCGGCCAGGAACTCCATGGCGGCCGGATGGAGCCCGGCGCGAGCGCCGGACACGTCCCAGGGACCGAGTTCCTCGCGCCGCAGGCGGTGTCCGACGCGCACGAGGAGAATGTCGCCCCGGCCCACTCGAACCCCCTGCTCGGCCTCCGCGGCGGCGAGGTCTTCGGCGGTCACGTTCGACCCCGGTTCGAGCCAGGGGACGCCGTGCAGCCGGGGGATGTCGAGGAGAACCCCACGGCCGACGATGCCGTCGCGGGCCAGATCGACGGACAGGGCGCCGGCGCCGTCCGGTGAGAGCACGTCCGCCGCAGGCAGACCGCCGTGCAGCGTGCCGTCGTAGAGGACGTGGCACAGAGCGTCGAGGTGGCAGTTCACGTCACCGTGAATGTTCATGGCGATACGGTCGCGCGCGAAATCCAGGCCGCTCGCACGAGGGCGGCCGCCTTCCGGAGCGATGAGCCGGTGCTCGGCCGGTTCGGCGTCGTCCGGTGCGACACGCGTGTTCACGGGTGCCGCGAGCGACACCGCACGTCCGGACCGCACCTCACGGACGGCCGCCAGCACCTGCGCCTCGGTGATCGTCTCCAGGGCGCCCCGGCCCGCGCCGCCGCCGGGCGCCGTGTCCCTCGAGCGCCGGTACAGCGACCGGAAGTCGGCCTCGCTCATCGCCTGGGACGTCCGCATGTCCCCACCATCCGGCAGCAGCCGGAGTCCCGCACACCGAGTCGCCACAGTCGTAACACGGGCGCAGTGGGTGCGGCCGCCTCATGCCCCGTCCCCGGTCGCGTTGTAGGCCGCGAGCCAGCCGGCGGCCAGGTGGTCGCCGCGAGTGAAGACCGCAGCGCCGCGCCGGCCCGCCGAGGGGTCGTCGGGGGCGGCGGGCGGGTGGTCCAGCCGGGCCGGGGTGCCGTCCGACGCGTAGCGGACCGTCGTCGCGCCGTCCCAGAGGCAGATCACCGCGCCGTGCGGGGCCGTCACCTGCACGGAGCCGGAGTGCGGAGTGAGGACGGCGCCGGTGGCCCGCTGCTTCAGCAGTGCCTGGTAGCGCCCCGGCGCAAGCGCGCTGTCGCGCGGCGGGGTGGTGCCCGTCCAGTCCGGGGCGCCGACACCGCGGTCCCGCGCCGCCCGCCACATCCGCGGTACGAGGCGGGGGGCGAGCTGCGGTGTGGCCATGCGCCCGCACATCCACAGCAGCCGCCCGGCCCCGCGCCCCGGCCCCAGCGTGCGCCAGCGGATGCGTTCGGCCAGGTCCGCGGCCACGACGGCCGCCCAGGGGTGGACGGTGCCCAGTTCACCCTGGGCGCCCAGCCAGGCCAGGTAGCGCTGGGCCTCGTCCAGGACGCCGGTCAGGCTGTCGGCCGGGATGCCGAGCACGTAGCCGCCGCGCGTGGCGAACGCCTGCGGGCTGGAGGCCACCAGCAGCAGGACCGCGTAGGCCAGTTCCCCGGGAAGCAGCCCCTCGTCCTGGTCCGGCTGCTCCTGGTCCTGCTCCAGCTGCTCCACCCGGCCCTGGTGGCGCAGCACCCGCCGCAGCGTCGCGCGCGCCCGGTCGCTGAAGGCCGCGTCCGCCAGGTCGGGGAGCTGCATGGTAAGCAGCCTCGTCAGCAGCTGCTCGGCCTGGTCGGCGTCCTCCGGTACGGGCAACCTACCGACCCCTTCGGCCAGTTCGTACGCCGACTCGGCGTCGACCATGAACCGGCTGGTCAGGATGCCCAGTTCGGTCGCCTGCAGGAACTCCTGGCCCTGCGGCCCGCGGGCGGAGCGCAGGAGGCCGGCCTCCGCCAGGTAGAGCGCGGCGTCGTGGAGCGGTTCCACGCTGTCGTGCCCCTGATGGAAGGCGAACGTCCCGGTCCACCAGTCCTCGGCCTCCTCCAGCGACTCCACCCGTCCCTGCACCACCTCGGCGAGCAGGTGGTTGGGCAGCCGGTCGCCGATCCGCGAGCGCACGGTGTATCCGGCGGTCAGGCGGGCCTGCCACTGCGGGCGCTCCGTGTCGTCCGCCAGCAGAAAGGCCCAGCCCTCCCGTTCCCCCGCGCCGACCCGCCCGGCACGGCCGAACATCTGCTGCACCATGGACACCTCGATCCGGGCCTGGCCGAGCCGGACGTCGCGCACGATCACGGCGCGGGCGGGGAGGTTCACCCCGGCGGCCACGGTGGAGGTCGCCACGAGGACGTCGGTCTCGCGGGCCCGGAACGCCCGCTCGGCCTCGCGCTTGAACGGCCAGTCGCGGTAGTGCAGCCCCACGCCGGCCTTGCCGCACAGCCGCTCGACGAGTTCCGTGTCGTCCGCGTCGACGCCGCGCGTCGGCACGCCCCGGTCCGCGGCGAGGGCGAGGGCCGTCGCGCGCACCCCTCGCTTGCTGCTGCAGAAGACGAGCACGCTGCCGCCCTCGTCGGTGACGGCCCGGGCCAGCTGCACGGCCGCGGCGGTGCGGGCCACGGCGGCCCGCGTCGAGCGTTCGCCGTCCCGCGGCGCGGGGAGCAGAGGGATCTGCCAGGTCAGCCGGGTGGGCCGCCATGCGGTACGGATCAGCCGGGCGCCCAGCCACTCGGCGACCTCGGCGGCGTTGGCCACGGTCGCCGACAGTCCCACGATGCGCGTCTGGGCGCTGTCCTCGCGCACCCGGGTGAGCACGGCCTCCAGCACGGCACCGCGTCCCGGATCGCCGAGCAGGTGGATCTCGTCGACGACCAGACAACCGACCTCGGCGAGGGCGCCGCCCAGCGAACCGTTCCGGCAGATCGCCTCGAACTTCTCGGTGGTGGCGACCCAGACGTCGGCCTCGCGGATGAGGTCGACGTCGACGGCGTACTCCCCCGTGAGCCGGACGACCGTGAGCCCGTGCCGCCGCCAGATCTCCAGTTCGCGGTCGAGTTCGTCGGTCAGCGACCGCTGGGGCACCAGCCAGGCCGCCTTGCGGCCGGCGGCGTGGGCCCGCAGCGCGGCGACCATGCCGATGGGCGTCTTGCCCGCGCCGGTCGGGGCGACGACGATCAGGTGGTCGTCGCCCTCCATCACCGCGGGGACGGCGTCGGCCTGGGCCGGGTTGAAGGTGGGGTGCGGCAGCAGGCGGGTCCAGTCCTCCGGGACGAGGTCGGTCACCGGCACGTACGGGACGCCGTCGGCGTCCGGAACGTCCTCCAGGGCGTCCCACTGGGCCTCGAACGCGTCCCGGGCCGCATGGGCGCCGGGCCCGGCGACGGGCGCGGGCGGCATCGCGGAGCCCGTGGCGAACGTACGCGCGGGGTGGGCCGTCAGCCCGGTGGCGGAGCCGACGTCGGAGACCGTGCCGACCTGTTCGTTCTCCGTCCAGTGCCGGACGACACGGAAGGGTACGCCCCGGTCGGCGAGGTGGCCGCGCAGGTCGGCGAAGGCGGGGCCGTCGGGGAGGATGACCCGGACGTCGTCGGCCGCCGCCAGCGCCCCTTCGGGGGGCCGCCACGCCGGGTCGGTCACCTTGCACCACAGCAGCCGGCGCTTCTCGCTGCCCGTCGGCACCGGCAGGTCGGCGGGCCACGCGGGGCGCGAGGAGGCGTGGCTGGGGGTGATGGTGACGCCGGGCTCCGTGGGGCAGGGCCCGAGGAGCAGGGACGACACCCGCGCCGCCGTCGTCGGCCGCGACACCCGCAGCCGTGGGGCCGCCGGCTTCTTCGCCTCCGGCGTGGACTTCGCCTGTGCCCCGGGCCGGGCGGCGAGCTTGTCGTAGGTCTTCACACCGAGGTCGGCGAGAGTGTAGGCGGCGGGGCAGACCGGGCAGACCACGGCCACATAGCGGTAGACGCGCCCGCCCGACTCGTACGGCCTGCGCAGCGCGTGCATCCTGCCGTCGCACTCGGGACAGGGCCGCGGCACCTCCTCCTCGTAGCTCCACCCCGGTTCGGTGAAGCGGGCGATGAGGCCGTCGCCGCCCAGCTTGACGCCCCAGCGCTCGCGCACGACCTCCACCACCGTCTGGCCGAGCTCGGCCGCGTCCCCCACGAGTCCCCCCTTGTCCGGCCGGTCGGCTTCGGCTTCGGCTTCGGCTTCAGTCGACGATGATGCCGGGATAGCAGTGATCATGATTCCAGCCGGGCTGGATCGCGTAACCGCAGTGGCACGACTCCGGCCGGGCGGGCTTGCCCTGCGAGCGGCGGCGCAGCGCGACCGCGAGCGGCTGCCGGGCGAGCCACGCCGCGGCGTCCTCGCCGTCCCACCGGCCGAGCGACTCGGCGGAGACGACGAGCCCGTCGGCCAGCGCCTCGAAGAGGACGTCGGCCCGCCCGAGCAGGAAGCGCAGCACGTTCCCGCAGTAACGGGGTTCCATGTCGTCGAGACGGTGGCGGCGGTCCTGCGCGTCCTGCCAGACCTCGTCCTGGTTGAGGAGGGTCACGTAGTGCTCCTCCAGCGTCCAGGTCCTGCCGCCTTCGCCGGGCTCGCCGCTCAGCCGGTCCCGTACCGCCTCGTGGGCCTCGGACACCTCGCGCAGCAGTTCCTCGAACTCGGCGGGGCGTTCCGCCGCGAGCCGCCGGCAGAGGTCCATGGCCTCCTCGGTGACGGCCAGTGCCTCCTTCCCCTGCCCGCTGAGCGAGAGGTAGGTGCCGAGGGAGGACAGGACCCTGGCCAGCTCGGCCTCATGGGCGGTGGGATTGGCCTCCGCCAGCCGCCGGTTGATCCCGGCAGCCTCCCGGAGGGCGGTCACCGCGTCGTCCCGGCGGCGCGCGCCCCACAGGAAGAAGCCCAGGTTGGCCAGGGCCGTCGCCAGGTCGGACTCGTCCACCGCGACGGGCCGGGTGAGGCCGGACGTGTCCGCCGCGGGTCCGGCGGCCACCAGTCGCCGGAGGATGGCCACCGCGCGCTCGGCGGCGGTCAGGGCGTCCGGCCAACGCCGCAACCGCCAGGAGAAGATGGCCGCGTTCACCAGCGTCATGGCGAGACCCGGCTCGTAGGTCACGGGGTCGGTGGCCGCCAGCCGCTGGAAGATCCCCATGGCCCGCTCGGTCGCCGCGAGGCCCTCCTCGGGCTTGCGCGCCTCCGACATGCCCTGACCCAGGTAGGACAGGGAGACGGCGAGCCCGGGTTCGTACGCCGCGTCGACGGCGGTCAGTCGCCGGAAGATGCCGACGGCCTCCTCGGCGGCCCGGCGGCTCGCCTCCGCGCGGTCCGCCGCGAAGGCGCGCTCGCTCAGCTCGGCCAGGGCGGTGGCCAGAGCCGGCTCGTGCGCGCCGCTGTCGGCGGCGGCCAGCCGCCGGAGGATGCCGACCGCCTGCTCGGTGACGGCCACGGCGTCGCCCCGGTGGCCCGCGCGCAGCATGCGGAACCCGAGGTCCTGGTACAGCCGGGCGTGTTCGGCGGGGTCGTCGGTGGCGGCGAGCCGGTGGTCGGTGAGGCGCCGGGCGAAGGCGGCGATCCCCGCGTCGAGGTCCGGCTGCCCCTGGCGGGGCAGGTGCGCGTCGACGGCTTCCAGGACGGCGGGGGCGAGGTCGAGGGCGGCGAGCGCGGTCAGGGCGGCACCGCCGGCGTCGACCGCCAGGGCCGGGTCCGCGCGCAGCAGGGTTTCCAGGTGCCGGACGGCGTGCGGCCAGCGGTGCGGCGCCGCGGCCGAGGCCAGAAAGGTCAGGGCACGGGCGAGGTACGCGGGTGGCGAGCCGTCCGGGTCGCGGGCGACGAGCGCGCCGACGACGTCGGCCGCCCAGGGAGCGGTGGGGTGGCCGGTCACCTGGTGTCCGGGCAGGCTCAGGGCGAGGAAGTCCTCGGCCAGCCGGTCGGGGTAGAGCGGTTCCAGGACGGCGCCGGGCTCCTCGGGCGGATAACAGGTGGTGTGGTCGGTGAGCAGCCGCCCGGGGCGCTCCAGACCGAGACCGCTCAGCAGCGCGGTGCCGTCCGGGTGTGCGGCGGCCCCGGTGAGCGCCGCGGTGAAGACCACCTGGCTCATGGAGCTGGGCGGCGTCTCGAAGTCGAGGCCCTCCAGCCGGAGTTCGTACAGCCGGGTCCAGTGCCGGTGTTCCCGGTCGAGCAGGTAGGCGGACAGGCCCGCCATGTCCCGCGGGGGTCTGCTGCCGCGCGTGTGGGCGTCGACGGCCACCAGGGCGGCCATGTGCAGCGCGAGGACGAGACCGAACTCCGGCCGGTCCAGGTGGTCGGGTACGGCGATGACGGACGGGCCGGTGAGACCGTAGCGGGCGGCGAAGCAGTCCCGGGCGACGGTGAACATGGTCTGCCGCTCGCCGAGTCCACCAATCCGGTCGTCCAGCGGCCGTAGCGCGCGGTCGCCGGTCTCCATCCCGGTGTCCTCCAGCGCGGCGCGCACGGCCGGCCAGGGGCTGACGGACCGGGCGAGCAGCAGCACCCGGGTCGGCAGCTGGCGGTCGAGCAGCTTGTTGCTGAACAGCCAGGTCAGATGGGAGAGCGGCCAGCGGTCGGCGTAGTCGACGACCAGCAGCAGCCCGGCGGCACCGTCGAGGCGCAGGTCCTGGCTGCCCAGGTGCGGCTGGACGGTGCCGGACCCGTGGGTGGCCGTGACGACCTTCCAGCCCGCCGCGGCGCTGTCGGCGGCGAACCGGGCGGCGAGCCGGGTCTTGCCCTGGCCGCCGGGGCCGTGCAGCCAGAGGGCCGCGGCGCGCGGGCCGTCGCCGTCGCGCCACCCGGCCAGCTCGGCCCGCTCCCGGTCACGGCCGGTGAAGTCGACGATCTGGAAACGGGCGTTGAGCAGACGGCTGGGCTGGGCGGTGAGCCAGGCGGTGTCCTGGTCCACGGCAGCGACGGCCGGACGGTGCTCGGAGAGCAGATAGACCGGGCCGCGGTCGGGAAAGACATGCAGATCGGCACCGATGACGCCGTACCCGAACCCGCCCTCGACACGGACCACCTGCCGGGGCCCCGGGACCGCATGGGTCACTTGGCTTCTCCGCCGCCTCCCTGTCCCGGCGGAGCCTGGTGCACGATGACGTTGCCGCCCTGGACCGCGAAGACCTGCCCGCCGTCCTTGGCGACGTTGTTCTGCACCCATGCGCGCTGCGTCTCGGGCAGCCGCTGCTGGATCTCGCCGATCAGCGCCCGCAGTTCGTCGGCGGCGTCCGGGTGTTCGCCGAGCAGCGACTCCAACTCCAGCTGCCACACGGGGAGCAGGCTCTGCCGGACCCGCTCGGCGTCGTCCGCCCGCACGACCAGGGCCGCGTTGTTGTCCAACTGGGCCTCGACGGCAGCCTGCCGGCCCTCTCCGCGGCGGCCGAACAGCTTGGCGATCCCGCTCCGCGCGACCGTCCAGGAGTCGGTGGCCATGGCCCCGACCACCGTGGTGCCTCCGGCCAGAATCAGTTCCTCCAGCATCATGCCCCCGTCCTGTGCTCTCAAGAACCCTGCTCCGTACGCCTATTGTCCATGCTGGTGATCAAGTCCGGCACCGGGGCAGGGCTGTCAGTGGTGTCGGGCGTGCTGGTGCGTGAGTCGAGGCACAGGGGGGCGGCACGTGGGCGGAGTCGACACGCGTGACGCGGAGGGCCGACCGCTGCTGCTCGGCCAGGCGAAGTCCCGCGTCGAGCCGGGCTCGTGGTCCGGTCCTGAGCTGGTTCCTCTCGGACGCCCCCCGTGCACCCGTCGGGGCAGGCCCTGCGGATCGGCCCCTGGGAGCAGACCTCGACCGGGCTCGGCTGGAGCTGCTGCGGCTCTCCCCCGTCCGGGGCATCGCCCGGCTGTGCGCCCACCGGCGCCGCGACGCGTACGAGTGGTACGAGTTCGTCTGGTGGATCCCCTCCGACACCCGGGAGGACTGACGCTCGCCGAATCAGCGGCCCTGGCCGCCGAGACCGGACCGCAGGCCTGACGGACAGCCCGGCTCAGGGCGACCGCGGCGGTCTCACCCACCCCAGAGACCGCTCGACGGCCCGCTGCCAGTTCTCGTACTCCCACTGCCGCACCCCGGGGTCCATGTCGGGCAGCCACTGGCCGGCCCGGTGCCAGTTGCGGCGCAGTACCGCCAGGTCAGACCAGTAGCCGGCGGCGAGGCCGGCCGCGTAGGCGGCGCCGAGGGAGACGGTCTCGGCGACCATGGGCCGCACCACGGGGACGTCGAGCACGTCGGCCACGAACTGCATGAGCAGGTTGTCGGCCGTCATGCCGCCGTCGACCTTGAGCTGCTTGAGGGCGATCGAGGAGTCGGCGTTCATGGCGTCGACGACCTCACGCGTCTGCCATCCGGTGGCCTCCAGGACGGCTCGGGCCAGGTGTCCCTTGGTGATGTACGAGGTGAGGCCGACGATGACGCCGCGCGCGTCGCTGCGCCAGTGGGGTGCGAACAGACCCGAGAAGGCGGGGACGATGTAGCAGCCGCCGTTGTCCTCGACCGTCCGCGCGAGGGTCTCGATCTCCGGGGCGCTGCTGATCAGCCCCAGGCGGTCGCGGAACCACTGGACCAGAGCGCCGGTGACGGCGATCGAACCTTCCAGGGCGTAGGCCGGCGGCGAGTCCCCGATCTTGTAGGCGACGGTGGTGAGGAGTCCGTTCCGGGACCGCACGAGGTCGTTGCCGGTGTTGAGCAGCAGAAAGCTGCCCGTTCCGTAGGTGCACTTCGCCTCGCCCGGGGAGAAACAGGTCTGGCCGAAGAGGGCGGCCTGCTGGTCGCCGAGGGCGCCCGTGATGGAGACGCCCGGGAGCAGCGAGCGGGCGTCTCCGTACGTCTCGGCGGAGGACCGGATCTCGGGCAGCATCGAGTGGGGCACACCGAAGAAGGCCAGGAGTTCCTTGTCCCAGGTGAGGCTGCGGATGTTCATCAGCATCGTGCGGCTGGCGTTGGTGGGGTCGGTGATGTGCAGGCCGCCGTCGGCGCCGCCGGTGAGGTTCCAGATGAGCCAGCTCTCGATCGTTCCGAACAGCACCTCCCCGTCCTTCGCGCGCTGTTCCAGGCCCTTGACGTGGTCGAACAGCCAGCGGATCCGCAGCGCCGAGAAGTAGGTGGAGGGCGGCAGACCGCACCGTTCCAGGAAGAACTCCTCTCCGGGCCGCTGTCCGAGGTCCTCGACGAGCGGCGCGGTGCGGGTGTCCTGCCAGACGATCGCCCGGCCCAGCGGAGCGCCCGTGCGCCGGTCCCAGAGCACGGTGGTCTCCCGCTGGTTGGCCAGGCCGATGGCGGCGACCTGTCCTGCGTCGAGGCCGGCGCCGGACAGCGCCTCGGGCACGACGCGCTGCAGGTTGTGCCAGATCTCGACGGCGTCGTGCTCGACCCAGCCGGGCCGGGGGAAGTGCTGCTGGTGCTCCCTCTGTGCGACCGACACCAGCCGTCCTCGGTGGTCGAACAGAATGCATCGGGTGGAGTTGGTGCCCTGATCGATGGACATTACGTACCGTTCAGCCATGATCGGGTCTGCCTTCCGACGGGTCGGGGAGCGGCGGTCCGGGTCTACCAGCGAGCGGCCCCCAGGTCTCTGGAGATCGCCCGCGCGGCCTCGCGGATCAGGGTGATCTGACTCGGGCGGGGGTGACCCTGGTTGTCGCAGATCCGCTCGACGGGCCCGGACAGCCCGATGGCGCCGACGACGAGGCCGCCGTGGCCTCGGATCGGCGCGGCGAGCCCGGCCTCGCCCATGCTCATCTCCTGGATCTCGGCGGCCCAGCCGAGTTCCCGGACCTCGGCGAGCGCCCGGGTCAGCTGCTCGGGGGTGACCAGGGTGTGCCGGGTGTACGACTCCAGCTGCAGTTCCTGGCCCGGCTCCAGGGCTGCCGCCCCGTAGGCCAGCAGCACCTTGCCGAGCGAGGAGGCGTGCAGGGGCAGCAGCGAGCCCACGTCCAGGGTCTGGAAGGTGTCGTCCGGCCGGAACACGTGGTGCACCACGAGAACCCTGCCCTCCAGCGGGGTCCCCAGGCGCACCGATTCCCCGCTGCGGGCGGCGAGGGCGTCGGCCCAGTTGAGGGAGCGCGACCGCAGCTCGTTGACGTCCAGGTAGCTGGTGCCGAGGTGCAGCAGGGCGGCCCCGAGCTGGTACTTTCCAGTCGCCGCGTCCTGTTCCACGAAGTCCACGTGCTGGAGCGTGCGCAGGATGCCGTGGGCGGTGCCCTTCGCCAGGCCCAGCGAGGCCGCCACCTCGCCGAGCCCGAGTCGGCGGGGCCCGGCCGCGAGCAGCCGCAGGATCGCCGCCGCCCGTTCGATGGACTGGACTGGGCCGGCCATGAAGCGAGCGTATTACCGCCGGGGGCGCTTCGCTTCACGGGCGGATGGGGCGGCCTCGCTTCGGACGGGACGCAAAGCGTTCGGTAATGCCGACCATCGTTCATTGACCCGCCTGGTTTGTCTCCATAACGTGCTTCAAAGCCCGGAAAAGCGACCGCGGAACGGCGCACGGCCGGCAGGAACACCCGAGGAGTGAACATGGCGGCTCAGCTCAACACGCTGCTGCGTGAGGCGTGCGAACACGTGTGTTCGCTGCCTCCCGTCACCGGCGCCGTCCCGGCTGTACGCCGCCGTGCGCGCACCGTCCTCGCCGACTGGGACGTGTCCTCGGAGATCGTCGAGGACGCGTTGCTGATGGTGTCCGAGCTGGTCACCAACGCGATCGTGCACGCCCTGCCCCCGGCCCGGCTGCGGCTGTCGTGGGTTCGGTCCGACGAGCACCGCACCCTGCGCGTCGAGGTCACCGACACCGGTCCCGCGCTTCTGGGCGGACAGTCCCGGGTCGGGATCGACCCGGACGAGCACGGCCGGGGCGAGGCGATCGTGCACGCCCTCGCGACGCGTCACGGCATACGCGTCCACGCCGGCGGGGTCACCCGCTGGGCCGACATCGTCGCGGTCTGAAGCCCGGCCTCCGGCCGGGACTGCGCGGGGACGGGTTCGGCCACGGTCCGCTTGCGCAGCAGGAGCAGCGCGGCGTCGTCGTGCAGCCGGCCGCCCACGTGGGCCAGCAGTTCGTCATGGAGCGCGGTGAGCGTACGTGCCGGCTCGTCGCAGGCGTGGCGGGCCACCCCTTCGGCCAGCGGGTAGAACTCGCGAGCGTGGTCACGGGCCTCGGTGACCCCGTCGGTGTAGAGCAGCAGCTGTTCTCCGTCGGCGAAGGGCAGGAGCTGGAGGCGCGGGGCCTGACCCGACAGGGCGCGCAGCCCGAGCGGCGGAGCGGGATCGGTGGACTCCACCGCCTCGACCGCTCCGGACGCGGAGATCAGCAGGGGGGGCGCGTGTCCGCAGTTGACGACCTCCAGCTGCCCCGTCCCCGGGTAGCCGGCGACCACGGCGGTGACGAAGTCGTCGGGGCCGAGGTTGCGCGCCAGGCTCCGCTCGATCCGGTCGACGACGGCGAGGAGGTCGGGCTCGTCGTAGGCGGCCTCACGGAAGACGCCGAGCACCAGTGCGGCGGTCCCCACGGCAGGCAGCCCCTTGCCGCGCACGTCGCCGACGATCAGCCTGACCCCGTGCGGGGTGGACACCAGGGCGTAGAGATCCCCGCCGATCCGGGCCTCCGCCGCGGCGGCGCTGTAACGGACGGCCACCTGGAAAGGGCCGACGGTCTCCGGGACGGGCTGGAGGAGGGCGTGCTGGGCGGCCTCCGCGACCGTACGGACCGCCGCGAGGACCCGTTCCCGGCGGCCGCGCAACGCGCTGGCCAGGGCACTCGCCGCGGTGACGGCCAGCAGGGCCGACACGACGGCCGCCAGTTCACGGTGGGGAACCCCGCCCCTGGCGCCCAGCACCGCGCCCAGCACGGCGGCCAGGAGACCGACGCAGAGCACACCGCGCGGCCCGTTGGTGGTGGCGGCCAGCGCGGGTCCGGCCACCAGCAGCGGCAGGCAGATCATCCCCGCGCCACCGGCGAGGTCGACGATGACGACGACGGAGACGATCAGCACCGGCAGCACGGGCATCCCGGCGGCGAGCGGCCCGGCTCCACGCCGGTGGGCGGATGCCCGGAGCCGGCTCGCCCGGTTGCTCGACGGCCGTGTCGGCCAGTGGTGTCGCGCCTGCCTCATGTCTCGTCCGAAGTCCTCGCCTTTACGGGGTGCACATACCGGAACATCCGGTCATTCCAGGAAACGGGCTGAGCGTGGGCAGCCACAAGGCGTGGATTTTCAGATAGTGAGCGAGAGGCTCGTGGTCACACGTCTCGCGACCCGGATCAGCCGTGACCGGATCTCCTGGAGCTGCGCGTGCCGCTCCACCGGCAGGGAGACACCGAGCGAGCCGAGTGTGTCCCCGGAGTAGACGGGCACGGCGACGCACACCGTGCCGAGTGCGTACTCCTCGAGGTCCGTGACGGCCGGTGCCAGGGGGGAGGTGTCGAGCCTGCGCAGCAGTTCCGGACGGCTGGTGATGGTCCGTGGCGTGAGATCGGGGAGGTGGTGCCGGGACAGGTAGTCCTGGCGGCCGTCCTCGTCCAGTTCCCGCAGCACGGACTTGCCCAGCGCGGTGGCGTGGGCGGCGTCCTCGAACCCCACCCAGAGCTCCGCCCGAGGCGCACGGGGGCCGTCGACGATCTCGGCGACCCTGATCTCGCCGTCCTCGTAGAACGTGAGGTAGGAGGCACTGGCCAGCTCGTCCCGCAGCGCGGTGAGCGTGGGGCGGACGCGGCTGAGCAGCGCCTGGGTGTTGCCCGCCGAGTGCAGCGACGTCAGCTTCTCGCCCAGGACGAAGACACCGTCGTCGAGTTTGCGCAGGTACCCGTCGTGGACCAGGGTGCGCAGCAGGTGATAGGCGGTGGCCAGGGGCAGCCCGGTCTCGCGTGCCAGCTGTTTCGCCGGCGCGCCGTTCTCGTGCGCGCTCACCGCCTCCAGCAGCCGGAAGGCCCGCTGCACGGACGTGATGAGGGTCGGGCCGTCCTGAGCGCCCATACGAACAGACTGCGTCGGGCATCCGGCACAGGCAAGGCAGGTCTCACTGCGCGGACGCGGCGAGGACCGTGCGGCAGTCCAGCCAGGCGTCGGCGCTGAGCAGGTCCTGAAGCCGGGTGAAGAGGGCGAGGAGGTCGGGGCCCCACTGGTCGCGGAAGGCGGGGTCGATGCGGGCGAGGTCGAGTTCGTTCGCGGCCGACAGTTCGGCGAAGTCCCGGCGCAGCCGCGGCTCCGGAACCCGGGCGAGGCCGGTGAAGCGGTCGTGGAAGGGGGCGTCGGGCCGGGCGAGATCCGGGTAGGTGGCCTTCCGGTCGCAGGAGGCGTACACGTAGACGATCTCCTCGGCCTCGGTGCCGATCACCGCCGCGAGGTCCGTACGGCGGTCCACGGGCAGTAGTCCGGTGGGAAAGCCGTCGGTGCCGTAGAACGCGTGGCAGAGCCCGGCGAGCTGGAGGGCGGGGCGGGCCTGCCACAGGGCGAGCCGGGCCTGGACGCGCCTCAGGTGCGCGAGGAGGGTGCCGCCGGGGTGGGCCATGCCTTCCGCTCCCAGCTCGCGCAGCAGGGCCACGGCCTGGTCGGCGGCGGGGAAGGCGGGCTCGGTGTCCATGCGCTCCTTCTCTCTCATGTCGTCGCGTTCATGTCGGCGGGTGTACGGGACGGACGCCGGAACGGAACTTCGGGACGCGTACGGTGATCTTCGTGCCGGCCCCGACGCCGGTCTCGATGACCAGGCCGTGCGCGTCGCCGTACACCTGGCGCAGTCGCATGTCCACGTTGCTCAGGCCGATGCCGGCCGACGGGCCGCCCCTGCCGCGCAGGATCTCGCGCAGGCGCTGCGGGTCCATGCCGACGCCGTTGTCCTCGATGACGACCCGGGCCTCGGTGCCCTCGTCCTCCGCGGTGATCGTGATGCGGCTGCGGTCGACGGACTCCTCCAGACCGTGTTTGAGCGCGTTCTCGACGAGGGGTTGCAGGCAGAGGAAGGGCAGGGTGACCGGCAGCACCTCGGGGGCGATCCGCAGAGTCACCTCGAGGCGTCTGCCGAAGCGGGCGCGGGCGAGTTCGAGGTACTGCTCGATGGAGCGCAGCTCCTCGGCGAGGGTGGTGAAGTCGCCGCCCCGGCGGAAGGAGTAGCGGGTGAAGTCGGCGAACTCCAGGAGGAGTTCCCGGGCCCGCTCGGGGTCGGTGCGGACGAACGAGGCGATGCTCGCGAGGGAGTTGTAGATGAAGTGCGGGGAGATCTGGGCGCGCAGGGCCCGGATCTCCGCCTCGATCACGCTGGAGCGGGCCCGGTCCAGGTCGACGAGTTCGAGCTGGACGGAGACCCAGCGGGCCACCTCCTCGGCGGCCCGGACGATCACGGCGGACTCCTGGTCGCCGAACGCGGCGAGCGTGCCGGGGGCCCGGCCGTCGACGGTGAGCGGTGCCACGACCCCGCGGCGGACGGGGCAGGTGTCGTCGTCGCAGGACAGCGCGAAGGTCTGGGCACGGCCGGTGCGCAGGGCGTGGGCGAGGTGCGCCTCGGCCTCCTCGCGGTGATGGTCGCCGACACCGTCCCAGGCCAGCACGGACTCCTCGTCGGTGAGGGCGAGGGCGACCGTGCCGAGCAGGGGGCGCAGTCGCCGGGCCGCCTTGCGGGCCGTGTCCGCGGTGAGGCCGGCGCGCAGGGGCGGTGCGGCGAGCGAGGCCGTGTGCAGGGTGTGGAAGGTGGCCCGTTCGACGGGGGTGCCGGGACCGGCCGGGTTCTCCTGCTGCCGGCGGGCGCCGGCGTGGCCGAGGGCGGCGCCGAGCGCGAACAGGGCGAGCGCGGCGAGGGCCAGGGCGACGGTGCCGAGTGCGCTCACGGGCGCCCCTGGGTGTCGAGCAGGGCGGGCCGGCCGGTGAGTGTCTCGGGCAGATGGAGCCGGGCCATCGTGGCGGCGGCGCTCTCGGGGACGCGGTCGCGGGTGGCCAGGGAGATCAGCACCATCGCGGCGAACCCCACCGGCACCGACCAGACGGCGGGCCAGGCCAGCAGGGTGTGCAGCCGGCCGGAGCGGGCGCCGCCCGCGATGGTCACCGTCACCGCGGCGAGCGCCGAGCCGCCGCCGAGGAGCAGTCCGGCGACGGCGCCGGGCGGGGTGAGGCCGCGCCACCAGATGCCGAGGAGCAACAGCGGGCAGAACGAGGAGGCGGACACGGCGAAGGCCAGGCCTACCGCGTCGGCCACGGGCAGGTCGCTGACGACGGTGTTGGCGGCGGTGGGTACCGCGATCGCCGGCAGCGTCGCCAGCCGGAAGTGCCGGATGCCGAGGGTCGGCAGCACGTCCTGGGCGAGGACGCCGGCGACGGACATGGTGAGTCCGGAGACGGTGGACAGGAACGCCGCGCAGGCGCCGCCCGCGACGAGTGCGCCGAGCAGGTCGCCGCCGACTCCGCCGATCAGCCGCTGCGGCAGCACGAGGACGGCCGCGTCGGTGTCGCCGGTGAGCAGCAGGTCGGGCGCGTAGAGCCGGCCGAGCACGCCGTAGAGCGGGATCAGCAGATAGAAGGCGCCGAGCAGGCCGAGTACGACGACGGTGGTGCGGCGGGCGGCGCGGCCGTCGGGGTTGGTGTAGAAGCGCACGACGACGTGCGGCAGGCCCATGGTGCCGAGGAACGTCGCGAGGATCAGTCCGTAGGTGGCGTACAGGCCGTGCTGTTCGCGGCCGGCCGACAGCGGGTTCGCCCAGCTCGACGGGGCCGCGTCGGCGCCGCCTGCGTCGGGCAGGGGTACACGGGCGCCGGGCGGGAAGCCCAGGGTGGTGTCGGCGCCGATCCGGTGGGAGCCCGCGTCGAGGGTGAGCGGGCCGCCGTCCAGGGCCCGTCCGTCGACGGTTCCGGTCGCGGTGATCCGTACCGGCTCGTGGACGGTGAGGGTCAGCGGACTGTCGAGGCGCACCTGGGTTGAGCGCTGGAAGACGGGCCGTTCGTCCCAGGAAGGGGCCGGAGTGTGGTCCGTGCGCCAGGCGAGCAGCAGGAACACGGCGGGCACCAGCAGGGCGGTGAGTTTCAGCCAGTACTGGAAGGCCTGGACGAAGGTGATGCTGCGCATGCCTCCGGCCGCCACCGCCACGGTGACCACGGCGGCGACGACCAGGCCGCCGAACCAGCCGGGCACACCGGTGAGCAGCCGCAGGGTCAGTCCGGCGCCGCGCAGCTGGGGCAGCAGATAGAGCCAGCCGACGCCGACGACGAGCACGCTCGCGATCCGCCGGACGGCCCGGGACTCCAGCCGTGCCTCGGCGAAGTCGGGCAGGGTGTAGGCGCCGGAGCGGCGCAGCGGGGCGGCGACGAAGGCCAGCAGGACCAGGAACCCGGCGGTGTAGCCGATGGGGAACCACAGCATGTCGACGCCCTGGGCGAGGACCAGTCCGGCGACGCCGAGGAAGGAGGCGGCGGACAGGTACTCGCCACTGACGGCGAACGCGTTGAGCCGCGGCGGGACGCTGCGCGAGGCGACGTAGAAGTCCGAGGTGGTCCGGGAGATGCGCAGACCCAGCGCGCCGACGAGCACCGTGGCCAGGACCACGGCCGTCACGCCGGCGATTCCGTACGTCTGGTTCAACGCGCGGTCACGTCACCCTCGTTGCGCTCGGCACGGCGGACGTACCAGGCGCCCGTGCACAGCAGGGCGGGGTACGGCGCCACGCCCAGGACGAGCCAGACGCCCGGCCAGGTGTCGGCGAGCGGCAGCAGCCGCAGCAGGACGGGGAGCAGGCCCAGCGAGGCCGCGAGCAGGACGGTGGCGGTGAGCGCTGCCCGCATCTGGCGGCGCATCAATGGCCTTACTGCCGAGTCGTCGTCGGCCGGGGCCGTCGTGGGGCGGGGCCGGGGCAGGCCGGCGTGGTCGGTGCCGGGCCGTCCGGTGACCACCTCTCTGCGAGGGACGGACTCCGCACCCATGACGCACTCCCGACGCCGCGGTGATCACCTTGTTGCGGCGAGTGTACGCAGCGCGCCATCGGTGAGGTAGACGCCGGACGAGGTTCGCACACGCTCGCCACAGCCGCCCGCGGTCACCGTGGCCTGCCCACCGCGCCCTGGGCCTGCCGCGCCAGCAGGTCCCGCAGTTCCCGGGCGTTGCGGCGGCTCACGGCGAGGATCCGGTCGCCGATGCGGACGGTCAGGTTGCCGCCGTCCAGGCGCAGTTCCTCGATGCGGCCGAGGGCGACCAGGCGGCTGCGGTGGATGCGGACGAAGCCGCGGGAGCGCCACTGTTCCTCCAGGGTGGACAGCGGGATCCGCACCAGGTGGCTGCCGCGCGGGGTGTGCAGGCGCGCGTAGTCGCCCTGGGCCTCGACGTAGGTGATGTCGGCGATGGGGACGAAGCGTGTCACCCCGCCCAGTTCCACGGGCACCTGGTCGCCCAGCGCGTTGGCCGGGGCCTGGACGACCCTGGTCAGCTCGGCGACGCGCCGTACTGCCTCCGCGAAGCGCTCCTTGCGGAGGGGCTTGAGGAGGTAGTCCACGGCCTTGAGGTCGAACGCCCGCAGTGCGAAGTCCTCGTGGGCGGTGACGAAGACGATCAGCGGCGGTGCGGCGAAGCCGCCGAGCAGGTCCGCCAGGTCGAGGCCGCTGAGGCCGGGCATGTTGATGTCGAGGAAGACGACGTCGACGGCCTCGGCGCCGTCCGGCCCGGCCTCCCTGGCCCGTTCGAGCAGGCGCAGTGCCTCGGTGGCGTCCAGGGCGGGCAGGACGGTGCCGATCCGCGGGTCCCCGCCCAGGAGGTACAGCAGTTCCTCCAGCGCGGGTTCCTCGTCGTCCACCGCGAGTGCGCGCAGCATCTCCCGCATCTCCTCGTCTCCGCTTCCCTGCGAGCACCCAGAGTGTCAGTCCGGCAGCCGCATGCGTACCCTCTCCCCCGGACCGACGCGCACCACACGGTCCGGCAGCCGGATGTCGATGGGAGTGGGCCCCGAGGCCTTCGGCATGGCGGCCTCCAGCTGGCCGGAGCGCAGCCGCAGGTGTACGCCCCAGTGGCCCCGGTAGCGCAACGAGACGCCGTAGGAGGAGAGTTCCGGGAGCGGGACCGGGTCGAGCCAGAGTTCGCTGTCGCGCGTCTCCAGGCCGGTGAGGCAGCGCTGGACGAGGTCGAGGGTGCCGGCCATGGCACCGAGGTGGATGCCCTCGCCGGTGGTGCCGCCCTGGACGTCGGCGATGTCGCCGCGCAGCGCCTCCTGGACGAAGGACCAGGCGTCGGCGCGGCGGGCGCGGGCCAGGATCCAGCCGTGGACCAGGCCGCTGAGGGTGGAGCCGTGCGTGGTGCGGTGCAGGTAGTGGTCGACCGTCGCGGTCCAGGTTTCCTCGTCGAGGCGGTGTCCCAACCAGGCGAAGAGAGAGCGGAGTTCGGCGGGTGAGAACAGGTAGCCGAGCATCAGGACGTCGGCCTGTTTGGACGCCTTGTAGCGGTTGACGGTGTCGCCCTCCGCCTCCAGGATCCGGTCCAGGCGCCGGATGTCGCCGTACCGCTCGCGGTAGCCGTGCCAGTCCAGTTCGGCGAGATCGCCGTAGCCCTCGAACTGGCTGATCACGCCGTCGTGGAAGGGCACGTGGAGGGTGCGGGAGATCTCCTCCCAGCGGGCGAGTTCGCCTTCCCTCAGGCCGGTGCTCTCGACGAGTTCGCGGCGGCGCGGCTCGGGCAGGGCGCGCAGCAGGTCCAGGGTGCGGGTGAGGACCCAGGCGGCGGTGACGTTGGTGTACGCGTTGTCGTCCAGGCCGGGTTCGGGTGCGCCGGGGTAGGCGTCGTGGTACTCGTCGGGGCCGACCACGCCCCGGATGCGGTGCCGGCCGAGGTGGTCGTCGTAGGTGGCCGAGTCGGCCCAGAAGCGGGCGATCTCGAGGAGCGTCTCGGCGCCCTCGGTGTGCAGGAAGTCCATGTCGCCGCTGGCCTCGCAGTACTGCCATATGTTGTACGCCACGGCCGAGCCGACGTGCCGCTGCAGCCGGGAGTGGTCGGGCAGCCAGCGCCCCGAGCGCGGGTTGAGGTGCAGTTCCTGGGTCTCCTCGCGGCCGTCGCTGCCGCTCTGCCACGGGTACAGCGCACCGCGCAGGCCGGCCTCGCGGGCCGTGTGCCGGGCCGCGTCCAGGCGGCGGTGGCGGTAGTGGAGCAGGGCGCGCGAGACCTCGGGCAGATGGAGGTTGAGGTAGGGCAGGACGAACAGTTCGTCCCAGAAGACGTGTCCCCGGTACGCCTCGCCGTGCAGTCCGCGTGCGGGTACGCCGACGTCGAGGTCGGCCGTGTGTGGGGAGAGGGTCTGCAGCACGTGGAAGAGGTGCAGGCGCAGGATGCGGCCGGGATCTCCGGGTACGTCGAGTTCGGCCCGCCGCCACAGCTGCTCCCAGGCCGTGATGTGCGAGGTGAGCAGCTCGTCGAAGCCGGGCGCGTCGGCGACCCGGTCGAGGGCCGCGCACAGCGGGTCGCTGATGGCGGGGTCGTGGGAGGTGTGCAGGGCGACGGTCTTGTCGACGGTGACCGTACGTCCGGGCTCCACGGACAGCCGCAGGTGCTGTACGGCCCGCTGCGCCTCATGGGCGTCCGACACCGGCACGTCGGCGACCAGCCGGGAGGCCAGCCCGATGGCGGTGTCCGAGGTACGGGTGTGGCAGCGCAGCCACATCGTGCCGGGCGCGGCCGCGCCGCCCGTCTCGATGTGGGTGAGGTGGCGGCCGTCCAGGTCCCGGTAGCGGGCCACGCCGGAGTTGGTGACGCTCCCGTCGAGCGCGGCCTCGACGTCCAGCTCGGCGGCGCGGCCCTCGGCGGTGAGGTCGGTGCGCAGGGCGGCGAGGTGCGGGTCGGCCATGTGGACGAGGCGGAGCTGCCGGACGAGGAGCGTGCCGTCGGTGCCGAGCAGGTAGCGGGTACGGCGCTCCAGTACCCCCGGGTCCAGGTGGAGGACCTGCTGGTGTTCGGTGACCGGGGCGGTGTCGGGGGTGAGCCAGTCGCCGCCGACGGGGCGGAAGCGGAGCGGCAGCCAGTTGGGCAGGTTGACCATGTCCTCGTTCTGGACCCGGCGCCCGGAGATCTCGGAGGTGAGCCGGTTGTAGCAGCCGGCCGCGTAGGTGCCGGGGTAGTGCACGGTGTCCGCGGCGCACTCGGTCAGCGCCCCGCGGGTGGCGAAGTAGCCGTTGCCCAGGGTGCACAGGGACTCCCGCAGGCGTTCCTCCGCGGGGTCGTAGCCGTCGTACTCCCACAGCAGACCCGTCACCGAAGCGGTCCTTCCGTCCTCCTCGGTCCAGTCTGCCTCGCTGTCGGGAGATCGGCCTGCGGAGCAGGTGCGACGGGCGAGGTCCCCCTTGTCCCCGCCCGTCGCACCGGTCAGGGGTAGCCGGCGAGGTCGGCCACGTTGGTGGCCGAGTTCGAGGGTCCTCCGGTGTTGTTGACGACGTGGCTGATGGTGCCGGTGCCGCCGAGGGAGACGGTCACCATGCTGGTGAAGCGGACGCCGGAGGTGTTCGGTGCCTCGATGGCGTGCGCGGCGGTCACGGAGGGGTTGACGTTGAAGTAGCAGTAGCTGCCGAGGCCGTAGGCCTGGTGGCTGGTGACGGAGTCGGCGACCTTGTAGGCGGCGTAGCCCTGGGTGGAGCCGTTCATCCAGGCCGCCTGGTTCGGCGGGTCGTAGGGCATCTCGTTCTGGAAGAAGTAGGTGCGGCCGCCGTTGCCGTTCCAGAGCACCTGGTACCTCTGGAAGTGCTCGACGAACAGCCCGTACATGGTCACGTCGTCGCCGTTGACCACGAGCCCGGTGTCGGCGGTGTTGCTGGTCCAGCCGACGCCGCTGCCGTGGTCGGCGCGCCAGATCCACATGTGGTCGCCGATGACGTTGTCGCTGTTGACGACGATGCTGGTGGCCGCCTTGCCGACGCCGGCGCCCCCGACGCGGACGTAGACGTCGTGCAGGGAGGTCGGGTCGGCCGCGTGGGAGGCGGCGGAGCCGGCCGGGCCCACTTCGAGAAGGCTCTTGGAGCTGGTGGTGCCGGCGTCGAAGAGCAGGCCCGCGATCTTCACGCCGTCGACGTCGGCGACGGTCATCGCGGTGATGCCGTTGTCCGGGACGAGGGTGGCGAGACCCAGGCCGAGGACGACGGTGTCGGGGCGGGTCACCTTCAGGGTCCGGTCCAGGTGGTAGACGCCCGGGGTGATCAGGAGGTTCTTGCCCGCGGCGAGCGCGGAGTCGATCTGGGACGCGGTCGCGCCCGGCTTGACGACGTAGAAGGTGTCCAGGGACAGCGAGCTGCCCGCCGGGCTGCCGCCGGCCCAGCTGGTCGCCGTGGAGTCGGACCGCACCGACGGCACGAACACCTGGTAGGCGCCGTTGCCGTCGACGTACAGGAACGGCTTCTCCCGGCTGACCGGGCTCTGCGCGACCGTCGTGTAGGGGGGGTTGGGGAAGCTGGTGGCCGGGACGCCCTGGCTGCCGACGAAGACCATGTTCCAGTTGGACCCGGTCCAGCTGCCCAGCTGGGAGTTGCGGGTCAGCCACTGCTGCTGGCTGCCGGAGTCGACCCGCCCGTCGACCTTGCTGTCGGCCAGGTAGCCGCCGCTGGACCAGCCGCCGTCGTCCAGGGCCAGGTTGCCCCGCAGGTGCATCCGCCGGTACGGCGCCGCCTGCGAGACCGCCCAACGGTCGCTGCCGCCACCGGGGTTGACCGACAGGTTCTCGGCGCCACGCCAGAAGTTCTGCGTGGCGTTGCCCTGGAACCAGTCCGCCTCCGCGTGCACCGCGCCGTTGACGGAGACGGCGTCCGGGGTGAGGCCGAGGCCCAGCACCTGCGTGTAGAAGCCGACGTTGACGTCCGCGCTGTAGGCGCCGGGCTTGAAGAGCACGGCGTAGCGCTGGGAGCCGAACTGGTTGGTCTCCTGCTGCGTGAAGATGGTGTCCAGCTTGCTCTGGACGGCCGAGGACGACATCGACGGGTCGAGGACGACGACGTTCGGGCCGAGGTCGGGGTTGCCGGCGGACTGGGTCACCGGGACCACCTGGAAGCGCTGGGCGGCGGTGCCGTTGCACGTGTACTGCACGAACTGCACGCTGTCCGCGAGTGAGGCGCCCGGATCGTCCAGGCACTTGCCGCTGCCCCGGTTGACGAAGTGGAAGGCGCCGCCGCCGTCGTCCACCGGCAGCCACTGCTGGTTGGCGCCGCCGCCGTAACTCCACAGGTGCACTTGGGCGTTGTCGGCGGTGGAGACGTCGGCCACGTCCACGACCTGGCCCGTGTTGTTGCCGTTGCCGATACGGACGTAGCCGTCACCGGTGGCGGTGAAGCTCCACTGCTGTGCCGTGGTGCCGTTGCAGGTGTACTGCTGCACGACGGTGCCGTTGGCGGTGCCGGCCGCCCTGGCGTCCAGGCACTTGCCGCTCGCGGCGTCGACGACGGTGGCGAGGCCGGTGGGCAGGGCGGCGGAGGTCGCCGCGCTCGCGGGTGCGGCGGTGAGCAGGGACGCGGCGGTCACGGCGACCAGCGCGCCGGCCGTCGATCTGCGACGGCGGGTGAGGGGAGGCACGGGTTCTCCTGGAGGACGGGGTCAGCCGGTGTAGCCGGCGAAGACGCGGGTGTAGTCCCAGGCGGACTGGGAGACGCCGGAGCAGCTGTCGGCGGGGCCGCCGTTGCACGGGCGGTCGCGGTTGGCGGACCAGAAGGTGAGCCGGGCGAGGTGGTGCTGCCGGGCGTAGGCCAGGATGGTCCGGAAGTCACTCACCGTGACGGTCTCGTTGTTGTCGGTGATGCCGTTCATGGACGAGATGCCCATGTCCCGGTAGGCCTGGTCGTCGCTGTAGTGGTAGGCGTTCTTCAGCGCGTTCTTCAGGCCTTCGGCGGCCTGCGTGGTGAGGTTGCCCATGTTCTGCCCGGCGCCGCCGAAGTCGAACGGCATGATCGCCCATGCGTCCACGGTCAGCCCGGAGGAGGCGGCCCGGTCGATGAGGCCGGTGTCGGGGCCGCTCTGCCCGGTGCCGATGGTGATGTACGCCTTCAGGCCGGGGTTGTCGGCCTTCACGGTCTTGAGCGCGTCCACGGTGCGCTGCTGCACGGCGGGGTTGCTGTAGGCGTCGGCCTCGATGTCGATGTCGATCGCCTTCAGGCCGTAGGCGTCGATCACCTTCTGGTAGGCGGCGGCGAGTTCGCCCGCGCTGGAGCAGGAGCTCTCCAGCTCGTTGCCGCTGTAGCCGCCGAAGGACGGGATGACGTCACCGCCGTTCGCCCGCACGGTGTTGACGGTCTGCTGGTCGACGCCACCGGCCAGCGGGCGGCTGCCGTCCCACTGGGGGTTGCAGTAGCCGTTGCTGAGCACGAAGGCGAGCGTGAACCACTTCACGCCGGTGGCCTGGGTGATCGTGCTCGGGCTCGGCGGGCTGCCCCAGCCGTTGTAGAGGTACGGCGCCACGGCCATCGGCGCGGACGGGGCGGTGCCGCCGTCCGCCGCGGGCGCGTTCCGCTTCTGGTTGGCGCCGCCGGTGCAGCTCCAGATCTGGGCGCGGGTGCCGCTGGCCGAGGAGTTGCCGGTGACGTCCAGGCACTTGTCGGCCTGCGGGTTGACGATGTCGTGGGCGGCGGTGACGGTCCACTTCTGGTTCGCGCCGCCGGTACAGGACCACAGCTGGACCCTGGCGCCGTCGGCGGTCGAGTTCCCGATGACGTCAAGACACTTGCCGAGGGCGCGGACGGTGCCGTCGCCGCCGACCGTCCACTGCTGGGCTGCGGTGCCGTTGCAGTCGTAGAGCTGAACGGCCGTGCCGTCGGCGGCACTTGCCCCGGCGACGTCGAGGCACTTGCCGGCGAGGCCGGTGATGGTGCCGGTGGCGGCCCGCGCCGGGGCGGCGGTGAGCAGGCCGGTGGTGAGGGCCAGGGCGGCGAGCGAGACGGCTGCGGGGAGTGGTCTGGCCATGTGCGGGGGTGGCCTTTCACGTGGGGGGTGCCCGGGCGCAGGCCCAACACAGGGGTGGCGGCAGGGTGTTGAGTGCATCCGGAGTCTTTGTTTAAGGCGTGAAGTTAAAGGTCCGGACCACTGGAGTCAAGGGGGTGGGCAGCAACCCGCGCCGCCCACCCCCCGCGGTCTCAGACCGCGGTCACCTCGTCGCCCCGCTGGGCGAACTGCGTGCGGTGCAGCTCCGCGTACCGGCCGCCCGCCGCGAGGAGTTCGTCGTGCGTGCCCCGCTCCACGATCCGGCCGGCCTCCACGACCAGGATCTGGTCGGCGGCCCGGACGGTGGACAGGCGGTGGGCGATCACCACGGCGGTGCGGCCCTCCAGGGCCTCGGTGAGCGCCTCCTGGACGGCTGCTTCCGAGGTGTTGTCCAGGTGGGCCGTGGCCTCGTCGAGGATGACCACGCGCTGGCGGGCCAGCAGCAGCCGGGCGATGGTCATGCGCTGGCGCTCGCCGCCGGAGAGCCGGTAGCCGCGTTCACCGACGACCGTGTCCAGGCCGTCGGGCAGGGACCGTACGACCTCGGCGAGGCGGGCCCGGCCGAGCGCGTCCCACAGCTCGTCGTCCGTCGCGTCCGGGCGGGCGAGCAGCAGGTTGGCGCGGACGGTGTCGTGGAAGAGGTGGCCGTCCTGGGTGACCATGCCGAGGGTGGCCCGCAAGGAGGCGGCGGTCAGGTCCCGGACGTCGGTCCCGCCGATGCGGACGGCTCCGGCGTCGACGTCGTAAAGGCGCGGCAGCAGCTGCGCGATGGTGGACTTGCCGGCGCCGGAGGAGCCGACGAGGGCGACGGTCTGGCCGGGTTCGGCGCGGAACGAGATGCCGTGCAGAACCTCGGCGCCGCCGCGGGTGTCGAGGGCGGCGACCTCCTCCAGGGAGGCGAGGGAGACCTGGTCGGCGGACGGGTAGGAGAAGGTGACGTCCTCGAACTCGACCGCGACCGGACCCTCGGGCATCTCGACGGCGTCCGGCTTCTCCTCGATGAGCGGCTTCAGGTCGAGCACCTCGAAGACCCGCTCGAAGCTGACCAGCGCGCTCATCACCTCCACGCGGGCTCCGGCGAGCGCGGTGAGCGGAGCGTAGAGCCGGGTCAGCAGCAGCGCGAGGGAGACGACCGCGCCCGCCTCCAGGGTGCCGTGCAGCGCGAACCAGCCGCCGAGGCCGTAGACCAGGGCCAGGGCAAGGGCGGAGACGAGGGTGAGGGCGGTGATGAACACCGACTGGGCGGTCGCCGTGCGCACGCCGATGTCACGCACCCGGCGGGCGCGTTCCGCGAACTCGGCCGACTCCTCCTCCGGGCGGCCGAACAGCTTGACCAGGGTGGCGCCCGGCGCGGAGAAGCGCTCGGTCATCCGGGTGCCCATGGCCGCGTTCAGCGCCGCCGCCTCCCGCTGCATCCGCGCCATCCGGCTGCCCATGCGGCGGGCCGGCAGCACGAACACCGGAAGCAGCACCAGCGCGAGCAGGGTGATCTGCCAGGACAGGGTGAGCATGACGGCGAGGGTGAGCAGCAGGGTCACCAGGTTGGTCACCACGCCCGACAGGGTGTTGGCGAACGCGCGCTGGGCGCCGATCACGTCGTTGTTGAGCCGGCTGACCAGCGCGCCCGTACGGGTACGTGTGAAGAACGCGACGGGCATGCGCTGCACATGATCGAACACGGCCGTGCGCAGGTCGAGGATGAGTCCCTCCCCGAGCGTCGCAGACAGGCGCCGACCGAGGATGCCGAGCCCCGCCTCCGCGAGGGCGACGAGCGCGATGAGCAGGGAGAGCCGGACGACCTTCCCGGAGTCGTGACCTGCCACGATCGTGTCGACGACGTGGCCGGCGAGCACGGGCGTGGCGACGGCGAGCAGTGCGGTCACCACCCCGAGCAGCACGAAGCGGATGATGCCCGCGCGGTGCGGGCGGGCGAAGGCGGCGATGCGGCGCAGCGTGGCGCGGGCGAAGGGGCGGCGCTCCTGCTGCGCGGTCATCACGCTGTGCAGCTGCGTCCAGGCGGTGGTTTCCATGCTCATGGGAGAGAACGTAGGACCTCAAGCTTCGTTGAGGTCAATGTCTGCGCCATTTCAATCCCACCGACGTCCTCGCACCCGAAGGCTCCCATGCCCCTCCCCTCTCATCCGCTGCCCGTCCGTAAGCCGCCGTCCCCGCTTCGGCCACCCGCCGTTGGTACGGCACGGAAAACCTCTCCCGATGTGACAGCGGTACGACTCCCCGACCTCCGTGAGGGACGCCTCCCCCGGCTCGCCCGGAGCGTCCCCGTGCGGCAGATCCTGTGCCTGCTTCCGCTCCTGCTCGTCGCGATCGTCGCGGTGCGGCACCGGTCGGTGCTCGCCGAGGGATTCGGCCAGCTGCGGACCGCCTCGTGGCCCTGGCTGCTGGCGGCGGCCGGCACCACCTGTCTGACCTGGGTGGCCGCGGCCGTCACCCGGCAGAGCGCCGTCGTCCAGCGGCTGCCCCGGTGGCGGCTGCTGGCGACCCAGTTCGCGGCGGGCTCGGCCAACCACCTGCTGCCGACGGGGCTGGGCGCGGGCGCGGTCAACCTGCGGTTCATGAGCGTGTGCGGGGTGCCGCTGGCCCGCTCCTCCGCGGCTCTCGCGCTGTACCTGCTCGCCGAGTCGGTCGGCCGGCTGAGCCTGCTGGCCGCGCTGCTGCTCGCCTTCCCGGACGCGCTGCGGCTCGGCACCCTGCTGCCCGCCGGGGCCGTCGGACCGGTGCTGTCCGTCGCGGGCGCGGTGCTCGTGGTGGCGGTGGCCGCGCTGGCCCTCGTACGCCGCCTGCGCACGCCCGTGCTCGGCTTCGTCCGCACCGCCGTGGGCGAGGCCCGCTCGGTGCACACGCGTCCCGCCCGGGCGCTCGCGCTGTGGGGCGGCTCGCTCGCCTTCCCCGCGCTCCAGGCGGCAGGCCTGGTGGCGGTGGGGCGGGCGCTGGGACTGCCGGTGCCGCCCGCGCACATGGCGCTCGCGTACCTGGCCGCGACGGTCGTGGTGGCACTGGTACCCACGCCGGGCGGGCTCGGCTCGGTCGAGGCGGCGCTGATCGTGGCGCTGGTGGCGGCGGGCGGCCCGGTGGCGGTGGCCACGGCGGTGGTGCTCGCCTACCGCATCATCACCGTCTGGGTACCGCTGCTGCCGGGCGCGTTGACGCTGGGGGCGCTGGTGCGGTTGAAGGTCATCTGAGCGGCACGTCGCACGGCGTCTGCGGCGCCCGGAAGCCGGCCGCGCATCCCTGACGCGGAGAGTCCCTCCCGGCCTCGTTCGGCCAAAGGTCCCTCTGGCGCTGCGGGCTCAGCCACCCAGGACGCGGTGCTTCTGGCCATCCGGATCCGGACCTGCCTAACGACCCCTTCAACAGCGCGAGCGGCTTCAGGGCATCGGAAGATTCGCCGGGTACCCGGGCACCTGCCGACCTGCCTGGGCCCGACGGCCCCGCCGAGCCGTCCCTGCGGTCACGCCCGGGTTCAGGAGGTGAACGCCCGCGCTCCGGTGACGAGTACCCTGCTGGGCCCACCACATGAAAAGGGGTCCCATGCCGGTCCGCGTCGAGCATCAGGAACACGTCACCACGATCGTCCTGTCCCGCCCCGAGGTCCGCAACGCGGTGGACGGTCCCACGGCCGCCGAACTCGCTGCCGCCTTCCGGGAGTTCGAGGCCGACGAGAACGCGCGGGTGGCGGTGCTGTGGGGCGAGGGCGGCACGTTCTGCGCGGGCGCCGACCTGAAGGCGATGGGCGGCGAGCGCGGCAACCGGGTCGCCGAGGAGGGCGACGGCCCGATGGGGCCGACCCGGATGCGGCTGTCCAAGCCGGTGATCGCCGCCGTCGCGGGGCACGCCGTGGCGGGCGGCCTCGAACTGGCCCTGTGGTGCGATCTCCGGGTCGCCGAGGAGGACGCCGTGTTCGGGGTGTTCTGCCGCCGCTGGGGCGTACCGCTGATCGACGGCGGCACGGTACGGCTGCCCCGGCTGATCGGCACCGGCCGGGCCATGGACATGATCCTCACCGGCCGCCCGGTCCCGGCCCGCGAGGCCTACGACATCGGCCTCGCCAACCGGCTCGTCCCGGCCGGCCACGCCCGCGCGGAGGCCGAGGAACTGGCGGCCCGGATCGCCCGCTTCCCGCAGGCCTGCCTGCGCGGTGACCGGGCCTCGGTGCTGGACCAGGACGGCATGGACGAGGAGAGCGCCCTGCGGGGCGAACTGCGGTACGGCATGGGTGTGCTGGCGGAGGGTCTGGAGGGAGCGGCACGCTTCGCCGGGGGTGCGGGGCGGCACGGGTCTTACACGGACCTGTGAGCACGGGTCATCCACGGACCTGCGAGCACGGGTCCTACCCGGACCTGCGTGCCGGCCACTCCCCTCCCGCCAGCCACTCCAGCACCGCACCGCCCGCCTCCGCCCCGGCCCAGCCGGCCGCCCTGGCCCGCTGTCCGGGGTGCAGCACGGCTCCGACGGCGAAGACGCCCGGCCGCGAGGTGTGCGGGCTCGCGTCCAGCGTGATGCCGGCCCGGCGGGCGAGTTCGTTCTCGGGGACGAAGTCACCGGTGAAGACGACCGTGTCGCAGGGCAGAGTGGCCGTACGGCCGTCACGGTGCCGGACGCGGACCGCGGACAGGCGGCCGTGGCCGAGGAGTTCGGTGACCGTGGTGTCCGTGAGGAGCGGGACACGGCGGCCCAGGCGGGCCGACTGGGCGCGCAGCAGCGGGGCTTGGGCCCGAGGGTGTTCGGTCAGCAGGGCGACGACCGCCACACCGGCCGTGCGCAGGGTGTCGGCCACCGAGTAGGAGACCCCCTCCGCGCCGGCCACCACCGCGCGGGTGCCGATGGACTGCCCGAACAGGTGCACCGCCTGCTGGAGTTCGCCGGTGGTGTAGACGCCGGCGGGCCGGGTGCCGGGCACCAGCCGGGCCGCGCGCGGGCGTTCACGGGAGCCGGTGGCCAGGACGACGGCTTCGGCCTCGATCCTCTCCAGGCCCTGCGGGCCGACCGTCGTGAGTGTGCGCGGGCCCGCCCAGTCCAGGACCGTCACACCGGTCCGCAGCACGGCCCCGGTGTGTATGGCGCCCTCGGTGAGCAGCCGGGCGTACTCCGGTCCGGTCAGCCGCCGCGTCCACGTGCCGAAGCCGCCGTGGGCGCAGTGCCGGGGCACTCCCCCGGCCTGCGCCTCCCGTTCCAGCACCTCGACCCGGCCGGCACCGGCGGCGGCCGACCGGGCCGCGGCGGCGAGTCCGGCGGGACCGGCGCCGACGACCAGGACGTCGACCCTGCGGTCGGCGGTCATGTGCGGGCCTCCTCGAACAGCTGCCGTACCGCCGCCCCGCAGTAGAAGCCCTGGCAACGGCCGGCCCGGGCCCGGGTGCGGCGACGCAGGCCCTCCAGGGTGCGCGGCGGGATCGTACTGGCGAGGGCGTCGCGGATCTCGCCGCGGGAGACGCGCTCGCAGTGGCAGACGAGGGTGCCGTACTCCGGGTCGGCGGCGATGAGTTCGGGCCGCTGATGGGGGCGCGGGAAGGCCTCGCCGAGGTTGGGCATGCGGACCGGGTCGAGGTCGCGCGCCGGTCCGGGGTCGAGCCCGGTCTCGGTCAGCAGGCCGACGACGTGGGCGGCGATGGCCAGGGACGCGGTCAGGCCGGTGGAGCGGATGCCGCCGACGGTGACGTACGCCTGCTCGGAATGGGCGGTGATGCGGTAGTCCTCGTGCTCGGTGGCCGCGCGCAGCCCGGCGTAGACGGCGGTGACCTCCTCCCGCAGCAGCGCGGGCAGGATGCGGCCGCCCTTCTCCCGCAGCAGCGCGAGTCCTTCGGCGGTGGAGCCGGTGGCGCCCTTGTCGTGCAGGTCCTCGGCGGTGGGGCCGAGCAGGACGTTGCCGTAGACGGTGGGCGCGACCAGGACGCCCTTGCCGAGGGCGGTCGGGACGGGCAGGAGGATGTGCCGGACCAGGGGGCGGGCGAGCTTGTCGTGGACGATGAGCTGGCCGCGGCGCGGGGTGACGGTGAAGTCGTCGTGGCCCAGCGCCCGGTCGAGGGTGTCGGCGTGCAGTCCGGCCGCGTTGACCAGGTGGCGGGCGTGCAGGGTGCCTCTGGAGGTGGTCAGGAGGTGACCTTGGGCGTCCCGACTCGCCTGCTCCACACGGGTGTTCAGGTGCAGGTCGACGCCGGCACGGACCGCCTGGGTTGCGTACGCCAGGGTCGTCGTCCACGGGCAGATGATGCTCTCGCCGGGCACGTGCAGGGCGCCCAGCGCGCCGGGGCCGAGGTGCGGTTCGCGGGCGTACAGCTCGTCGGCGCCAAGGATTTGGGTGTGCGGGTAGTCGTTGCGCTCAGCCTTCTCGGCGAGGCGGGGCAGGGCGGCGAGCTGCTCCTCGTCCCAGGCGACGAGCAGGGCGCCGACCCGTTCGACGGGGATGCCGGTCTCGGCGGCGTAGGCGGCCAGCCGCTGGTGGCCCTCGCGGACCAGCCGGGCCTCCAGGGTTCCCGGGGTCGCGTCGAAACCGGTGTGCAGGATCGCGGTGTTGGCCTTGGAGGTGCCTTGGCCGACGTCGTCCTGGGCCTCGGCCAGCGCGATGCGCAGCCGGGGGTGGCGGGCGAGTTCACGGGCGACGGCGCAGCCGACGACTCCGGCGCCGACGACCGCAACGTCGTACGGCTGCCCGGGCAGCGGCCCCTCCGCGGTGACGGTCATGAGTCGAGCAGGGCGGCGACGGCGCCGCGGAAGCCGGCCAGGCGTTCGGCTGCCTGGTCGGCCGGGACGCGGGGCTCGTACACGGTCGCGGGCTTCCAGCCGGGCAGGGCGTCTTCCACGCTCAGCGCAGGGTCCGCGCCGAGCCGGGCCAGGGTGGCGGCGCCGAGTGCGGTGGCGTCGTGCAGCGCGGAGACCTCGACGGGGCGTTGCAGCAGGTCGGCCTGGGTCTGCATGAGGAGGGCGGAGCGGGTCAGACCGCCGTCGACGCGCAGCGCGTCGAGCGGGGTGCCGAGATCGGCCGCGGCCGCCTCCGCCAGCTCGACGACCTGCGCCGCCAGGCCCTCGCACAGGGCGCGCACCAGGTGTCCGGGTCCGGTGTCGAGGCCGAGCCCGGTCAGGGAGCCGCGCAGGTCGCCGCGCCACCAGGGGGCGGCGAGCCCGGCGAGGGCGGGGACGAAGGTGACGCCGCCGCTGTCGGGTACGGCGCCGCCGACCGGGTCGAGGTCGGCGGCCGAGGAGATGACGCCGAGGTCGGTGAGCCAGCGCACGGCGGAGGCGGCCGTGTAGACCTGCCCGTCGAGGCAGTAGCCGGTCTCTCCGGCGAGCCGCCAGGCGACGCAGCTGACCAGCCCTGAGGTGCCGCGCCGGGGGGTGCCGCCGGTGTGCGCGAGCAGGAACGCGCCGGTGCCGTAGGTGCACTTGGCGGCGCCGGGGCCGGTGATGCGCTGGGCGAGCAGGGCGGCCTGCTGGTCGACGGCGAGTCCGGTGAGCGGGATCTCGGGGCCGAACGCGCTGGTGGTGCCGACGGGTTGGGCGTTGTCGACCACCTGCGGGAGCCGTTCGTCCGACAGCCCGTAGGCCTCCAGCGCCCGTGGCGACCACTGGGCACGGTCGAGGTCGAGGAGCTGGGTGCGCCCGGCGGTGGCCGCGTCGGTGACGAAGGCGCCGGTGAGGCGGTGGACCAGCCAGGTGTCGGAGGTGGTGACGACGCCCTCGCGGGTGAGATGGCGGCGGATCCAGGCCATCTTGGGGGCCGCGAAGTACGGATCGAGGGGCAGACCGGTCAGCTGCCGCAACTCTGCCGCGTGGTCGGCGAGTTCGGCGCAGACGGTCTCGGCGCGCCGGTCCTGCCAGACGAGGGCGTCGGTCAGCGGGCGGCCGGTCGCCGGGTCCCAGGCGAGGACGGTTTCGCCCTGGTTGGCCAGGCCCATCGCCACGACGTCCTCGCCCGCTTCGGCGAGTGCGCGGTGACCGGCGCCGACGACCGAGGCGTACAGCTCGGCCGGATCCACCTCGACCAGACCGCCGGGCAGGTGGCGGGGCGTCACGGCGGCGAACCCGGCGCCAAGGACGCCGCGTTCGGGACAGACCACCAGGGCCTTGGTGCCGGACGTGCCCTGGTCGACGGCGAGCACCGGCCCCGTCATCGCATCCTCCCGCACGCCCCTTCGAAGATCGCCGCGAACAGCCTGCCGTCGGGCCGCGTCCGGCGTCAAGCTCGGCCGGGTCCTCTGTCAACTCCCCCTCCAGGTAGTTGAGTTGACAACAATGGCAAGGCGGAAGTGACACCCCTATAGTGACCGCCGACCCGCACGGAGGCGCTCGACCACCGCCCAGAGGAGGGCTGTTGCTACCGCACCCCGCCACCCCGCCCGTCCGCTCGCGGACCGGGGCGGGTGGCTGATGGCCAGAGAAGGAGCACGCCCCTCCTACGACCCCGCCGGCCACGACGGGGCCTTACGCACCGCCCTCCAGGATCTGCGCACGGGGCGCTGGATGGCGATGCGCGCGCTGCTCGCGGACACCACGAGCTGGTGGCAGTGGACCCAGCGCACCCAGGTGCTCGCGACCGCGGCGGCCGGCACCGACGTGGTGCGGGCCTGGCTCGCGGAGGAGCCGCACAGTGTGCCGGCCACGGTGATGCACGCCCGGGTCGGCGTGGAGCGGGCCCTGCGGGCGCAGCGCGAGGGGCACCGCCGTACGCACGAGTTGTGGATCGAGGCGTGGGACGCCGCGCAGTCCGCCACCCAGACCGCCCCGCACGACCCCGTGCCCTGGGTCTGCCTGCTGGCGCTGGCCCAGCTGGATCCGGAGCAGCGCTGGGACGAGCACCGGGCGCCGCCGCCGGAGCCGATGCTGCCGCCGGGCCCGTGGGGGCTGCTGGCCGAGGCCGGCCGGCGTGACCCGCACAACCGCGAGGCCCACCACCGGATGCTGCAGTTCCTGTACACGATCGGCTCCTCGGACCGGCTCGCCGAGGCCGCGGGCTACGCCCAGTGGGCGACCGGTTCGGCGCCGCCCGGGTCCGCGCTGCACCTGCTGCCGCTGTACGTCCGGGTCGAGCGCTACCGGCGCTCCAGCGGGCACGACGCGGCGCTCGACCTGCACTGGGTGGCGGAGGACGCGACCCGCGAGGCGCGGCGGGCGCTGCACTCGTGGTTCGAGCAGACGCCCCGGGCCGAACGCTCGCTGCTGGACCTCAACCATCTGGCGCACGCCCTGTGGGGTGCCCATCAGTTCCCGGACGCGGCTCGGGTGTTCGACGCGATCGGCCCGTACGTCACACCGCCGCCGTGGATGTACCGCACCCCGGACCGGGGCCGTGCCGTGGAGGTCTTCCTGCAGGCCAGGGACCGCTGCCGCGCGGCCGCCGAGGGCGCCTGACGCCCGTTCTCCTTCCTCACCCCGGAGGTTTCCGCATGTCCCCCGATCCATCGCCCACGCCCGCCCGGCCGCAGCACGACGAGGAACGGCGGCTGCGCGAGCTGGGCTACCGCCCGGTCCTGGCCCGCCGCATGGGCGGCTTCGGCAACTTCGCGATCAGCTTCTCGGTGATCTCGATCCTGTCCGGCTGCATGACCCTGTACGGCTTCGGCCTGGGCACCGGCGGGCCCGCCGTGATGCTGTGGGGCTGGGCGGGTGTCGGCGTGTTCGTGCTGTGCGTCGGCCTCGCGCTCGCCGAGGTCACCAGCGCCTATCCGACCTCCGGCGCCCTGTACTACATGGCCGACCGGCTCGGCGGCCGCCGCTGGGGCTGGTACACGGGCTGGCTGAATCTGCTCGGTCTGCTCGGGGCGATCGCCGGCATCGACTACGGCGCCGCCCTGTTCACCGGGGCCTTCGCCAACCTCCAGTGGGGCTTCGAGCCGACCCCGGGCAAGACCATGCTGATCTTCTGCGCGATCCTGCTGCTGCACGCCGTGCTGAACCTGTTCGGCGTCCGTCTGGTCAGCCTGCTCAACTCGGTCAGCGTGTGGTGGCACCTGGCCGGTGTCGCGCTCATCGTCGGGGCGCTGGCGATCGTCCCGGACCACCACCAGTCGCCGTCCTTCGTCTTCACCGAGTTCGTGAACGACACCGGCTGGTCGAGCCCGCTCTACGTGGCCGCGATCGGCCTGCTGCTCGCCCAGTACACGTTCTCCGGCTACGACGCCTCCGCCCACCTCTCCGAGGAGACCTCCAACGCCTCGGTGTCCGCGGCGAAGGGCATCGTCCGGTCCATCTGGGTGTCGTGGATCGCGGGCTTCGTGCTGCTCGCCGGCCTGACCTTCGCCATCCAGGACTACGACGCCACGCGCACCACCGACACCGGCGTGCCGCCCGCGCAGATCCTGCTCGACGGCCTCGGCACCGACGGCGCGAGCGCGCTGCTGCTCGTCGTGATCGTCGCCCAGCTGTTCTGCGGGAACGCCGAGGTGGCCGCGGCCAGCCGCATGGTGTTCGCGTTCAGCCGGGACGGCGCCCTGCCGGGCTCGCACCTGTGGCGCAAGGTGAGCGGCCGCACCCAGACCCCGGTCGCCGCCGTGTGGCTCTCGGTGATCGTCGCGGGCGTCCTGGCCCTGCCGTCCCTGTACTCGGCGACGGCGTACGGCGCGGTCACCGCGATCAACGTCATCGGCATCACCCCCGCCTACGCCATCCCCGTCCTGCTCCGGCTGCGCGCGGGCGACCGTTTCCGGCCGGGCCCGTGGAACCTGGGCCGGTGGAGCAGGCCGGTCGGCTGGATCGCGGTGGTGTGGGTGGCCTGTGTGACGGTCCTGTTCTGCCTGCCGCAGTCCTCGCCGGTCACCGTCGACACCATGAACTACGCGGCCGTGGCCCTCGTCGTCGTCCTGGTCCTGGCCAGCATCTGGTGGTACGTCGCCCGCCGTTCGTACGGCACGCCCACCACCGCCGCCTACGGCAGCGACCGCGACCAGGCCGAACTCGCGGAGGGCATCGTCTGAAACGTCCGCCCGCCGCACCGGTCCGGGTACGAACCGGTGGCCCGGATACGGCAGGATGAACGATCGCGCCGACCGCCGTTGTCCCGGCGGCGGCGCGATCGCACATTCCGGACATCGAGCAGGTGGCAACGTGACGAGACTTCACATCAGGCTCTCCGCAGCAGTTTTGCGCCCCGGGGGTGACCGGTGAACCGCGCGGTAACCCTGGACGACCTCGTCCTCGCCGGCATCGCCCTGGCCGCGGGCCTGGTGCTGGCCTTCCTGTCCCGCACGGTGCTGCGCTGGCTCGCCAAGCACGCCAAGCGGACCAAGTGGAGCGGTGACGACGTCATCGTGGACACACTGCGCTCCGTCGTCCCCTGGGCGGCGATCGTGGGCGGCCTCGCGGCGGCCGCGGCGGTGCTGCCGCTGACCCGCGCCGTCCAGCACCACACCAACCAGCTCCTCCAGGTGTGGCTGATCTTCGTGGTGACCCTGTCCGCGGCCCGGGTCGTGGCGGGTCTGGTCCGCTCGGTCACCCAGTCCCGCTCGGGCGTGGCGGGCTCGGCCACCATCTTCGTCAACATCACCCGGGTCCTGGTCCTGGCGATCGGCTTCCTGGTGGTGCTGCAGACGCTGGGCATCTCCATAGCGCCCCTGCTCACCGCCCTCGGTGTCGGCGGTCTGGCCGTCGCCCTCGCCCTCCAGGACACCCTCGCCAACCTGTTCGCGGGCATCCACATCCTCGCCTCCAAGACCGTCCAGCCCGGCGACTACATCCGGCTGAGCAGCGGCGAGGAGGGATACGTGATGGACATCAACTGGCGCCAGACGACGGTCCGCCAGCTGTCCAACAACCTGGTGGTCATCCCCAACGGCCAGCTGGCCAAGACCAACATGACCAACTTCACGCGTCCCGAGCAGCAGTTGACGATCCTGGTGCAGGTGGGCGTGAGCTACGACAGCGACCTGGACCAGGTCGAGCGCGTCACGACCGAGGTCATCGCCGAGACCATGACCGAGATCACCGGCGCCCTCCCGGACCACGAGCCCGCGATCCGCTTCCACACCTTCGGGGACTCCCGCATCGGCTTCACGGTGATCCTCGGCGTCGGCGAGTTCAGCGACCAGTACCGCATCAAGCACGAGTTCATCAAGCGCCTGCATCGCCGCTACCGCGAGGAGGGCATCCGCATCCCGGCCCCGACCCGGACGGTGGCGCTGCAGCAGGGCGCGGTGGTGATTCCGCAGCAGCGCAGCGGGGAGGACGTGGTGCCGGGTCCGGCCCTGGCCGACTAGTGCGCGTCCCCGTCGCCGGCGTGGCAGCACGCGTCGCGCCGGAGGCGGCGGGCGACCTCCAGCCAGGTGGTGTCCCGGGGCGGGGGGTGGTCGCGGTGCCGGTGGGTGTCTGTCAGGTCGCTCCGGCGGTGCGGGATGCCGTCGCGCACGACCAGCGGGGTGTCGACGAGGGTGGCGAAGTCGGTGAACGGGTCGCCGTTCACGACGGTCAGGTCGGCGATCCTGCCCTCCTCCACGGTGCCGAGGTCGCCGTCCAGGCCGAAGAGACGGGCCGGGACGGACGTGGCGCAGTGCAGGGCCTGCGCCACGGTGAACCCGTGGGCGTGCAGGGCACGCAGGGCCAGGTGCAGCGACAGGCCCACGGGAACGAGCGGGGCGTCGGTGCCGAGGGCGAGTACGGCGCCCTGGGCGGCCAGCCGTCGGTAGTCGGCCATCTCCATGGACAGGGCGTCCAGTTGCTGCGCGGTGGGGGCGGTCCGGGCACGTTCGCGGACGGCGGCGACGTCCCACGGCGGCATGAGCCGGCCGACCCGTGGATCGTCGGCCAGCCCGGGATCGGCGCCGAGAAGGCACTGCGCCGTGAACGGGGTGATGATCAGGGAGAACGTGCCGTCGGCGTACTGCTCGACCAGGTCCTGGTGGACGTGCCCGAGCGGGGTGGTGGCGTGCCCGTAGGGCAGGCGCTGGGTGGCCTGCAGGTGGGTCGTCAGGTCTGGCCGGCGGCCCGGCCGGGCGCGCAGAGATGGCTGCCGCAGGGTACGCCCAGCCGGTGCGCGGCCTCGGCGGCCTGCGCCATGACCTGCCCCGACGCGCGCACATACGTCTTGACGAAGTCGACGTCGAGGGAGGTGGCCCGGTGCAGGGTGCGGGCGACGCCGGCGCCGGTGCGGTGGGCGCGGCCCATGCTGTACGCCGTGCGGGAGCCGTCGATGAGTTCGGCGCAGGCGAGCTGACGTGGGCCCAGGCTGTGTCCGGCGTCGACCGACTCGCGCAGCCGCACGGCCTCGTACAGCGGTCCGCCCAGGGAGACGGTGGTGGTGATGCCGTAGGCGAGCCCGGTCAGGCCCTGCCGGGCGCCGTAGGTGGCGAAGGAAACCCCGACGGCTGACGAAGCCGAAGCCCATCCCTTGCCCTTCCCTCCCACGCGATCACCCGGTCCGACCGGTGCAACGAGCGGCCGGGCGGTACGTGGCGGGAGCCCGGGGCGTCCGGAAGAGGAAGACACGACGCGCACGGCGGGCGGGGCCGGCCTCGACCTGGACTGGTCCTGGCCGGAGCGTACCGATCAGGGCGACCGCTGGGGCCGTCACCCGGGTGCGACATCTCATCGTCCGCCTTCGCTCGGGCGGCCGGAGGGTCAGGGCCGGCCGCCGGTCAGTGGCGACCGCGCGTGGTCAGTGACGATCGATCGTCATGACCACAGAGGCGGGGAAGCGGTTGCACGCGTGCGGCATGTTTTCCGGCCAGGACCCCTGTCGAGCCCGGCCCGATGACGAGATATCTTGATGTCGAGCAATGTTGCAGACGTGGAGCGGAGCACCCGGTGACTGACTCGACCATCATCTACACCTACACAGACGAGGCCCCGGCCCTGGCGACGCATTCGTTCCTGCCGGTGATCCAGGCGTACGCCTCGCAGGCCGGTGTGCCCGTGACGACCCGGGACATCTCGCTGGCCGGACGCATCATCGCCCACTTCCCGGAGTACCTGAACGAGGACCAGCGCATCCCGGACGCGCTGGCCGAGCTGGGTGACCTGGCCAAGACTCCCGAGGCCAACATCGTCAAGCTGCCGAACATCTCGGCGTCCATCCCGCAGCTGCGCGCCGCCGTCGCCGAGCTGCAGGGCAAGGGCTACGCGCTGCCGGACTACCCGGACGACCCGAAGACCGACGAGGAGCGCGAGATCCGCGCCCGCTACGACAAGATCAAGGGCTCCGCCGTCAACCCGGTGCTGCGCGAGGGCAACTCCGACCGCCGTGCCCCGGCGTCGGTGAAGAACTACGCCAAGACCCACCCGCACCGCATGGGCGCCTGGACCTCCGAGTCCAAGACCAATGTGGCGACCATGGGTGAGAACGACTTCCGCTCCACCGAGAAGTCCGTCGTGATCGCCGAGGACGGCGCGCTGAAGATCGAGCTGCTCGGCGCGGACGGCACCACCACCGTCCTGAAGGAGTCCGTACCGGTCCTCAAGGACGAGGTCGTCGACGCGTCCGTCATGCGCGTCGCCGAGCTGGAGACGTTCCTCGCCGCGCAGGTCGCCCGCGCCAAGCAGGAGGGCGTCCTGTTCTCCGTGCACCTGAAGGCCACGATGATGAAGGTCTCCGACCCGATCATCTTCGGTCACGTGGTGCGCGCCTTCTTCCCGAAGACGTTCGCGAAGTACGGCGAGACCCTCAAGGCGGCCGGCCTCACCCCGAACGACGGCCTCGGCGGCATCCTGAAGGGCCTGGACAACCTGCCCGAGGGCGCCGAGATCAAGGCCTCCTTCGACGCCGAGCTGGCCGAGGGCCCGGCCCTCGCCATGGTCGACTCCGACAAGGGCATCACCAACCTGCACGTGCCCTCCGATGTCATCGTCGACGCCTCCATGCCGGCGATGATCCGCACCTCCGGCCACATGTGGGGCCCGGACGGCCAGGAGGCCGACACCCTCGCCGTCCTCCCGGACTCCTCCTACGCCGGTGTCTACCAGGCCGTCATCGACGACTGCCGGGCCAACGGCGCCTACGACCCGTCCACCATGGGCTCGGTCCCGAACGTCGGCCTGATGGCGCAGAAGGCCGAGGAGTACGGCTCCCACGACAAGACCTTCGAGATCGCGGCCGCCGGCACGGTCCGCCTGGTCGACCAGGCCGGCAACGTGCTGATCGAGCAGCCGGTCGCGCAGGGCGACATCTTCCGCGCCTGCCAGACCAAGGACGCCCCGATCCGCGACTGGGTCAAGCTGGCCGTCACCCGCGCCCGCGCCACCGGCGACCCGGCCGTGTTCTGGCTGGACGAGGGCCGCGCCCACGACGCCAACCTGATCGCCAAGGTGAAGCAGTACCTGCCGGAGCACGACACCGAGGGCCTGGACATCAGGATCCTGTCCCCGGTCGAGGCCACCAAGCTGTCGGTGGAGCGCATCCGCCGCGGCGAGAACACCATCTCGGTGACCGGCAACGTGCTGCGCGACTACCTGACCGACCTGTTCCCGATCCTGGAGCTGGGCACCAGCGCCAAGATGCTGTCGGTCGTCCCGCTGATGGCGGGCGGCGGCCTGTTCGAGACGGGCGCCGGCGGCTCCGCGCCGAAGCACGTTCAGCAGCTGGTCAAGGAGAACTACCTGCGCTGGGACTCGCTCGGTGAGTTCTTCGCCCTGGTGCCCGCCTTCGAGCAGTACGCGACGGCCACCGGCAACAACCGCGCCAAGGTCCTCGCCGACACCCTCGACCGCGCCACGGCGACCTTCCTCAACGAGGACAAGTCCCCGACCCGTCGCGTCGGCGGCATCGACAACCGCGGCAGTCACTTCTACCTGTCCCTGTACTGGGCGCAGGAGCTGGCCGCGCAGACCGAGGACGCCGACCTGGCGAAGGCCTTCGCCGCGCTCGCCGAGACCCTCGCGGCGAACGAGCAGACGATCGTCGACGAGCTGCTCGGGGTCCAGGGCTCCCCGGCCGACATCGGCGGCTACTACCAGCCGGAGAAGGCCAAGGCGGACGCGGTCATGCGCCCGTCGGCCACCTGGAACGAGGCCCTTGCCTCGCTGAGCTGACGCCCGCGGCACCTGAGCCGCAGCTGTGAGCGGACTCCGCCCCGGTCGGGTTGCCCCGGCCGGGGCGGAGGCGTGTCCGGCGCCGGTGGACCGTGCGGCCGCTCACCACTCCCGGGTGGCGATCGGATCCTCCATGTCCGCGCCCTCGAAGCCGCAGGCCCGCGCGACGAACCAGAAGTCGCCGCCCACCCGGCCGCTCACAGCCCCTCCAGGGAGAGGTGCCCGGCGCCCGGGGACTGCCGGTCGGCATGCTCCCGCCCACCCCACCCCGCCCCGTGCTCGTGTGACACCTTGATCCTGCACCGCGCCACCGACAACGCCCCTGGAGCAGCCCGTGTCCGAGTCCGCCCCCTCGTTCGAACTCCTGCCCGGCGCCGCCGAGTCGCCCGTGCTGCTGCACGTGCCGCATTCCGCGCGGGCGATCCCGGAGGACGTGCGCAAGGGGATCCTGCTGGACGACGCGGCACTCGGGCTGGAGCTGGACCACATCACCGACGCGCACACCGCCCGGATCGCCGAGCGGGCGGCGGGGCTGGCCGGTATCACCCCCTGGCGGTTCGTCAACCGGCTGTCGCGGCTGGTCGTGGACCCGGAGCGGTTTCCGGACGAGCGGGAGGAGATGCTCGCCGTGGGGATGGGGGCCGTGTACACGCGGACCACGCACCGGGGCGAGCTGCGGGCCGCGGACACCGACCCCCAGCCACTGGTCGAGCGGTACTTCCGGCCCTACGCGCGGGCGATGGCCGAGGCGGTGGCCGGGCGGCTCGCCGCGACCGGGCGGGCGGTCGTGATCGACGTCCACTCCTACCCGAGCCGGGCGCTGCCGTACGAGCTGCACGGGACGGGTCCGCGGCCGCCCGTGTGCCTCGGCACGGACGCCTTCCACACGCCGCCCGAGCTGAGGGACGCGGCGCGGGAGGCGTTCGCCGCGTGCGGGGAGACGGGGCTGGACAGTCCGTTCAGCGGGACCTATGTGCCGCTGGAGTACCACGGGCGGGACCGGCGGGTGAGCGCGCTGATGGTGGAGATCCGGCGGGACACCTACATGGCCGAGCCGGGCGGGCCGGCCGGGCCGGGTCTGGAGCGGCTCGCCGCCGCGCTGGCCGCGCTCGTCGACGCCCTGTAGGCCTTCGGCCGGCGCACTCCCGCAGGACGGCGGGCGGGGCGCGTACGAGGGTGGGTGCGTGACGACCAAGGAGATCCGGACCCGGACCGAATCGACCCCGACCGCGCCCCCGACCCGCACCTGGCCTTCGGCAACGGCCCGCACTACTGCACCGGCGCCGTCCTCGCCCGGCTGCAGACCGAACTGCTGGTCGGCACGCTGCTGGACCGGCTGCCCGGGCTGCGCCTCGCGGTGGAGCCCGGGCAGGTGCGCTGGTGGCTCAAGACGATGATCCGCGGACCGCGGACGCTGCCCGTCACGTGGTGATCCGGTTCAGAACCCGGTGACCCGGTTCAGGCCCGCAGCCACTCCGTGACGATCACCTCGCCGCCGGTCCGCAGGCGCAGGGCGAACGGGCCGGCGGGCGGCTGCTCGCTGGTGAAGCGGCCCAGGGTGTCGACCGTGACCTGCCGGGTCGTCTGCGGGCCGCCCAGCACCTCTATACGTGCCGACTGCGGCGGCAGCAGCTGGCCGATCAGCCCCTCCCCGGTGACCTCGACGTCGACGGTCAGCTCGCCCGCGCGGAAGGTCAGCATCCGCGGGGCGTCCGGCACTCCCCTGACCGGCAGCGCGTCCACGAGCGAGTCGAAGGTCAGCTCGGCGATCCGGGCGTCCAGGTCGTGCAACGCGTAGGCGTCGAGGGCCAGTTGGCGAAGCTCGACGGGGACGGGGTCCAGGACGGCGGCCGCCTGGCGCAGCTCCTCCTCCAGCAGATCGCCGTCGAACCCGGCGTCGTCGAAGTCCTCTCCGGGAAATCCGTTCCCGTTCACGTCGCTCACGCCGCCCCCCGTGCGTCCAACCGGGCCCGCAGCCGGCGCAGACAGCGCTGGCGCAGGGGTCCGATGCTACCGACCGCGATACCGAGCGCGGCCGACACCTCCAGATAGCTCGGCGGCGGCGAGGCCATCAGCACCCGAAGCAGCTGCCTGCACCGCTCGCCGAGTGCCTCGAACTCCTGCCACACCCGGCGGATCCGCTCGGCCTGGTCCGCCTCTTCTTCGGCGTCGATCAGCGTCTGCTCCGGCGTCCGCTCCTCGCTCGCCCGGTCCAGCACCTGCGGATCGTCCGTCAGCGTCAGCCGCGTCAGCCCTTTGAGCACCTTCAGGCACTCGTGCCGGGCCGTGCTGGCCAGCCAGGAGCCCGCCTTGTCGGGCTCCCGGAGCCGGCCGAGGTGCTGGGCGAAACGGAACCACGTGGTCTGGTAGACCTCGTGCCCGTCCGCGTCCGAGAGCCGGTGTGCGCGCACCACCGACCACACCAGCGGACTCATCCCTTCCACCAGCGCCTTCCAGGCCGCGGCGTCGCCGTCGACGGCAGACCGGACCAGCGCCCCGACCTCTGTACGGTCCACGGCTCCACCCCTCGTGTACGGCACGTCATCGTACGCCGTGGAGCGGAGGGTTCCGGACCTCATGCGGGCCGGGCCGGGATCGCGACGGGAATCGGGCGCCAGGTGGGCGGCCGGAGCGCCGGAACGTGCGCCCCGCGCACCTCGGCGGATTCCGTGAGGGAGCCGAGCAGTTGTGCGCGGGCCGCGCGCGGGTCGCGCTCCTTGTGCGCCGTCATGTGGGCGGCGACGAGCGCGGCGACGGCCGGGGTGGCGAACGAGGTGCCGCTCCACTGCGCGAGACCGTCGAACATCACCTGGTCGGGCTTGGCCGCGCCGCTCTCGCCCGTCTCGCTCAACACGCCCGTGTGGCGCGGGTACTGGCAGGTGCAGGCGTAGCCGGAGCCGAACCGGCAGGCGTCGTAGGTGGAGTGCTGGTACACGTACGGCACGGGGATGTCGAAGCCGGTGAGGGCACTGGTCAGGCGCTCGCCCGGGGCGTAGACGTGCACCCAGGGGCCGTGGTTGCTGAAGCAGGCGCCCGACTCGCCGTCCCCGCGCAGCGCGCCGACCGACAGCACGCTGTCCGCGTACTCCGGCAGGGCCGCGTAGGCGGCGGGCCAGAACGGGGCGTCGCTGCCGTTGTTGCCCGCCGCGGCCACCAACAGCGTGCGCTGCTCGCGGAGTTCGCGCATGAACGCCTCAAGACCGATCAGGCTTTCACCCGACCCGGTGGTGGTGCCCGCGGAGAGGCTGATGATGTCGGGCCAGCCGCCCTCGTCGACGGCCTCGAACAGCTTTGCGCCGAACTCCGACTCCAGCATGGCGCCCACGTCGCTGAGGGTGCCCCGCACGGTGACGTCGGTGTTGGGCGCTACGGCCGCGACGATCCCGGCGATGAAGGTGCCGTGGCCGACGTACTGCCGGAGCGCTCCGTCGGGGCCGGTCTCGGTCACCTGGGGGTCGCCGGTGGTGTGGGCGAGGAGCGGGTAGGCCCGGTAGTCGTGCACCAGACCGGTGTCGATGACGAGGACGCCGACGGCGGTGTCCGGGTCGTGCAGGCCCTCCTGGGCCGCCGGGTTGGCCGGCTCGCTGCGCGGCGCGGGCACGGGTTCGTCGCCGGGGCAGGCGTTGACCGGGGCGATGTGGATCACGTGGTTGCGGCGGACCAGTCGGCGCCCCTGGCGTCCCTCGGCCTCGCTGAGGGCGCGCAGGGCGTGCGGGACGACGTCGTCCCCCTGGGCGGGGTCGCCGACCCGGATGCGGGTGACACCGGTGCGGTTGGTCTCCGGGCCGGCCCGGCGCACGTGGTCGGGGACCAGACCCCGGGTGTCGGTGAAGTGGGTGCGCACGGTGTCCTCGACCAGGCGGGCCTCCTCGCCGTCGCGGGCGAGGACGACACCCTTCTCGTAGAGGAAGTGGGCGTCGTCGTCCGGGCCCATGGCCAGGGGAACGTCGGGCATCGAGCGCTGGATGTGGTGGAACTGCTCGTGGAATCGCTGTGGTGCCATGGTGTGTCCTCCCCCTGAGGCGGTGCTCCGACAGTCAGAGTCGCCCGTCGACCGATTGATACAGCCCGCAAGTACGTCCGGTACAGCCCGAGGAGACCACGGAGAACCCGTGTGACGGGTTTGCCCAGGCCACTACCATGCGAGGGGTGACAGCGGGAAGCGAGTCGGTTCTTCAGCTGCTGCCGATGGTGTTCGCCGACCCGGGCGAGGCCCGGGCACGAGCGGATCAGGTACTGCACACCGATCCGTCGCCGCTGCACGCCAGCGTCGCCCATCAGGTACTCGGCATCTGGCAGCGGGACTTCGGCGATCTGAAGATCGCCCTGCGGCATCTGCGCCAGGCCCGGGACCTGGCCGCGCGCGCCGAGTCGGCCGAGCGGGAGGCCGACGTGCTCGCCACGCTGGGGGTCGCACTGGTGCACGCGGGGCGCACGCGACAGGGACTGGCGTCGTTCGAGCAGGGTGTCGCGCGGGGCAGCGGACACACCAGGGCACGGGTGCTGTACCGGCGGGCCTATGTGTGGTGGGTGCTGGGGCATCACCGGGAGTCCCTGGAGGACGTACGGCGGGCGCTTCCGGTGCTGCGGCACGCCGGCGACGGCATCTGGACCGCGCGGGCGCTGACCCTGCGGGCCACGGTGCATCTGGCGCAGGGCGCGGTGGACCGGGCGGTCGCGGACTTCACGGCCGCCGAACGGCTGTGGGAGACCACCGGCCAGGAGCACGACAAGGCGGACGCGGTGGAGAGCCGGGGCCTCGCCGCGTTCCGGTCGGGGGACATCCCGGCGGCGCTGCGGCTGCTGGACGAGGCCGAGGAGCGGTACGGCAAGCTCGGCACGCCCACCTTCATGCTGTCCATCCGGCGCTGCGAGGTGCTGATGGCGGCGGGGCTCGCCCCGGAGGCGCTCGCGGAGGCGGACACGGCGATCGCGCTGCTGGACCGGATGGGCGGGCAGTCCACCCGCAAGGCCGAGCTGCTGCTGGCGGCCGCGCGAGCCGCCCGCTCGGCCGGGGACCCGGACACCGCCATCGCCCGCGCCGCCCATGCCGTACGGCTGTTCGCGGGGCAGCGGCGGACCTGGTGGGAGACGCATGCCCGGCTGGTACTCATCGAGGCGCGGGCGGCGGCCGGGCGCGGGTCGGGGCGGCTGGTCGCGGACGCGGCGGCGGTCGCCGAGCGGCTGGCCTCCTTCGGCTCGCCCGCGGCGCCCGAGGCCTCCCTGCTCGCCGGCCGGATCGCGCTGGCGCTCGGCCGGACGGCGGAAGCGGAGCGGCACCTGGCGGTGGCGGCGCGCAGTCGGCACGTCGGTCCCCCGACGGCCCGTGTGACGGGCTGGGCCGCGCAGGCGCTGCGGGCCCGGGCGGCCGGTTCCGGGCGCGGCGTGCTGGAGGCCTGCCGGCGCGGCCTGGACGTCCTCGACGACCACCGGATGACGCTCGGCGCCTCCGAGCTGCGGGCCCGGGCCACCGCGCAGGGTGCCGAACTGGCCGCGCTCGCCCAGGAGGCGAGCCTCGTGAACGGCGGTCCACGGCGGCTGCTGGAGTGGAGCGAGCGCTGGCGGGCGACCGTACTGTCCGCGCCGCCCGCCCGGCCGCCCGCCGACCCGGCGCTGCTCGGCAGCCTCACCGCCTACCGGGAGATAGCGGCCCGCGCGGAGGAGGCGCGCAGGGAGGGCCGCCCGGTCCCGGCCCTGGAGCGCGAACAGCGCCGGCTGGAACGGGAGATCCGCTCCCGCACCCACCACATGCGCGGCGACGGCCCCGGCGAGGGCGACCGCTTCGACTCGGGCCGCCTGCTGGACCGGCTGGGCGAGGCGCGGCTGGTCGAACTCGCCGTCGTGGACGGTCAGGTGCACATCCTGCTGTGCGGGCAGGGCCGGGTACGACGGTTCCCGGGTGGCGCGCTCGCGGAGGCGGTGGCCGAGGCCGAGCACGTACAGGCCGGGCTACGACGCCTCGCGCACCCCGGAGGAGAGGCTCGGCTGCCGCTGGTGGAGGCGGCGGGCCGGCGCCTCCAGGAGCTGCTGCTGGGCGGTGCCGTACCGCACCTCGGGTCCGGGCCGGTGGTGATCGTGCCGCCCGGCGCGCTGCACCGGGTGCCGTGGGCGCTGCTGCCCGCGCTGCGGGAGCGGGTGCTCAGCGTGTCGCCGTCGGCGGGCAGTTGGCTGCGGGCCCGGGAGACCGAGCCGCCGCCCGGCGGCCGGCACGTCCTGGTGCGCGGTCCCGGCCTCGCCACGGGCGGCGCGGAGGTGCCCGAACTGGCCGACCGGTACGGCACGGCGACGGTCCTGGGAGGCGAGGCGGCGCAGGTTCCCCAGGTGCTGGAGGACCTCGACGGCGCGGCCCTCGCGCACCTGGCCGCGCACGGCACGTTCCGCGCCGACAGCCCCCTGTTCTCGGCCCTCCGGATGGCCGACGGCCCGCTGATCGTGCACGACTTCGAGCGTCTGGCCCGCAGCCCGTACCGGATCATCCTCTCCAGCTGCGACACCGCCCGCCTCGCCTCGGTCGGCGCCGACGAACTCCTCGGCCTGGTCACCGCGTTGCTCCCGCTGGGCACGGCGGGCGTCGTGGCGAGCAGCGCACCGGTCAACGACGCCGCGGTGGTCCCCCTGATGCTCGCCCTCCACAAGGGCCTCGACGCGGGCCTGAGCCTGGCCGAGGCCCTGCGCGACGCCCGCGCCGCCCAGCCCGGCGACCCGGTCCACCAGGCGACGGGATGGGCGTTCGCGGCGTTCGGGGCGGCGTGAGGACAGCCCCTCGGCGGTACGCGGTGATGCCGCTCAGGCGGGTTCGGCCTCCGGCAGGTCCGTGAGCCACGGCAGGGCCCCACGGTCGCTGGCGCCGAGCCTGGCGTACGCACTGTACAGATGGTTGCCGACGGTCCGGACGGACAGCGTCAGCTTCTCGGCGATCTGCCGGTTGCTCAGTCCGGCCGCCGCGAGGGTGACGATCTGCCGTTGCCGTACGGTGAGTTCGCCGAGGGCGAGTCCGGACAGCGCCGGGGTGCGGGCGCCCTGGCAGCGGCGGGCCAGCGCGACCGCCCGGGTCCGGGAGAGGCGGGCGGCTCGCGGGTCACGGTGGGCGCGTACCGCCTGGGCGTGCGCCTCGGCCGCGAACAGCAGGAAGCCACGCCCCTCGAGCGCCTCGGCGACCCGGTCCAGCGCGGGCCCGTCACCCCGGGCGAGCGCCTCGGCGTGCCGGGCGAACACCCCGTCGTCCGGCAGCCGCCCTGCGACCCGCTCGGGCGCGCCGAGGCGGACGGCGTCGTAGCGGGCGAACACATCGTCCCCGGCGGTTGTGGCCAGGGCGGTCTCGATGTCACCGCGGGCCGCCGCCGCCCACGCGCCGGCTCCCGTCATCTCCCCCAACTGGCCGGCGATTAAGTCGAGTTCCGTGACGCAGTCGGCGTCGTCCGGCGCCGCCCGGAGCCCTTCCCGCGCCCACGCCGCCGCCTCCCGCAGTTCCCCGCGCAGCCGGGCGTACCGGGCTCGTACGACCGCGTACCCGGCCGGGACGGGCAGCCCCTCGGACAGCAGCCAGTCCCCCACCGGGGTGGGTACGGCCCGCACGTCCTGCAGCTCCAACCCGCGCTCCAGTGAAGCCTGTTCGGCCTCCAGTGCCGGACCGCACCGGTCCGGTGACGGGGCCAGCCGCCGGGCCCGCAGCCGGCCGGCGGTGGCACGCAGGGCCGGGCCGTGCAGGGGGTGGGCAAGGGTGACGGAGCCGTTGTCGTCGACGTCGATCAGGCCGTTCGACTCCAGACGTTCGAGGACGTCAAGGTCGAGCTCGTCCAGGGCGAGCGGCAGGGGTTCGGCGAAGGCGAGCCGGTCGAGCGCCTCGCGCTCGTCGGTGTCGGGCCGCTCCAGGGCGGGGGCCAGGCGGTCGCGGACACTCGCGGTGACCGGGACCGGTCCGCGCCACGCCCAGGCGTCGCTGCCCGGGACCCGGGCCAGCCCGCCGGACTGGCGCAGCGCCCCCAGCAGGTCACGCAGCAGCCGCAGATCGCCCCGGCACATCCGGTGCAGCCGTCCCATGGTGAGCGGTTCCAGACCGGCCGTGGCGAGCAGTTGGGCGGTGTCCTCGCGGGGCAGCGGCTCCAGGGTCAGGCGGGGCAGCAGTTCCCCCGTCCACAGCCGGGACACCGCGCCGGGTGCCGGCACGTCGTCCGTGGCGGTCACGGCCAGGCGGGTGCGTCCGTGCACGGCGAGCTGGTGGACGAGCGCGGCGGAGGCCTCGTCGAGCAGCTGGGCGTCGTCGACGACGAGGAGCCGTACGCCGGACAGGAGGTGCACCGCTCGGTGCAGCGAGACGGTGTCGGGCAGCAGGTGCGCGAAGGCGGCGAAGCGCAGTCCGCGGGTCTCGGGCGTCCCGGTCACCCGGGCGCGGTCCGTGCCCCGGACCGCCTCCGTGATCAGCCGGGTCTTGCCGCAGCCCACCGGACCGGTCACCACGATGCCGGACCGTCCGGCCGCCAACGACCTGCGTACCAGATCCAGTTCGTCCTCGCGGCCGGTGAACGGCCAGGGCAGTTCGAGAGTCTTCGCGTCCTGCTCGTAAATCGTCACGCAAACTGGAGCGTGACTACTCAGGTTTGATACAGGGCGACTTGAGTAGCCCCTGACTCAGGCGTCGGCCCTCTGGGGACGGCACTCTGTCAGTCCAGGCCACAGTCCGGCACCGGGGGAGCGGGTCGAGGGACGTCGCCTTCGGGGGAGGGAGACGTCCCTCGACCACGCCGATACGCCGTTCGCCTCTCCGGCGAACGGCGTCTGCGGCTGCTCCGGAACCGTGATGTCAGTGGTGGCCGATAGGTTCGTGGCATGAGTTCAGGACTGAGCGTGTATCTGCTGGACGTCGCCGCGACACGGGCCCTGGTCGGTTCGGGTGACGACCAGCTTCTCCAGGTCGTCCGCGACAACTTCGGCGACGAACTCGCCCGCGACGACGACTACTTCCGGTACCAGATCGAGCGGGGCGCCCCCACCGCGTACGAGGCGCTGCGGGCCGTCGTGCACGGCGGCCCCTTCAGCGAGGACAAGGAACACGCCTTCCAGTACGGCTACGCCTACCGACGGCTCTGCGAGCTGACCGGCTCCTTCCTGCCCAACGACTGCTTCATGCCGTTCCGGGGCGACTGGCTGTCGATGGTGGACGAGGGCCTCGCCGCGCTGCGCGTCACCGCCGTGTCCGTGGAGTCCTTCAGCTACTCCGACCTGCCCGATCCGCTGCCGTACACATACATCCCGGGATGCGGTGAGTGGACACCCGGGCAGATAGCCCGGGCGCTGGAGCAGTTCGAGGCCACCAAGGCGGCCGGCCACGCTCCCCCGCTCGAACCCGAGGTCGTCGAGGCCGTCATGCAGTGCCTGGACTGGATGCGTCACGCGGAGTCCCGGCCCGGGTTCGGCGTCATCGGGTTCTGCTCCTGACCGGCCTCACGAGGCCACCCGCTCGGCCGGGAAGCCGGCGTCGGGGTGGGCCAGGCTGCGGGGGTCGCGCAGGGTGGTGCCCTCACAGGCGGACGTCGGTGTCGCCGAGGGCGAAGGTCGCGGCCGGCCGGCTGAGCAACTGGTCGGGCCGGCGGCTGTACTTGGCGAGACGTCCCTTGACATCCGTGCAGAGCGCCTGGCCCTCCTTGAGGGTGGAGTACCGGCTGAAGATCGCGTCCGCGCTCGACGCGGCGAACGGTCGGTGACGGCGGCCGGCGCGGCCAGCACGGTGAGGGTGTCGGGGCGCTGCTGGAGCAGGCCGCCGAACAAACCCGCGAGTGCCGGCAGTGACCTTCTGCCATTCTGCTTGCCATGTCCGCACGAAATCGAAGACTGCCCCGGAACCGTGCGTGGCCCCTGACCACCACCGACATCAACGAGTGTCTCGGCCCTTACCTGAGCCGCGTCACGGACCTGCGGTTCCTCACGGGGCATGACAGCGGGACCATCGTCCTGGGAGCGGCATGGGTCGCTCCGAACCCCCGTAACTACGGCCGCGGCATCCACCCGGACATGGTCGGCTTCCGCGTAGACGTCCACCCGGTCGATGCCACTGATCGTGCTGCCGCCCGCGCTGTTCTACGAGCGCATGCCCTCCCGCAACTCCACGAATGGATCAGCCAGGCGAGCGCTGCCGACGAAACCTGGCAATCGACTGACCACCAGCACTACTGGCGGCTCACCGACGGCCACCTCACGCACCGCGACGGTACGCCCGCCCGCCCCGGTGTCGACGCGGTCGCACGGCACGTCGCTGAGCGGGACCCCGCCGCACGTCGCCGGACGTGACACCCCTCATCTGCGGCTGGCGACGGCGGTCACCTCGCGCGCCCCGGAGCTCGGGGCGGACACCGACGCGGCGGTCGCGCCCGCCCCGAGCGCGCACGTCGTCCACGCGGCGGGGGTGAGTTCGGCGCGGCCGAACAGCAGCGCGTAGCCGGAGGGGAGCTGGCGCAGGATGCGGGTCAGGAGGTCGGGGCCGGCGTAGGCCGCGACGGCGGAGAAGACGGATCCGGTGTCCCAGCGGGTGGTGGCCAGGGAGACGCTGGTGCGAGCGGCGAGGTCTTTGACGAAGGCCCAGCCGGTCAGCGGCTGGATGTCGGGGACCTGTTCGGTAAGGACGCGTGCGGCTTCGAGGGGCAGGCGGGCGGCCAGTTCGACGCGTTCGTCGCCGGTCAGCTGTCTTCCCAGTCCGGCGAGGACGAGGCGGACGGCTTCCTCGGCCTTCTCACGGGTGGGGTAGGCGCCGTCGTAGCGGACCTTCTCCAGCATCTGCTCGTACGCCAGCCCGTCGGGCTGCTGGAGAGGTGCGCTCTGGTCGGACATCACTGCGGTGGTTGCCTTTCTGTCACCAGGGTCGTGGTGGCCGGTGTGCGGTCACCGGAGGTGGGTGGTCAGGTGGGCTGTGGACGGCCGAAGAGGAGGTCGTAGCCTGCGGGGAGCTGGAGCAGGATCTCCTTGAGGAGGTCGTCACCGGCGGCGTCGGCGGCCGTGGAGAGGACGGCGCTGACGTCCCAGGCCGCGGTCTGTTCGGTGGCCCCTTCGATCCAGGCCGCGGTCGCCCGGACGAACCGCTCCGGGGACAGCGGCTCGGCGCTCTGCAGTGGGTTGAGCAGGATCAGGGCGAAGTCTTCCGGCAGACGCGCCGCCAACCGGGCGCGCACCTCGCCGACCAGATGCGCGCCCAGCAGGGCGAGCACCACGCGGGCCGCGCGTTCGGCTTCCTGCGGGGTGCCGTACTCGGCGCGTTCCTTCACGTGGTCGAGGAATGCTTCCCGTCGCACAGTCACGTCGGCCGCCACCCTTCTTCGGTCCACGGGGCGCGGAGGACGGGCGAGGGGGAGATCAGGTACCCGTCCTCCGCCGCTGGTCAGCTCTCGTCTGTCCGGCTCAGCTGGAGATCTCCTTGCGGCCGGTTCCGACGCCGATGGCGATCTTGCGGGGCTTGGCGCGCTCGGCGATCGGGATGCGCAGCGTGAGCACGCCGGCCTCGTAGTCGGCCTGGATGTGCTCGGTGTCCAGCGTGTCGGCGAGCACGATCTGGCGGGAGAAGACGCCCAGCGGCCGTTCCGACAGCTCCATCTGCACGTCGTCGGTCTTCGTCACGGGCCGACGCTCGGCCTTGACGGTCAGCATGTTCCGCTCGACGTCGATGTCGATCGCCTCGGCGGTGACGCCGGGGATGTCGAAGGCCACCACGTACTGGTCACCCTCGCGGTAGGCGTCCATCGGCATCGGCGACGGCCTCGACCAGGTGCCCGGGCCCATCAGCTGCTGTGCCAGCCGGTCCAGCTCACGGAAGGGGTCAGTGCGCATCAACATCGTGAAAACACCTCCAGCAGGTTCGGGCAGTTGCTGCCAATGCGCCTCACTGACACCGTTGTAGCATGTCATCCAATGGATGACAAACAAGGTGTCATCCATTGGATGACCACCTAAGGAGGTGCCCATGGCCCCGGCCGACCAGCCGGCATCGTCCAGCGCCGACACACAGAGCCCGGCGTCGTTCCTCGCCGCCGCGGCAGCCCTTCAAGCCATAGACGACGCCCTGCATGCCGCCCGGCAGGAGGTCCCCGGCACTGCCGGGACTCACGACGTCGGCCCGGAGCAGGCCCTGGCCTCTCTTCTGCTGCTGCGGCAGGTCCGCGAGCAGCTCGCCGGATGGGAGACCGGCCTGATCGAAACCGCCCGGGACGCGGGTGCCAGCTGGGCGGACCTCGCCCACCCCCTCGGCGTCGCCAGCCGCCAGGCCGCCGAACGCCGCTACCTGCGGGGCCGTCCCGGTCCCTCGGGAACCACTGGCGAACAACGCGTCCAGGCCACCCGCCAGGCCCGCGCCGCCGAACGCACCACCGCCACCTGGGCGCGCCGCAACGCGGCCGACCTGCGCCGCATCGCCGGCCAGATCACCGCCCTCACCGACCTGCCCCCCGCGGCCCGCCTCCCGCTCGGCCGGCTTCATGCGGCCCTCGCCCACGACGACCCCGCCGAGCTCATCCACCCCCTCAACGCCGCTCGCCCCCACCTGGCCACCACCCACCCCGACCTCGCCGCACAACTCGACACCCTCACACCCCCCTGAACCCACCCCACCGTTGCCCCAAGGCGTGCGCGAGACATCCCCCGCCGCCGTCCCTGACAGCTCGCCGGGTCCTTCCTGCTCGATCAGACCGCGCGCCGCAGGGCGATGGCCGCCCGGCGCGAGGAACGGGATCGGATGGGCCGTCCACCTTGGCACCATCCGCCACCTGGGCACCTTCCTGCGCAACCCCGAAGAGGTGCCCGGCGTGGTGGTCGCCTACGTCGCCGAGCAACTCGGGCCTGGATCGGCAACGAACGCCCTACCAGGCAGTTGGGCATCGTCCCCGCGGGCAAGCGCCTGACCAGGATTCCCTCCCCTGGAGGGTGTCGGAGGGTCGGTCCGCCGTCGTACGACGTCAAGGGGGCGTCCACGCCTGGGACTCCGGGCGGGTGACGAGGACGGTGCGGGGGACTCCTCACAGGGTGCGACATGTGACATAGTACTGCCGTGGCGAAGCGACTGACCTGCGATGTCGTGGTCGTCGGAGCCGGAATGGTGGGTGCGGCCTGTGCGCTGTACGCCGCGCGAGCCGGCCTCGACGTGGCGGTGGTGGACCGGGGCCCGGTGGCCGGCGGGACCACCGGCGCCGGCGAGGGCAACCTGCTGGTCTCCGACAAGGAGCCGGGCCCCGAACTGGAACTCGCCCTGCTGTCGGCCCGCTTGTGGGCGCAGCTGGCCGGGGAGCTGGGGGCGTCGGTCGAGTACGAGCCCAAGGGCGGTGTGGTGGTCGCCTCGACGCCCGGCGCACTCGATGCGCTGACGGACTTCGCCGTGGGCCAGCGCGCCGCCGGTGTCACGGCCGAGCCGGTCGGGGCGGCCGAACTCGGCGAGCTGGAGCCCCACCTGGCCCCCGGCATGGCGGGCGGTGTCCACTATCCGCAGGACGCGCAGGTCATGCCCGCGCTGGCCGCAGCCCACCTGATCCGCGCCTCCGGCGCCCGCCTGCACACTGGCCGGACCGTGACCGGGGTGCTGCGTACGCCGGACGGGTCGGTGCTCGGCGTCCGTACCGACCAGGGCGACATCCACGCCCCGGCGGTGGTGAACGCGGCCGGGACCTGGGGCGGCGACCTCGCCGCGCTGGCGGGTGTGCACCTGCCGGTCCTCCCCCGGCGCGGCTTCGTCCTGGTCACCGAACCGCTGCCGCGCGTGGTCCGGCACAAGGTCTACGCCGCGGACTACGTGGCGGACGTGGCGAGCGACTCGGCCGCGCTCCGGACCTCGCCGGTCGTCGAGGGTACGGCCGCCGGGCCGGTCCTGATCGGCGCCACTCGTGAACGGGTCGGCTTCGAGCGCTCGTTGTCCCTTCGGGCGGTACGGGCGCTGACGGCCGGGGCGATCGGACTGTTCCCCTTCCTGGAGCGGGTGTGTGCCCTGCGGACGTACGCGGGTTTCCGGCCCTACCTGCCCGACCACCTGCCGGCGATCGGCCCCGACCCCCGGGTGCCCGGGCTGTACCACGCCTGCGGACACGAGGGCGCGGGCATCGGACTGGCCACCGGCACCGGGCAGTTGATCGCCCAGGCACTGACCGGGAAGGCCCTGGACCTGAATCTCGCGCCCTTCCGTCCGGAACGTTTCGAGGCCGCCGCCACCCCTGGGACGAACGGAGACGACACGCCATGAATCCGAGGGAGTTGGCCCAGGCACGGCCGGGTGCCGCGTTCACCGTCACCTTGGACGGCCGGGCCGTCGAGGCACTGCCCGGCCAGACGGTCGCGGCCGCGCTGTGGGCGGCCGGCGTGACCTCCTGGCGCAGCACGCGCGGCGCGGGCCGGCCACGCGGGGTGTTCTGCGGGATCGGGGTGTGCTTCGACTGCCTGGTGACCGTCAACGGCCTCGCGAACCAACGGGCTTGCCTGGTCCCGGTACGGCCGGGCGATGTGATCCGCACGCAGCGGGGGACGGGGAGGGGCGATGACTGAGCGACCGCATCTCGTCGTCGTGGGGGCGGGCCCCGCGGGACTGGCCGGGGCGCTGGCCGCGGCCGCGCGCGGTGTGCGCGTGACCCTCCTCGACGCGGCCGAACAGGCGGGCGGGCAGTTCTACCGGCAGCCCGCCGCCGCACTCGGCGCCCGCCGCCCCCAGGCCCTGCACCACCAGTGGCGCACCTGGGAACGGCTGCGGGACGGACTCGACCGGCACATCGCCGCCGGGCGGGTCGCACATCTGACGGATCACCATGTCTGGTGCGCGGAAGGCGAGTCCGGGGCCTTTGCGGTGTACGCCCTGCGCGGTCCCGCGCAGGAGGAGGGTGTCGCCGTCCGCGCCGACGCCGTTCTGCTCGCCACCGGCGGCTACGAGCGGGTGCTGCCCTTCCCGGGCTGGACGCTCCCCGGTGTCGTCACCGCGGGCGGCGCGCAGGCCATGCTCAAGGGCGGCCTCGTGCTGCCGGGCCGTACGGCCGTGGTCGCGGGCACCGGGCCGCTGCTGCTGCCGGTGGCCACGGGACTCGCGGCGGCGGGCGCCCGCGTGGCCGCGCTGGTCGAGTCCGCCGACCCGAAGGCCCTGCTGCGACGGGCACCGGCACTGGCCGCGCAGCCCGGCAAGCTCGCCGAAGGCGCCTGGTACGCCGGCCAGTTGGTACGGCACAGGGTCCGCACCCTGCCCCGGCACACCGTGGTGGAGGCGCACGGCACCGACCGGCTGGAGGCGGTCACCGTCAGCGCGCTCGACCGGGACGGAGGACTCAGGCCCGGCAGTGCCCGCCGCATCCCCTGCGACACCCTCGCGGTGGGGCACGGCATGCTGCCGCACACCGACCTCGCCGAGACCCTCGGCTGCGCCCTGTCCGGTACGGACGTCCGCGTCGACGACGAGCAGCGCACCGACGTGCCGGGCGTCTGGGCGGCCGGGGAGAGCACCGGGATCGGCGGCGCCGCCCTCGCCCTCGCCGAGGGACACATCGCCGGCCGGTCCGTCGCCGCCCGGCTGCACGGCACCACGCCCGACCCACACCGATGGGCCGCGGCCGCCCGGGCCCGTACCCGGCTGCGGGAATTCTTCGCGGCGCTCGACGCGGTGTACGCCCCGCCTGCCGACTGGGCCGACCGGATCACGGACGACACGGTGGCGTGCCGCTGCGAGGAGGTCACCGCCGGGCAGGTCCGTACGGCCGTCCACACCCTCGGAGCCGGGGACCTGCGCACCGTGAAGCTGCTCACCCGGGCCGGGATGGGCTGGTGCCAGGGCCGGATGTGCGGGCCCGCGGTGGCCGGGCTGACCGGATGCCCGCTCACGCCCGGGCGCCGGCCGTTCGCCCGGCCGGTGCCGCTCGGGGTGCTGGCGGGACTGCCCGAGCCGGAGACCGACTGACCGGCGCATCGACCGACCGGCACCGAAGGCGTGCACACGCCCCCGGATATCAGTAATATGTCACACTCTATTGGATTGGGGACCACTCATGACCCTTCCGGAGAACCGCCCCTGGCGCGGTGTCCTCGTCGCCACCGCGCTCCCGCTGCGCGCCGACCTCTCGGTGGACTACGACAGGTACGCCGAGCACTGCGCCTGGCTGGTCGACAACGGCTGCGACGGCGTCGTACCGAACGGCTCCCTCGGCGAGTACCAGGTACTCACGCCCGAGGAGCGCGCCCGGGTGGTGGAGACCGCCGTGGCCGCGATCGGCGGCGCGCGGGTGATGCCGGGCGTCGCCGCGTACGGCTCCGCCGAGGCGCGGCGCTGGGCCGAGCTGGCGGCCGAGGCCGGCTGCGCGTCCGTGATGCTGCTGCCGCCCAATGCCTACCGCGCCGACGAACGGTCCGTACTCGCCCACTACGCGGAGGTCGCCAGGGCCGGCGTCCCGGTGGTGGCGTACAACAATCCCGTCGACACCAAGGTCGACCTCGTACCCGAACTCCTCGCCCGGCTGCACGGCGAGGGCCACATCCACGGCGTCAAGGAATTCTCCGGCGACGTCCGCCGCGCCTACCGGATCACCGAACTCGCCCCGGAGCTGGACCTGTTGATCGGCGCCGACGACGTCCTGCTGGAGCTGGCCGTGGCCGGCGCCAAGGGCTGGGTGGCCGGCTACCCCAACGCACTCCCCCGGGCCTCGGTCGAGCTGTACCGCGCCGCCGTGGCCGGGGACCTCACCACCGCGCTCCCCCTGTACCGGCAGCTGCACCCGCTGCTGCGCTGGGACTCGCGGGTGGAGTTCGTGCAGGCCATCAAGCTGTCCATGGACGTGGTCGGCCGCTACGGCGGCCCGGTGCGCCCACCCCGCGTCCCGCTGCTGCCCGAGCAGGAGGCAGTGGTCCGCGCGGCCACGGAAAAGGCGGCGGCCTCGGGACTCGCGTAAGCGCAGGACAGGAAGGAACCGAAACCGACCACGGGAAGGGAACCGGAGATGCGCAGCAAGCTCGTCCTGCACGCCGTCGACTCGCACACCGAGGGCATGCCGACCCGGGTGATCACCGGCGGGATCGGCACCGTACCCGGTGCGACGATGAACGAGCGGCGGCTGTATTTCCGTGAACACCGCGACCCCGTCAAGCAGTTGCTGATGAACGAGCCGCGCGGGCACTCCGCGATGAGCGGCGCGATCCTGCAGCCGCCGAGCCGCCCCGACTGCGACTGGGGCGTGATCTACATCGAGGTCTCGGGCTATCTGCCGATGTGCGGCCACGGCACGATCGGCGTGGCCACCGTGCTGGTCGAGACCGGCATGGTGGAGGTCGTGGAACCGGTGACGACCATCCGCCTGGACACCCCGGCAGGGGTCGTGGTCGCCGAGGTGGCGGTGGAGAACGGAGCGGCGACCGACGTCACGCTGCGCAACGTGCCGTCCTTCAGCGTCGGACTGGACCGCAAGGCGGTGCTCGCCGACGGGCGGACGGTGACGTACGACCTCGCCTACGGCGGCAACTTCTACGCCATCCTGCCCCTCGAGGAGTTCGGCCTGCCCTTCGACCGGGCCCGCAAGGACGACATCCTCGCCGCCGGGCTGGCACTGATGGAGGCGATCAACTCCGAGGAGGAGCCGGTCCACCCGGAGGACCCGTCCATCCACGGCTGCCACCACGTCCACCTCTACGCACCCGGTGCCACGGCCCGCCACTCCCGGCACGCGATGGCCATCCACCCCGGCTGGTTCGACCGCTCGCCCTGCGGCACGGGGACGAGCGCGCGCATGGCGCAACTCCACGCGCGCGGCGAACTTCCCCTGCACACCGAGTTCGTGAACGAGTCCTTCATCGGCACCCGGTTCACCGGCCGGCTGCTGGGCACGACCGAGGTCGCCGGCATCCCCGCCGTCCTGCCGAGCTTCACCGGCCGCGCCTGGATCACCGGCACGGCCCAGTACCTGCTCGACCCGGCCGACCCGTTCCCGGAGGGGTTCGTCCTCTAGCCACCGACTAGACTTCGATGATGCGTGACATGGCACAGAAACCGCAGGACGCGGACGCACCCGTACTCCCCCGGCTGGGCGGCCGGCGGAGCAGCTTCCGCGAGCGGGTCGCCGACGCGCTGCGGGCCGCGCTGATCGCGGGCGAACTGCGGCCGGGCGAGGTCTACTCGGCGCCGTCGCTCGCGACCCGCTTCGGCGTCTCGGCGACGCCGGTGCGGGAGGCGATGCTGGACCTGGCCAAGGAGGGCCTGGTCGACACGGTGCCCAACAAGGGCTTCCGGGTCACCGTCGTCTCCGACAAGCAGCTGGACGAGTACACGCACGTTCGCGCCCTCATCGAGGTCCCCACCGTGGTGGACCTGGCCCGCACGGCCGACCGGGTCTCCCTGGAGGCGCTGCGCCCGGCGGCCCGGGAGATCGTCGCCGCCGCGGCGGCGGGCGACCTGATCGCCTACGTCGAGGCCGACACCCGCTTCCACCTCGGCCTCCTCGCCCTGGCGGGCAACGCCCACCTGGTCGAGGTCGTCGCCGACCTGCGGAAGCGCTCCCGGCTCTACGGCCTCACCGCCCTGGTCGAGGCGGGCCGCCTGCTCGCCTCGGCCGAGGAGCACCTGGAACTCCTGGACGCACTGGTGGAGCGCGACGAGAAGGCCGTACAGGAGGTCATGACCCGGCATCTGGGGCATGTGCGCAGCTTGTGGGCGGCGCGGGACTAGGCAGTTTCGTCTGGATCGGCCGGTCGTCGGACCGGGTGTGCCGTTGACCGATGTGCAGTGGGCGGGGATCGAGCCGTTACTCCCGGACCGGATGCCGAAGCGGGGCGGCCGCTGACGGGATCACCGGGAGGTGATCGACGCGATCGCCTTCAAGTTCCAGACCGGAACCCAGTGGGTGCACGTGCCGGAGAAGTACGGCAACTGGCGAGGCGTCTGCAACCGGCTGCGCATGTGGGCCGTCGACGGTACCTGGGGGCGGGTGTTCACCGCGCTGATGGCCCAGGCCGACGCCGACGAGGACCTCGACTGGGCGGTCTCGGTGGACTCCACGATCGTGCGGGCCCACCAGCAGGCGGCCGGGCCTCGCAAAAGGGGGCCCCGGACGGCGAACCGGCCGACCACGCGATCGGCCGACCACGCGGCGGACTGACCACCAAGATCCACCTTGAGTGGCCCGTCGTCCGGGCCAGGGGGCGAACTCGGGCCGCCGCCGGCGTGCGTCTCCCGGAATCTGCCGCAGGGATCAAGCGTCCGCCCAGGTGTGCCCGGCCCGCTCCAGTCGTCCTCGGCCCGCAGCCACGTGGGTCAGGGTGCGGGGAAGATCACTCAACGGCTCGCAGAGGGCCTGGACCGCCAGGTCCAGGCCGGCCGGTGGTATCCCGCGGGGGGCCAGCACGTCGGCGAGGAACACCAGGAAGTCCGTGAAAACGCGCGGGTCGTCGACGAAGACACCGGCAGCGAGGAAGTCCACCAGGAACCCCAGGTCCTCGACAGCGGCCTCGTGCCGGTCGTCGGCACACCGGCGCATCGGCGGGAAGCACCGGCGCAGGTGGTCGACCAGGTGCCGCAGAAGGTCACCGCGACGGCTGACGAGTTGGGCGTACTCCCCGTCAGCCAGGTGGTCCAGTGCGGGCTCCCCGGTCAGCGGCGGCGGCCACTGCTCCACCAGCAGGTCCGCGGCGTCCGCCGCGGTGCGCGCGTACAGGTCGGCACCCAGCGCACGGGCCCAGATGCCGTCCGGTCCGAAGCCGGCGCCACCGACCAGGACCGGTACACGCGCCAGTCGGCACGCCTCCATCGTGCGGTACACCCGGGGCAGGCGCACCGCCAGCATGCACGACAGGGCGATCAGGTCAGAGCCGTTCTGATGCAGATACGAGATCAGGTGTGCGGTGGGTACCCCGGCGCCGAGGAACCGTACCGCGAAGCCGCGCAGCCGTAGTACCTCCGCGACGATGTGGGCGGGCAGGGTGTGCCATTCGCCGTCCGGGCAGGCCACCACCACGCTCCCGAGAGGATGGTCGGGGACCGCGGTCGCGGCGGCGAGCGCGGAGACGGCCCGGTTGCTGACATGGGTGGCCGCGTGTTCCTGGGCCACACTCCACTCGTTGCTCACCCAGTGCTCGCCGACCGCTGCCTGGGCGGGCGCGATCAGGCCGAGCAACACGTCCTCGGCGCTGACGCCGCCGGCGAGAAGGTCCAGGACGAGCGCCACGGCGGCGGTCTCGTCCGCTCGGGCCAGGTGGCCGTCGAAGGCCGTGCGGACACTCTCGATGGCGTCGGAGCGCTCGGCGGTCACCGCGGATGCTCCACGTCCGGCTGCGGCGCAAGGGCGGGAGCCTGCACGGCGAGAACGGCGAGGTCGTCGTGGTCGCCTCCGGCCAGCCACTGCCCGGTGCGCAGGTCGATACGCTCGGCGACCGCGCCGGCCGGCATGCCGCGGCAGGCGGCCAGGTCGCGCATCAGCCGCCGTTCGCCGTACATCTCCTGCTCCTTCGGCCCACCGCGCGCCTCGGTCACACCGTCGCTGTACAACAGCAGCAGTTCGCCGGCCGCCAGCCGGATCTCCCTCTGGTGGAAGTCCGGGTCGGGCAGGGCGCCGACCAGCGTCCCACCGATGTGCACCTCCTCCACCCCGCCGTCCGTGCGCAGCACCAGTGGTGGCAGATGGCCGCCGCCTGCCGCAACGACGTCCAGCGCGCCGTCTCGCGCCGGGCTGGCAGATCCCACCACCAGTGTCGTGAAGGGAGCGTGGCCTTCCTCCAGGAGCGCCTCATTGAGCAGCTGAAGCATCCTTACGGGCCGGGATTCCACCAGAGCCAGCGATCGGAGGCTCTGCCGCACCCGTCCGGCGAACACCGCCGCCTCCACTCCCTTGCCGCAGACGTCGCCGAAGAAGAACCTGACACCGCCCCCGGCGTCCGCCCGGACCTGGTAGAAGTCGCCGCCGATCCGCAAAGTTTCGCGGGCGGGCCGGTACGCAGCCCCGAGGTGGACCCCCGCCACGTGGGGAAGCGGGTCGGGTTCCAGCCCGTCCTGCAGCACGGCGGCGATGTGCACCTGTTCGGCATAGAAGGTCGCGGCCGCCAGCGCGATGCTCGCACGCGAGGCGAACTGCCGCGCCAGCTCGACGTCCGCCGTTGCGAAGCCCGTCCGCTGCGGCCCGCGCGCCAGCACCAGCACACCGGCCGGCATCCCGGCGCCGCGGAGCGTGACCGCCAGGGCCTGAACAGGCGGATTCGGATTCTGCGGCACCGCTCCGCCCAGCCGCGCCACTTCCTGCCAGTCGCACAGTACGGGCTGTTCCACCAGCCCCCTCAGGGCGTGGGCCACTGGCGGCACCTGGTCCAGCGCCGCTGCCGGCAACTGGCCGGCGCACTCGTCAGGCCCGTAAAGGTGCCAGGCTACGCAACGTCCCCGGACCGGCAGGAACAGGATGGCCGTGTCCGCCAGGGCTGGGACCGCCACCCGCACCACCGCACGCACCGTACGGCCGTGGTGGAGGGAGGCCCCGAGTTGCTTCCCCGCCTCCGCCAGGAAGGCGGAGCGGGCGCGCTCGGCCATCAGCTCGTTCTGGCGCTCATGGACCGCGCTGTCGTCGCGCACCAACCACACACAGTGACCGGCGAGTGTCCCAAGGCCCTGTGGCACCACCCTGTGCCCTGACAACCGGCGCCCGTCGGAGACGGTCTCGAAGCAGTCCGCGCCCTCGGCCATGGCACGTGACAGCGGCCCGTGGAGCGGCTCGCCGATGCGCAACTGGGGGAAGAATCGTTCCGCCTGGGCGTTGCACCAGCTGGGCAACCCGGCCGCGTCGCAGACCACGACAGCCTGATCCACCAGATCCAGCAACCCCGCGGGCACCGCGGTCGGCCGCTCCGGTGTCGCCGGCGTCGCACGCGGCCTCTCCTGTCGCCGCGACGCACCCGGCGGACCTGGGACCGAAGGACCCGGAACCTGCTTCTGCCAAGGTTTCTCGCGGCCGCCGCTGGTCACCGCCACCCGCTCACGCTGTCGTCGGCCGCGGCAGCGGCGCACGGGCGACCTGCCGCAGTGCAAGGCAGGTTGTCCATCAGCTGGATCACCGCCTTCTCCATCGCCCGAAGACTCCCCCGAAGCAACGGTAGCGCGATCTCGACAGGGCCGTCCTGGGCCTCGCGGATCGTGGCCGGGCGGATGCGCGGGCAGGGCACCAGGCTTCGCCTCACCCGGACGGACTGCGCAGGACCGGGTCGTGTCTCACCCCGCACACGACGGGCCATATATCCGTCATGCAAGTTCTGGCACCATCCCGGCGCCGCGAGGCGGAGCGCCGCTGGCCTGCTTACGCACTGGCTGCGGCTGCGGTGACGGCTACGGCGGTGACCGGCGCGCGAGCCGTGGATCCCGACAGCACCTGGTACGAAGCCTTGGCCAAACCTCCATGGCAGCCGCCCCCGTGGGCGTTCGGCGCGGTGTGGACGCCCTTGTACGGGAGCATCGCCTTCGCCGCCGGGCACGCCGCGAACCGGACCGGTGGCGGCGAGCGCCGTCGGCTGGTCGGGGCACTGGCTGCCAACCTGGCCCTGAACGCATCCTGGAACTGGCTGTTCTTTGCCGCCAGGAGCCCCCGGGCCGGTCTCGTCGGCACCACCCTCCTTACCCTGAGCACTCTGGACGTCCTGCGGGTGACCGCCCGCGTCGACCGGACCGCCGCGACGGCCCTGGCCCCCTATGCAGCCTGGTGTGCCTTCGCCACCGCCCTCAACGCCGACATCGTCAGCCGGAACGCCGGCCGCCGATAAGCCGTCCGGCCGGGTCGGCAGCCGGTCGTTCCTGGCCGCGGCGGGCCGGGGTGGGTGAGGCAGCGTCAGGACCGGATCGTGGCACTTGCGGACGGCTGCAGGTCAGGCCGCGCTGCCCGCCGTGGCCCGAGGTCTGTACGGTCAACCAGGTCCGCGAGGTCCTGCAATACCACCACGTGCCCGGACTCCGCGGTCTCCACGTCCCGGCGAGACCAAGGACAGAACCACAATGGCTTGCACTTGACGGAGTCAAGTGCAAGCCATTGTGGTGAGAAGTCGTGAGAGGCTCACGTCGACGCTGTCGCACTGTCAGAGGAAGACAGCCCCTGACCTGCGACCTTACGTCGGGACGACAGGATTTGAACCTGCGACCCCTTGACCCCCAGTCAAGTGCGCTACCAAGCTGCGCCACGTCCCGTTGCGGGCTCACGCGAGGTGTTCCGCGTGATCACGCAGGTCAACCCTACCGCACGCGCGCGGGTGCCGGTGTCGCCCCCGCCGGGACGGGGTCCGCCGTACGGGCGGCGCGGCGGACCGGGACGAGGAGGGCGGCGCCGGTCGCGGCCAGGCAGAGGAGGGCGAGCAGAGCCCAGCCGTGGGTGTAGCCGGAGGCCCGGGGCAGGCCGGAGGGCTGGAGGTGGGCGGTGACCAGGACGCTGGTGAGGGCCGCGCCGATGGAGCCGCCGATGGTGCGGATGTTGGCGTTCATGCCGGTGGCCGCGCCCGTCTGCTCGGGCGGGACACTGCCCACGATCAGGTTGGCCATCGAGGCGAAGGCGAGTCCGATGCCGAGGCCGAACAGACCCGCGACGACGGCGATCTGCCACTGCGCGTCATGCCAGAGGGTCAGGAAGCCGCAGGCCAGTGCGCCGAGTGCGGCGCCCGTGGTGAGCAACGCCTTGGCACCGACGCGGGGTTCGAGCCGCCCGGACAGGACGCCCGACAGGAACATCGCGACGAGCATCGGGAGCATGAGCAGGCCGGACTCGGTGACGCTCGCGCCGAAGCCGTAGCCGGCCACGGCCGGCGTCTGGACGAAGCCTGGCAGGAAGGACCAGATCGCGTACATGCCCGCGCCGAACAGCAGGGCGGCCGCGTTGGTCGTCCACACCGCGGGCAGGCGCATCACGCGCAGGTCGATGAGGGGGGTGCGGGAGCGGGCCTCGACGGTCAGCCACAGCGCGAACAGCAGGACGGCGGCGGCGAACAGGCCGAGCACCTTCGCCGAACCCCAACCCCACTGCCCGGCCTGGCTGAGCGGGAGCAGCAGAGCCACCAACCAGGCGGAGAGCAGGACCGCGCCCAGCCAACTGACCTTGCCCTGGCCCTTGCTGGGGGACTCGGGGACGTAGCGCAGGGCGATCAGAACGGTCGCGGCGACGACGGCCACCGGGATCCAGAACAGCCAGCGGTAGTCGAGGACGGAGACGATGGGCCCGGCGGCCACCATGCCGACACCGCCGCCCGCGGCGATCACGGCGGACAGGTTGCTGATGCTGCCGCTCACCTCGGACGCGGCGAACTCGTCGCGGATGATGCCGAAGGAGAGCGGGAAGAGGGCGCCGCCCACACCCTGGACGACCCGGGCGACGATCAGCACGCCGATGTCCGGGGCGAGCGCGGCGACGAGACAGCCGGCGAGGACGGCCACCAGGACCGCGACGAGGGTGCGTTTCTTGCCGACGAGGTCGCCGACGCGGCCGAGGATCGGGGTGAACACCGAGGCGGACAGCAGGTACGCCGTCATCACCCAGGTCGCGGTGGACTGCGAGGTGTGCAGCGCGTGCTGGACGATCGGCAGGGCCGGCGCGATCAGCGACTGCAGCATGGCGAACACGCCGGCACCGGTCGCCAGGACCGCGAAGGTGAGGCGGGTGGACTTGCGGGGCATGAAGGAGCCTCTCCGGAATCGGGACGCGGAGGGTGGATGTCTTGGGGGACGGGCGGTGCGCCACGCGCAGGGCCCGTGCTCACGGGGGGTGCGGGAGGCCGGCGCCGGGACGCGTCCGTCCACGGCGAAGCCACCCCCGCACTGCTAAAGTGGAGGTACCCCTCCAATGTAACGGAGGCATACCTCCGGTTCAACCGATTCCCTTCCGGGAGGCAGCAGTGACGGCCACGCCGTTCCCCGTCAGCGAGATCGTCGCGACCCGCCGGCCGCACCGTAAGGACGCCGCCCGCAACTACGACGCCCTGCTCGCGGCCGCCCGCGAGGCGTTCGCCGAGCACGGCGCCGAGGCCTCCCTGGAGGACATCGCCCGCCGCGCGGGCGTCGGCATCGGCACCCTGTACCGGAACTTCCCCGCCCGTCGCGACCTCTTCGAGACCGTCTACGCGGACGAGGTGAACGCCCTGTGCCGGGCGGCCGTCGAGCTGGCGGACCGGGAACCGTGGGAGGCTCTGACGGCCTGGCTGGACCGGTTCGCGGGCTACATGGTCACCAAGCGCGCGGTCCGCGAGGCCCTGGACGACGAGTCGGACATCTTCATGGCCTGCCGCGAGTCGATGTACGCGGCCGGCGGCCCGCTGCTGGAGCGCGCCCAGAAGGCGGGCGTCGCCCGGGCGGACATGGACTTCGGCGACCTGCTGCGGATGGTCGCCGGCATCACGGCGACGGCGTTCGAGGACGACGCCCAGCGCGACCGCGTGCTCGCGATCGCGCTGGACGGGGTGCGCACCGGCCGCTGAGGTCAGCCGCTCAGCGGGTGTTCGGGGGCGAGGGCCGCCGCGATGCGCTCGGTGATCGTCTGGGCCGTGTTGCCCTCGGGCGCCTGCTTCCCGACGGTCGTGGACACGGCGATGGCCAGCCGCTGCACCGGCAGGTAGGCCTGTACGGCCGCGAAACCGGCGAACGACGGATTCTGCAGGACCCAGCCGTTCTTGACGACGACGCCCACCCCGTAATGGAATTCCTCGGTCTGCTTGAAGCACACGGTGGCGGGGCAGCTCGTGGTCGGCGCGCCGAGGCCGACCGTGCCGGGGTTCAGCTGCACCCGGTAGGAGCTGCGGGAGAGCAGCCGGCCCGAGCCGATGCCCTGGGCGGAGCGGGCCAGGTCGCAGATGTCGGTGGTCTGAACGGCGCCGGGCGCGGTGGTCCAGGACGGGTCCCAGTAGGTGGCGTCCTCGTAGGGGCCGCGTTCGTCGTCGTAGGCGTGCAGTACGGGCGCCGGGATCTCGGGCGTGAAGCCGTTGCCGGTCTCACTGAGCCCCAGGGGATCCATGACGCGCTCCCGCAGCAGCTCGTCCAGCGAGGTTCCGGTGATCTTCTGCAGGGCGCGGCCCAGCAGCACGAAGTTGGCGTGCGAGTAGTTCCAGCCGGTGCCGGGCTGGTACCAGAGGGGATGGCCGAGGGAGAAGGCGACCAGCTCCTGCGGCGTCCAGTGCCGGAACGGGTCGGCGTAGAGCTGCTTCACGAAGGCCGGGTCGGTGACGTAGTCGTGCAGACCCGAGGTCGAGTCGCCGAGCATCCGCAGGGTGATCCGATCGCCGTGCGGCAGGTCGGGCAGCCAGCGGGAGACGGGGTCGTCCAGGCTCACCCGGTGCTCGTCGACGAGCTGGAGCAGCGCCGTGCCCATGAAGGCGATGGCGACCGAGCCCGACCGGAAGTGCATCGCCGGGGTGGCCGGCACGCCGTTCATCGAGTTGCCGTCCGCGAAGGTGGCCACCTCCCGTCCGTCCTGCGTGACCCGGACCAGCGCGGCCTTCAGGTCGAGTTCACTGCGCGCCTTGCGCACGATGTCGAGGATCTGGCCGGCCTGGCCGGTGGGCTTGCCCTCGGTGCCGACACAGCCGTTGTCCTGGGGCGGGACGGCCGCGGCCGTCGTCGTCCGCAGCATCGCCGCGAGCAGCGCGGTGGCGCACAGGGCCGCTGTACGGGCGCGGCGCGAGGGTGACCGCCGCACGCCCCGGGAGACCCCCGCGTCCCGTGCCGCGTCGGAAGCCGTACGGCCCACCGCGCCCAGCATGTTTCCAGGGTGCCCCCGCTGCTTCCGGCCCGCAGCACGATGGTTTCAGGCGCGTTCCAGTACGAGGTCGAGGCGGGCGTGCCGGAAGGGGTTCGGTACGCCGAACTCGCGGGCCAGGGACGGGTCGTCGATCGGGGTGAAGTCCTTGACCAGGCTGTCCTTCACGGCGAACACCGCGTCCGAGTCGAGGTGAACGCCGCCCGCCACGAAGATGTGGGTGGTGACCGGGGCGTGGCCGTCGGCCGTCGCGATGAAGTGGATGTGGGCGGGCCGGTAGGGGTGGCGGCCGGAGGCCTTGAGCAGGGTGCCCACGGGTCCGTCGGTGGGGATCGGATACGGGCTGGGCACACAGGTACGGAACCAGAAGGCGCCCTCGGCGTCGGCGGTGAACAGTCCGCGTCCGTTGCCGGGCGGTTGGGCGTCCGGGCGCTGCACGTCGTAGAACCCGTGCGCGTCGGCCTGCCAGACGTCCACGACCGCGCCGGGCAGCGGGGTGCCGTCGGCTGCGCGGACCCGGCCGCTGACCACGCAGGGCTCGCCGTCACCCACCAGGTCGATGCTGTCGCCGAGTTCGCGGGCCGGGGACGCGGTCAGATGGAAGGGGCCGAGGACCGTCGACTCGGTGGTGCCGGGGGCGCTGTGGCCGTGCACTGTCTCGACCAGCATGGACAGGCCGAGGACGTCCGACAGGAGGATGAACTCCTGCCGGGTGTCCGTGCAGGCCTGTCCCGTCGCCGTGAGGAAGCCGACGGCCTGTTCCCACTCCGCCTGTGTCAGCCGGGTCTCGCGCGCGAAGGCGTGCAGGTGCCGGACGAGGGCGGTGAGCAGGTCGCGCAGCCGGGGGTCCGCGGTGGCGGACAGGCTGTCGACGGCCTGGCAGGTCACGGCGTCGACGGCCGCCTCGGATACGGCTGCCGCGCTCACGGCTGGGTCGGGCGAGGCTGCTTCGGACGAGGCTGCTTCGGTTGCGGCTTCTTCGGTCGCTGCTGCCGTCAGGTCTTCTCCGGTGGTCATACCGACTCCATGCCCAGCGGCACACCGGTCGCCTACTTGATGACCGCGTTGGCCACCACCACGACCGCCCCGAGCACGGCGTCCGCCATGCCGATGCGCACGGCGGACGGCCAACTGCGCCTCGACCAGCGGGCGGTGACCAGGCCGAGGGCGAAGAGGATCGCGATGTTCAGGGCGAACACCGGGTACTCGACGCCGTTCGGGGGCCACCAGCCCCAGCCCGCGCCCGCGAGCAGAAACACCGTCGGCACGACGGCCATGACCAGCGGCCACTCGTCGACGAGGGTGCGCAGGACGTCCCAGCGGCGGTGCAGGACGCGCTCGGCGATGTAGTGGGCGTAGCCGTGGGCCAGTGCGGAGGCGCATGCGGTGATGAGCAGCCAGAGGGCGTCGTAGCGTCGGTCGGCGGCGGAGCTGTGACCGTACTGGGTGAGCGCGGCGACCATCGAGCTGGCCAGGACGGCGCCGTAGACCCCGCCGAACAGGACGGCTTCGCGCGTGTCGTGCTGCCGGTGCGGCTCGGCGGCGGCCGCCGTGGAGTCAGCCATGCCCCCCACGATCACCCGCGCCCCGGACCGCCGCCAGTTCGCACGGCCGGTCCGCGTGGCCCGACGAAGTGTCCGCCCACCAGGCCCGATGCCGCACACACTGTCGACGGTCGGACGGCGCCGGCGCTGGTTAGGGTCGCCCCATGACGCACAGCTTCGCGCTCCACATCCCGGACGCCGACCTCGAACCCGAGCCCCTCGACCCGGAGCAGATCGTCTCCGGGAACCCGGAGGTGACCGGGAAGGTGGTCTGGGAGTCGGCGGACGGCCGGCAGATCCGCGGGGTCTGGCAGATCACCCCGGGCGTGGTCACCGACACCGAGGCGGACGAGCTGTTCGTGGTGATCAGCGGCTCGGCGACGATCGAGGTCGAGGGCGGGCCGACGCTGCGGGTGGGTCCCGGGGACATGGCCGTGCTGCGCGCGGGCGACCGTACGACGTGGACCGTGCACGAGACGCTGCGCAAGGCGTACGCGATCAATCTGTGAGGCCGGGCGGCGGCGCCGTCGTGCCCCGGATCTCCAGGGTCGGTGCGGCGAGGTGCAGGCGCCCCTCGCCCTCCGGCCGCTCGAAGCGCTCCAGGAGGCAGCGGGCGGCGCGCCGGCCGACCTCGTACGGGGCGGTGTCGACAGTGGTGAGCCAGACGTGCCGCAGCCTGGAGATGCTGGTGTTGTCGTACCCGGCCACCGACAGGTCGCGCGGGACGGTGAGGCCCAGCTCCCCGGCCGCCGAGAGCGCGCCGACGGAGGCCATGTCGTTGACGGCGAAGACCGCCGTGGGCCGGTCGGGTCGGCTGAGCAGCCGTACGGTGCCCCGGTAGCCGCCCTCCTCGGTCAGGTCGCCGGGTTCGGCCAGCGGTTCGGCGCCGTGCGCCCGCATGGCCGCCTCGAAGCCGCGCCGTCGCAGCTCGCCGACGGCTCCGTGGCCCGCGAGGTGGGCGATCCGGCGGTGGCCCAGGCCGAGCAGGTGCTCGGTGACCAGCCGGGCGCCGAGTTCGTCGTCCCCGGCGACGACGTCCACGCCCGGCGGCTGCGGCTCGCGGGCGCCCGCCACGACCACCGGCATCCGCCGGGCCAGCGCGCCGAGTCCGCCCGCGTCCGGGACCGTACCGACCACCACCAGGCCGTCGGCACCCAGGTCCAGGAAGGGCTCGGCGAGGTCGTGGCCCATGCGCCGGTTCAGCCGGGCGTCGGCGAGCAGCATGTGCAGGCCGGCCGCGTGCAGCAGGGAGTTCAGGCCGTCGAGGAGGTCGACGAACCAGGGGTTGCGCAGGTCGTCGAGGAGGACGCCGACGGTGCGGGTGCGCTGCTCGCTGAGGCTGCGCGCGGCGGCGTTCGGCCGGTAGCCCAGCTCGCCTACGGCCTTCAGGACGGCGTCCCGCTTCTCGGCGCGTACCTGGCCGGAGCCGCGCAGCACCAGCGAGACCAGCGACTTCGACACTCCGGCCCGTTCGGCCACATCGCGGATCGTCGGCGGTCTCATGGGATGGACCGTTCCATGTGACGCACCGGACTGTCAAAGGGTTGACACAGAGCTGTTCTCCCCAGCCGAAGGGTTGACGGGCGCGCCATGTCCGTACAAAGGTGGCCCGGATAGAATGTGGACCGGTCCAAAGAGGGGCTGTCATGGTGGATGCTCTCGGTGTCGCCGTCGTCGGGTTCGGCTGGATGGGGCGGGTGCACACCCAGGCCTACGCCCGCGTCCGGCACCACTATCCGCAACTGGCCCTCCGGCCCGAGCTGGTGACGGTGGCCGAGGAGGTGCCGGGCCGGGCCGAGGAGGCCGCCGAGCGGTTCGGGTTCGCCTCCGCCACCCGCGACTGGCGCGAGGTGGCCGCCGACCCGCGGGTCCGGGCCGTCAGCATCACCGCGCCCAACTTCCTGCACCGGGAGATCGGCGTGGCGATGGCCGAGGCGGGCAAGCACCTGTGGATCGAGAAGCCGGTCGGCCTGACCGGCGAGGACGCCCGTGCGGTGGCCGACGCGGTCGCCAAGGCCGGGGTCCAGGGCACGGTCGGCTTCAACTACCGCAACGCACCCGCTGTGGAGGCCGCCCGCGACCTGATCGCCTCCGGCGAGATCGGCACGGTCACGCATGCCCGCATCCGTCTGTTCAGCGACTACGCGGCCCACCCGGACGGCGCTCTGACCTGGCGGTACGAGCGGGAGCGCGGCGGCAGCGGGGTGCTCGGCGACTTGGCCTCGCACGGCGCCGACCTGGCCCGCTTCCTGCTCGGCGACATCGCCTCCCTGACCGCCGACACGGCGATCTTCGTCCCGGAGCGGGCCCGCCCCACGGGCGCCACCGCCGGTCACGCGCTGGCCTCCGGCGGCGCGCCGGGCCCGGTCGAGAACGAGGACTACGTCAGCTGCCTGCTGCGCTTCGCCTCCGGCGCCCGCGGCGTCCTGGAGGCCTGCCGGGTCTCGGTCGGCGAGCAGAACAACTACGGCTTCGAGGTGCACGGCACCCGGGGCGCGGTGTTCTGGGACTTCCGCCGGATGAACGAGCTGGCGGTCAGCCGCGGCACGACGTACCAGGACCAGCCGGTGAGCACGGTGTACGTCGGCCCGGGCGACGGCGAGTTCGCCGCGTTCCAGCCGGGTGCGGCCAACGCGATGGGCTACGACGACCTGAAGGTGATCGAGGCGTACCGCTTCCTGCGCTCGATCGCCGAGGGCAGGCCGTACGGCACCACCCTGGCCGACGCGGTGCACAGCGCGGCCGTGCTCGACGCGATGGCGGTGTCGGCCGAGAGCGGGGCGTGGGTCAACCTGCGGACGCCATAGGCATGTTGTAGGGCGTGACCACCTGGATCGCGGACGGCAGGGTGGGTCCCGCCGGGGGCAGGGCGCCGTGGGCACGCATGACGAGATGGCAGGCCTCGCGCACGTCCTGGCGCAGGTCGTGGTGGAGCACGACGGACAGGCGGTGCTCGCGCAGCAGCCGGGTGTTGTCGTGGTCGAGGTCGTGCGCGACGAACACGGCGCACTCGCGGCCCAGATCCTCGAAGGCCCGCAGCGTCGCGATGTTGCCGCCGCCGATCGAGTACACGGCCCGGATGTCCGGGTCGCGCTCCAGGGCGGCCCGGACCAGGTCGTACTGCGTGGCGTCCAGGCCCTGCCCCTCGGTCAGCTCGACGAGCACGCGGTCGGGGTGCCGGGCGCGCATGGCGCTGCGGAAACCCATCTCGCGCTCCTCCTCGTTACGGAAGAAGCCGCTGCTCAGGCTGGTGAGGACGTTGCCGGGGCGGTCGCCGAGCCACTGGCCCATGAGGTAGGCGGCGGTGGCACCGGCCGCGCGGTTGTCGATGCCCACGTAGGCGAGCCGGCCGCTCGCGGGCAGGTCGGTCACCAGGGTGACGACCGGTATGCCGGCCGCGTTGAGCCGGCCGACGGCCGCCGTGACCTCGGGGACGTCCGGGGCCTTGAGGATCACGCCCTGGGAGCCGCGTCGGGCGATCCGGTCCAGGATCTGGACCAGCTCCCCCACCGGCGCGGTCTCCCGGAAGTGGAAGCGGGAGCGCAGCACGGCCGGGTGCAGGGAGGGCAGTTCGGCCTCCAGGGCGGCCCGCACGGCCGTGCTGAACCGATCGGGCGCCTGGATCACGATGTCGACCATGAAGGTGCGGCCGACGAGCCGGACCTGGGTGCGCTGCCGGTCCAGGTCGGCGATGGCCCGGTGCACCTCCTGCGCGGTGCTGGCCCGCACTCCTCCCCGGTCGTTGAGCACGCGGTCCACGGTGGCCTCGCTGAGGCCGGCCTGACGGGCGATCTCGCGGATCGGGAAGGGGTGGCCCACGGCTCGGCTCCTTGAGGGGTTTTTGATGGATCGCTGCCGGTTGTTCGAGGGGTTTGTACTGACAAGAATGACAGCACGACGTCGCCCCGGGAACGAAAGAAGGACGACGATGTCCCGCACCGCGGCACAAGGCCGTGCCTGGCTGTCCGAGCAGGACTGCGACCTCGGCTCCTTTCGCGCCCTGCTCGCGCGGACCACCGATGCCGCGGAGTACCCGTACGCCTCGTCGGTGGAGAGCAACGTCCTCGTCTACGACAGCGAGCGGCTCCGCGCCGGTGACCCCCGCGACACGCAGGCCGAGCTGGTCCGGGCCCTCACCGACGGGCCCGGCGTCGTGGTCTTCGAGGGCGCCTTCCCCGACCCGGCGGTCGTCGACCGGGCGACGGCGGTGTTCGACGCGCTGATCACCGAGCAGCGCGCCTCCGGCGCGGGCGCCGGGGACCACTTCGCCGAGCCGGGCGCCAACGACCGGGTGTGGAACGCCCTCGAGAAGGCGGCGCTGTACGACCCGGAGACGTTCGCCGACTACTACGCCAACGACATCGTGGCCCTGGTCTCGGAGGCCTGGCTCGGCCCCGGCTACCAGGTCACCTCACAGATCAACGTGGTCAACCCGGGTGGCGCCGCCCAGACCGCGCACCGGGACTACCACCTAGGTTTCCTGGCCGACGAGACCGCCGCCGCCTTCCCCGCGCACGTGCACCGCCTCTCCCCCGTGCTCACCCTGCAGGGCGCGGTGGCGCACTGCGACATGCCGGTCGATTCGGGGCCTACGCTGTACCTGCCGTACTCGCAGCGGTACGAGCCCGGGTACCTGGCCTGGCGACTCCCGGAGTTCCAGGCCCACTTCGACGCACACCACGTCCAGCTTCCCCTCGCCAAGGGCGACGCGGCCTTCTTCAACCCGGCGCTCTTCCACGCCGCCGGCACGAACCGTTCGGCGGGCATCCGGCGCATGGCCAACCTGCTCCAGGTGTCCTCGGCCTTCGGGCGGGCGATGGAGACGGTGGACCGGGAGGCCGTGGCGAACGCGGTCTTCCCCGTGCTGCTGAAGCGCAAGGCCGAAGGCGTCGGCCTGGAGTGGCTCGACCGCGTGGTCGCGGCGAGCGCCGAGGGCTACCCGTTCCCCACCAACCTCGACAACGATCCGCCGGTCGGCGGACTGGCCCCGCCCTCGCAGGCGGACGTGGTACGGCGGGCGGTGCGCGAGGAATGGACTCCCTGGGCTCTGCGGGACGAGCTGCGGGCCGGCGCCGAGCGGCGCGAGAGCTGAAAGAGCAAGGAACTCATGGGACTTCTCGACGACAAGGTCGTCCTCGTCAACGGCGGCAGCCAGGGCGTCGGTGCCGCGATCGCGCGGGCCGCCGTGCGCGAGGGCGCCACGGTGGCCGTGACCGGGCGCCGCCCCGAACCGGGCGAGGCCCTGGTGGCCGAGCTGTCCGCGGCCGGCGGCAGGGCGATGTACGTCCAGGCCGACCTGTCGGACGCCGACCAGGCCAAGGCCTCGGTGGCCGAGGTGGTCGACGCCTACGGCCGGATCGACTGCCTGGTCAACTCGGCGGGCCTGACCTCACGCGGCACCCTGCTCGACACGACACCCGAGCTGTTCGACGCGCACATCGCGGTCAACCTCAAGGGCCCGTTCTTCGCGATGCAGGCGGCGGTGGCCGACATGGCGGCACGGAAGGCGCCCGGCACGATCGTCAACATCATCACCTCGTCGGCGCACGGCGGGCAGCCGTTCCTCGCGCCGTACGTCGCCGCCAAGGCCGGCCTCGTGGGCCTGACCCGCAACGCCGCCCACGCCCATCGCTGGGACCGGATCCGGATCAACGGCCTGAACATCGGCTGGACCGCGACGGAGGGCGAGGACGCCACCCAGCGCGCCTTCCACGACGCGGGCGACGACTGGCGGGAGCAGGCCGCCGGCCGGCTGCCGATGGGCAAGCTCGGCCAGCCGGACGAAATCGCCGACTTCGTGGTCCTGCTGCTGTCGGACCGGTCCGGGGTGGTCACCGGTTCGGTGATCGACTGGGACCAGAACGTGCTCGGCGGCCTCGACTAGTGCCCCGGCAGGCAACGTTTGCCCGTCAAGGAGCGGCGTCCGGTGCGTGCTCTCGGCGCGCCGGCCGGAAGTCCTCGTACTGGACGTACTTGGGCTTTCGGCCGGTGCGGCGAGAGTGCGTGCCGGGCGTCGCGACGGGGCGGACGTTGCCTGTCGGGGCACTGGCTCTCTCCATCAGCACCCTCGCACCTTAGGAGCTGCACCCTCATGCGTATCGGAATCCTCGGCCTCGGCCGCATCGGCGCGTTCCACGCCGAGACCCTGTCCGGGCTCGACGCCGTCGAGTCCCTCGTCGTCACCGACCCCTTCGCGGACGCGGCCAAGGCCGCGGCCGAGCGGTTCGGGGCCGAGGTCGCCGACTCGCCCGAGGCACTGCTGGCCGCCGGCGTGGACGGCATCGTCGTGGCGGCCGCGACCGACGCCCATCCGGCGCTGATCCGGGCCGGTGTCGAGGCGGGCGTCCCCGTCTTCTGCGAGAAGCCGGTCGCCCGCACCATGGCGGAGGGGGTCGAGGTCCTCAAGGCCGTGCAGGGCAGCGACGTGCCGATCCAGATCGGCTACAACCGCCGCTTCGACGCGGGTTTCGTCGCCGCACGGGCCGCGGTGCAGGCCGGCGAGCTGGGCAAGCTGCACACGGTCCGCTCGACGACCCTGGACCCGGCGCCTCCCCCGGCCGCCTACATCGCCGCCTCCGGGGGCATCTTCCGCGACTGCTCCGTCCACGACTTCGACATCATCCGCTGGGTGACCGGCCGCGAGGTCACCGAGGTGTACGCGGTGGGCGGCAACCGGGGCGCCGACTACATCAAGGAGGCGGGCGACGCCGACACCACCGGCGCGATCCTCACCCTGGACGACGGCACGATCGCGGTCGTCTCCAACTCCCGCCACAATGCCCGTGGTTACGACGTCCGCATGGAACTCCACGGCTTTGCCGACTCGATCGCGGTCGGCCTGGACGACAAGCTCCCGCTCCGCTCGGTCGAGCCCGGTGTGACCTTCCCGGCGGGCACCCCGCACGACTTCTTCATGGACCGCTTCACCGAGGCCTACCGCGCCGAACTCACAGCGTTCACCGAGGTCGTGGCCGGCACCCGCCCCTCCCCCTGCACCATCGAGGACGCCCTGGAGGCGGGCTGGATCGCCGATGCCTGCACCCTGTCCCTGCACGAGCACCGTCCTGTGACGATCGCGGAGGTGCGGGGGGCCTGACGGCGGCCTGCACCGGCTGCTCCCCGGACTTCACGAAAGCGGTCCGGTGGGGGCTGAGATCGACTACGGTGCGGCTGTGACAGCACCCGCGAGCGAGCAGCCCTCCCAACTCGGCCTGCTGGACCTGTCCGTGGACCTGTCCGTGCCCGAGGTCTACTCGGGCACGGACTTCACGCTGTACCTGCACATCAAGAATCCCTTCGCGGTGCCCGTGTGGGTCAAGTCGGTGGAACTGAGCCTGCCCACGCAGCTGCACTGGCGGTCACCGGACGCGGAGACACGGAAAGCGAACCGTCACAGGCACGTCCAGGCCGAGCGAAGCATGCTGGAACGGGTCATCGAGGCTCGCAACAAGCGCATCCTGGAGATCACCCAGGAGTTGAGCAGGTTGCCCGCCGATGCCGAGGACCAGACAGCACGCCTGCTGGATGTCATGCGCACTCTTCTCGACGAGAACAGCCGCGATGTCGATCTGCTGGCCGGGCACGGGAACGCTCGGGTGCGTGCCGACGTGAGTTCGACGGTCAACCTGCACAGTCCACGGACAAGGAATCTGACGGTCGAGGCGGCCCGCGAGTCCACCATCAACGTGTACGACATCCGTCCGATGGACGCCGAGGAGCCCGAGCGCGTCCCCCTCACCGGATCCCTGCCGCCGGGAGCCGCTCTGGAGCCAGGCTGCACCGACGTTCGGACCATCCGCCTGGGAACCCGCCGGACTCCCTTCTTCCTGCCGGCCAAGTACCACCTGCAGCTCACCGTCATCTACACCATGCAGCCGCCCCGGGACTCCGCTGCCGAGGCGGCTGCGGACTCGCCCCACCAGCGGGTCTTCTCCAACACCACCTCCTTCACGGTGCCGGTGAAGGCCGCCCTGTGGAAGGTGATGCTCGGCGGAGTGACCGGCGGGGCCGTCGGCAGCGCCGGCAGGGCCCTGCAACAGGCGCAGGACCCGGGCGCGCTGGTCGAGGCGGCCAACCTCGGCCCGGCCATCGGTGCGCTGCTGCTGGCCGTCATCCTGAGCGGAGCCGCGATCATCTTCTCGGCACGCAAGTCCGACGCCCAGTCCTTCGTCACGGTGGAGGACTTCTGGGGAGGCCTGCTCGTGGGTTTCCTGATCGGTTACTCGGGGACGGCGGCCTTCTCGGACATCACTCGCATGAAGGTGTGACGGCACGCGACGCCGACGCGGCCGCCGTCTCCGTCAGCCGCAGTACCGGATCAGCCACTCGTCCGCGTTGTACGCGTCCCGCGCCGGGTCCGGCAGGGTCGCCGGCTTCGTCTCCACCGTGTCCTGCGGGCGTATCCGCTCGGGCAGCCGGCTGAAGCGGCCGGGGGTGCCTGCCGCGTCGGCGGCCTGCTGGGATGTCTCGCCGAGTTCCGTGCGGTGAGCCATGTCGTCCGTCCTCCCGTACTCGCGGGCGTTCCCCCGTTGTCGGTCAGAACGCCCGCACGCACCTGTTCGTTCCCGGCAGGCCCGAGGCCGAACCTCTCAGGCCCCGGACGACCTCAGGCCCGCACGACCTCAGGCCCCGCACGACCTCAAGAACCTGCGCGTCCGCACCGCGATCGGCAGCGGCTTGTCCGGCTCGCACGGGTACATGTCCTGTTCGACGATCGCGAAGAGTTCCACGCCGAGTCGCTGCGCCGCCTCCAGCACCGGTCCCAACGCGGGGACCCCGGACGGCGGTTCGCACATCACGCCCCGCTGCACCGCGGGCCCGAACGGCACCTCGTTCGCCACCACTTCGGCGAGGATCTCCGGGTCGACCTGCTTGAGGTGCAGGTAGCCGATGCGCTCGCCGTACGTCTCGATCAGCTTGACGCTGTCGCCGCCGCAGTAGGCGTAGTGCCCGGTGTCCAGGCAGAGGTTGACCAGCTCGGTGTCGGTCGAGTCGAGGAACCGCTCGACGTGCTCCTCGGTGTCGATGTGCGTGTCGGCGTGCGGGTGCACGACGAGTTCGAGGCCGTACGTCTCCTGCACCTCGTGGCCGAGCCGTTCCATCCCCTTGGTCAGGTGCGCCCACTGCTCGGCCGTCAGCTCCGGCGGCTCCAGGATCTCGGCGGTCTTGTCGTCCCGCCAGAAGGAGGGGATGACGACCAGGTGCCGCGCGCCCATCGCCCGGGTGAGGGAGGCCACCTGGCTGACGTGGGCCCAGGTCTCCTCCCAGACCGACGGGCCGCGGTGCATGCCGGTGAAGACCGTACCGGCCGACACCTTCAGGTTCCGCCGCCCCAGCTCGTCCGTGAGCCGGGCCGGGTCGGTGGGGAGGTAGCCGTACGGGCCCAGTTCGATCCAGTCGTAGCCGGCCTCGGCCACCTCGTCGAGGAAGCGTTCCCAGGGGACCTGCCGCGGGTCGTCCGGGAACCACACGCCCCAGGAGTCGGGGGCCGAGCCGACCCGGATGCGGTCCAGCGGCGTCGGGTTCGCCATGTCAGGTGGTCCCTTCCGAGGGGGTCGCCACGGGTGCGGTGAGGTCCTCCTCCTCGGGGAGTTCCTCGACGTCGACGCCGCGGACCTGGGCCAGCTCGTGCTTGAGCGCGGCGAGTTCGGCGCCGCCGGCCATGTGGTTGGTCAGCTCCTCGAGGCTGACCTCGCTGCGGGCGGCGCTGAGTTCGAGGGTGCCCAGGCGCAGCACGCTGAAGTGGTCGCCGACCATGTAGGCGTGGTGCGGGTTGTGGGTGATGAAGATGACGCCGAGGCCGCGGTCGCGGGCGGCGGCGATGTACTTCAGCACCACGCCGGACTGCTTGACGCCGAGGGCGGCGGTGGGCTCGTCCAGGATGAGGACGCGGGCGCCGAAGTAGACGGCGCGGGCGATGGCCACGCACTGGCGCTGGCCGCCGGAGAGCGTGCCGATGGGCTGCTCCAGGTCGTCCAGGACGATGCCCATGTTGCGCAGTTCCCGGTCGGCGGTCTTCTTCATCGTGTCGATGTCGAGCCGGCGGACGGGCCAGGGGCCCTTCGTCACCTCGGAGCCGAGGAAGAAGTTCCGCCACACCGGCATGAGGGGGACGGTGGCGAGGTCCTGGTAGACGGTGGCGATGCCCTTGTCGAGGGCCTCGCGCGGGGTGTTGAAGCGCACCGGCCGGCCGTCGACGAGGAAGTCGCCCTCGGTGTGCTGGTGCAGCCCGGAGATGATCTTGATGAGGGTGGACTTGCCGGCGCCGTTGTCGCCGAGGACGCAGGTCACCTGGCTCGCGTGGACCTTGAGGTCGACGCCGTGCAGGGCGCGGATGTTGCCGTAGGACTTGCCCGCGCCGCGCAGTTCGACGATGGGGCCGTCCTTGGCGGGGGCGCTGTCCTGGAGGTCGGCGCCGTGGGTTCCGGTTCCGTTGCTTGTCATCGGGTCTTACCTCCGGGTCGCCGTGCGCTGGACCCACAGATTGATCAGGACGGCACCGAGCAGCATCACGCCGAGGAAGGCCTTGAACCAGTCGGGGTTCCAGCCCGCGAAGACGATGCCCTGGTTGACCATGCCGAACATGAACGCACCGAAGACCGGACCGATCGCGGAGCCGGAGCCGCCGGTGAGCAGACAGCCGCCGATGACCGCCGCGGCGATGTAGATCAGCTCCTGGCCGACGCCCTCACCGGACTGCACGGTGTTGAACGAGAAGAGGTTGTGCATGCCGATGAACCAGGCGCCGAAGCCGACCAGCATGAACAGGGTGATCTTGGTGAAGTTCACTGGGACACCGACGGCACGGGCGCTCTCCTTGTTGCCGCCGACGGCGAAGATCCAGTTGCCGTACTTGGTGCGCAGCAGCACCCAGGTGGCCAGGGCCGCGAAGGCCAGCCAGTAGAAGACCGTGATCTTCACCTCGACCCCGCCGATGTCGACGGAGGACGCGAAGATCTTCTTGGCCTGGTCGAAGCCGTCCATGTTGCTGATGTCGTCGGTGGCGACGTTGCTGGTGACCAGCTTGGTCACGGCGAGGTTGGCGCCCTGCAGGATCAGGAAGGTGCCGAGGGTGACCAGGAAGCTGGGCAATCCGGTCTTGACCACCATCCAGCCGTTGAAGGCGCCGACGGCGAGCGAGGCGAACAGCGCGACGATCACGCCCACCCACACGTTCAGGGTCAGCTGGTAGCTGATCATGCTCGCGACGAGCGCGGAGCTGATCACGGCGACACCCGAGGACAGGTCGAACTCGCCGCCGATCATCAGCAGGGCGACCGGGAGCGCCATGATGCCGATGGTCGAGGACTGGTAGAGGACCGTGGCCATCGAGCTGCCCTGGCGGAGCGAGGGCGCGGCGATCAGGAAGAAGATCAGGACGGCCACGGCGCCCAGGAAGACGCCCACTTCGGGGCGGGCCAGCAGCCGGATCGCCAGCGGGCGCCGGGCGGTCCGGCCGTCGGTCTGCCCAGGGCCGGAAGCCGGCGGCCTCCCGACCGCCGGCTCAGCCTGCTGAGTCATGCTCATCACCGGGTGCCCTTCGCGGCGAACTGGGCGATCCGTTCGACGTTGGACTTGTCGACGAAGGCCGGGCCCGTCAGCACCGGCTGCTCGCCACCGCCGCTGTAGTTGCCGTTGTTCTTGTACAGCCACAGGGAGTCGATCGCGAGGTAACCCTGCAGGTACGGCTGCTGGTCCACCGCGAACTGGATGGTGCCCTTCTGGATGGCGCTGGTCAGCTGGTTGTTCAGGTCGAAGGTGGCGACCTTGGCCTTGCTGCCGGCGTCGTCCACCGACTGCACCGCGGTCAGCGCGAAGGGGGCGCCGAGCGTGACCACGTAGTCGATGGCGCTGTCCTGCTTCAGCTTGGCCGTGATCGTGGACTTCACGGACGGCATGTCGGTGCCGTTCACGTACAGCGTCTCGGTCTTGCCGGAAAACGTCTTCTTCACGCCGTCGCAGCGCTGGGTGAGGCCGACGTTGCCCTGCTCCTGGATCACACAGACGGCCTTCTTGGCGCCGACCTCGTTCAGCTTCTTGCCGAACGCCTCGCCCGCCACCGTCTCGTCCTGCCCGAAGAACTGCAGCAGACCGAGCTTCTTCCAGTCGCTGAGCCCGGAGTTCAGGCCGACCACGGGGATCTTCGCCGCGCCGGCCTTGCCGACCACGGCCTTCATGGCGTCCGGCTTGGCCAGGGTGATCGCTATGCCGTCGACCTTCTGGTCGATCGCGTTCTGCACGAAGTTGGCCTGATTGCCGGCGTTCGGGTCGGCGGAGTAGATGAGCTTGATGTTGTCCTTCGCGGCGGCGGCCTCGGCGCCCTTGCGGACGATGTCCCAGAAGGTGTCGCCCGGCGACTGGTGGGTGACCAGCGCGACGGTCATCCGGGGGGTGTTGGCCTTGCCCGCTGAGGCACCCGACCCTCCCTCTTCGGCCTTCTTCCCACCGGAGCTGCTGGAGCAGCCGGCGAGGGTCAGGGCTGCCGCAGCGGCCACTGCCACGACGGGGGCCAGTCTGCGGGGGCGGGAGTGAGAAGAGCGGTCCATCTGTCCTGCACCTCACTGTGCTACGGGGGAAGGGACGCTGTTGCGTTGGGACGGGATACAAGCCCCTGCAGAGCCCGCTGTCAATACTTTGTTAAGACATCATTTCACGAGCAGGTCCGAATGTAAGAACAAACCATTGACAGCGCTCCCCCTTCGCGCCTACACCTGTGAGGCATGAGCCACTCGACGATCGCATCGACGAGCCGTCTGACCGTCGCCCAGGCACTGGTGCGGTTCCTGTCCGCCCAGTACACCGCACGTGACGGCGAACAGCACCGGCTGATCGCCGGCATCTGGGGCATCTTCGGCCACGGCAACGTGGCGGGGATCGGCCAGGCGCTGATCGAATACGGCGATGTCATGCCGTACCACCAGGGCCGCAACGAGCAGGCGATGGTGCACGCGGCCGTCGGACACGCCCGCCAGCTCGACCGCCTCTCGGCGCAGGCCGTGACGACGTCCATCGGCCCGGGCGCCACCAACCTGGTCACCGGCGCCGCCCTGGCCACGATCAACCGGCTGCCCGTACTGCTGCTGCCCGGCGACTACTTCGCCACCCGGCCGGCCGATCCGCTGCTGCAACAGCTGGAGCACCCCGGCCAGTTCGACGTCTCCGTCAACGACACCCTGCGCCCGGTCTCCCGCTACTTCGACCGGATCACCCGCCCCGAGCAGCTGATCCCGTCGGCGCTCCAGGCGATGCGCGTCCTGGCCGACCCGGCCGAGACCGGCGCCGTCACCCTCGCCCTGCCGCAGGACGTGCAGGCGGAGGCGTACGACTGGCCCGAGGAGTTCTTCGCCGAGCGCGTGTGGACCGTTCGCCGGCCCGCACCGGACCCGGAGGAACTGGCGGAGGCCGTCCGGGCGGTCCGGGCCGCCCGCAGGCCACTCCTCGTCGTGGGCGGCGGAGTCCACCACAGCCGCGCCGAGGACGCGCTGCGGGCCCTGGTGGACGCCACCGGTATCCCGGTCGCCGCCACCCAGGCCGGCAAGGGCTCTCTGCGTCACGACCACCCGGCCGACCTCGGCGGCATCGGCCACACCGGCACCGCGGTCGCCGACGACCTCGCCCGCGGCGCCGACCTGGTCATCGGCGTCGGCACCCGCTACACCGACTTCACCACCGCCTCCGGCACCCTGTTCCAGCACCCCGAGGTCCGCTTCCTCAACCTCAACATCACCGCCTTCGACGCCCACAAGCTCGCCGCGCGGACCGTGGTCGCGGACGCCCGGGCCGCGCTGGAGGCGCTCACCGAGCGGCTGGCCGGCTTCCGCGTCGACCCGGCGTACGAGGCCGAGTACCGGGCGGGCAAGGAACGCTGGGAGCAGGTCGTGGAGAGCGCTTTCGGCACCGCCGACGAGGACGCCGTACCCACCCAGACCCAGGTGCTCGGCGCGCTGGACGCGGTCGTCGGGGACGACGACGTCGTCATCAACGCGGCGGGCTCGCTCCCCGGCGACCTGCACAAGCTGTGGCGGACCCGCTCGCGGCGCCAGTACCACCTGGAGTACGGCTACTCGTGCATGGGCTACGAGATCCCGGCCGCGATCGGAGTGCAGCAGGCGGCCCCGGGCACGGCGGTCTGGGCGCTGGTCGGTGACGGAACCTACCTGATGATGCCGACCGAGATCGTCACCGCCGTACAGGAGGGGCTGCCCGTCAAGCTGGTCCTGATCCAGAACCACGGGTACGCCTCCATCGGCGGCCTCTCCGAGTCGGTCGGCGGCGAGCGGTTCGGCACCGCCTACCGGTACCGCGCGGCCGACGGCACCTTCAGCGGCGCCCCGCTGCCCGTCGACCTCGCCGCCAACGCGGCCAGCCTCGGCATGGACGTCCTGCGCGCCAAGACCGTACGGGAGCTGCGCGCGGCGCTGACCACCGCACGCGCGGCCGACGCCCCCACCTGTGTCTACGTGGAGACGGACACCTCGGGCCCGGCGCCCACCGCCCCCGCGGCCGAGGCCTGGTGGGACGTACCGGTGGCCGAGACCGCGACCCGCGAGGCGGCCGTGCGCGCCCGCGAGGACTACGACCGCCAGGTCGCCGGCCGCCGCCGGCACCTGTGAACCGTCCCGCCTGTCCGTGCTCTGGAAGGAGGTGCCCCGTGGCGAGGACCGGTGACTCCGCTCGTCCCGTGGCCGGCTCCGCGCTCGACTCACTCCACTTCGACCTGGACCGCACGAGTCCGGTGCCGCTCTACTACCAGCTCGCCCAGCAGCTGGAGGCGGCCATCGAGCACGGGATCCTCGCGCCCGGGAACCTCCTGGGCAACGAGGTCGACCTGTCCGTGCGCCTCGGCCTGTCCCGGCCCACCGTCCGCCAGGCCATCCAGTCCCTGGTCGACAAGGGGCTGCTGGTGCGCCGCCGCGGGGTCGGCACCCAGGTGGTGCACAGCCAGGTCAAACGACCCCTGGAACTGAGCAGCCTCTACGACGACCTGGAGTCGGCCGGGCAGGGCCCGAGCACCCGGGTGCTGCGCAACGAACGCGTCCCGGCCGGCGCCGACGTGGCCGCCGCGCTCGGCATCGCGGAGGGCGCCGAGGTCGTCGTCCTGGAGCGGCTGCGCTGCACCCACGGCCAGCCGGTGGCGTTCCTGTGCAACTACCTGCCCGCGGCACTGCTCGAACTCGACACCGAGCGGCTGGAGTCGACGGGCCTGTACCGGATGATGCGCTCGGTGGGCATCACGCTGCACAGCGCCCGCCAGACCGTCGGCGCCCGCAGCGCCACCGCCGAGGAGGCCGCCCTGCTGGACGAGAAGGAGGGCGCGGCCCTGCTCACCATGCAGCGCACCGCGTACGACGACACCGGGCGGCCGGTGGAGTACGGCACCCATGTCTACCGGGCGTCGCGCTACGCCTTCGACTTCCAGCTTCTGGTCAGACCCTGACAGTCCTGGTCAGCCCAGGAAACGGAACCACTCGTGTTCACACAGCCCCCGCGGCCGCAGCTGCCGCGGGGGCTGGTCTGCCTGCTCTTCAACAAAGTTGCAGGTAACGATGACGATTACGTTTCGGGCAAGAGACCCCCCAGTGCGACCAGAGCTATTGACGCATGAGCGGACATGGGGCTGTTATTACGCCCACGATGTTCGGTCGAGTTGGTTTCTGATCGGTTTCGAAGACCTTTCGGTGATCGACTCATCCCCTTGACCGCACCCTGTATGCCTCAGGAGCCGCCATGCGCCTCTCCCCTTCCGGTCTTTCGGTCCCGGGTCCCAGCCGTCGCTCACTGCTGCGTGGAGCGGGCGGTGCCGCCCTCCTCGCAGGCGCCGGCATACCCCTGCTGTCCGCCTGCGGCGGCAGTGGCTCGTCCTCCGACCCGAAGACCGTCACCGTCGGCTCCAACGCCTCCGACGCCGTGCCGAAGAAGGCCTTCGCAGATGTCTACGCGGCCTTCAAGAAGCAGTCCGGCATCACGGTCGACGTGAACACGAAGGACCACAACACCTTCCAGGAGCAGATCAACTCCTACCTGCAGGGCACGCCGGACGACGTGTTCAACTGGTTCGCCGGCTACCGCATGCAGTTCTTCGCGGCGAAGAAGCTGGCCACGCCGATCGACGACGTGTGGGCCAAGATCGGGGACAACTTCCCCGACGCGATGAAGAAGCTGAGCAAGGGCGAGGACGGCAAGTACTACTTCGTGCCGCTGACCACCTACCCGTGGGCGGTCTTCTACCGCAAGAGCGTCTTCCAGCAGCACGGCTACAAGGTCCCCGCCACGTGGGACGAGCTGGTCGCCCTGTGCAAGCAGATGAAGAAGGACGGCCTGGTCCCGATCGCCTTCGGCGACAAGGACGCCTGGCCGGCGATGGGCACCTTCGACCAGATCAACTTCCGCCTCAACGGCTACGACTTCCACGTCCAGCTGATGGCGGGCAAGGCCTCCTGGACCGACGCCAAGGTCAAGGCCGCCTTCGACCACTGGGCCGAGCTGCTCCCCTACCACCAGGACGGCTTCATGGGCCGCACCTGGCAGGACGCCGCCCAGACGCTGGTGTCCAAGAAGGCCGGAATGTACCTCCTGGGCTCCTTCGTGGCCCAGCAGTTCACCAACAAGGCCGACCTGGACGACCTCGACTTCTTCCCCTTCCCGGAGATCAACCCCACGTACGGCCAGGACACCGTGGAGGCGCCCACCGACGGCTTCATGGTCAGCAAGGCCCCCAAGAACCACGCCGGCGTGGTGAAGCTGCTGGAGTACCTGGGCTCCCCGGACGCCGAGCAGACCTACCTCAAGGGCGACCCGAGCGTGGTGGCCGCCTCCAGCAAGGCCGACACCTCCTCCTACTCGGCGCTGCAGAAGAAGGCGTTCGACATGATCAGCGGCGCCAAGAGCCTCACCCAGTTCATGGACCGCGACTCCCGGCCGGACTTCACCTCGACGGTGATGCAGCCCGGACTGCAGAAGTTCCTCCAGAACCCCAAGGGCGTGGACAGCTTGCTGTCGTCGATCGAGCGCCAGAAGAAGCAGATCTTCGCGTCCTCGTGAGCAGCGGCATGACGACCGACACGACGACGAAGACCCCGGAGGCGGCCGCCGTGCCGCCTCCGGGCGCTGCTTCCGCATCCAAGCGGGCCACGCAGGGCCACCGGCGCCTGCTGACCCGCCGTGACCGGCTCACGCTCGCCCTGATGGCGGGCGTGCCCACGGTCCTGCACGTGGCCCTGGTCTGGGTCACCGCCCTCGCCTCCATCGCGCTCGCCTTCACCACCTGGGACGGCATCGGGTTCGACTCGATCAAGTGGGTGGGCCTGGACAACTTCACCCAGCTCTTCAACGACAACCCGCAGTTCTGGCCGGCCGTCCAGCACAACGTCATCTGGTTCGTGGTGCTGATCCTGATCCCGACGCCGCTCGGCCTGTTCCTCGCCGTGCAGCTGGACAAGAAGATCCGGTTCAGCCGCGTCTACCAGACCGCGTTCTTCCTGCCGGTCGTCATCTCCATGGCGTGCATCGGCTTCGTCTGGCAGCTGGTCTACAACCCGGACACGGGCCTGATCAACAGCATCATCGGCGCCAACAAGCCCGGCCACTACATCGACTGGATCGGCGACCCCAAGCTCAACCTGTGGGCCGTCCTCATCGCCGCGTCCTGGCGGCACACCGGTTACATGATGATCCTGTACCTGGCCGGCCTGAAGAGCGTGGACCCGTCGCTCAGGGAGGCCTCCGCACTGGACGGCGCGGGCGAGTGGCAGACGTTCAAGAACGTCATCTTCCCGACCCTGCGCCCGACCAACACGGTCGTCCTGGTCGTCACCATCATCGAGGCGCTGCGCGCCTTCGACCTGGTCTTCGTCTTCAACAAGGGCGCACAGGGCACCGAGTTGCTGTCGATCCTGGTGACCAACAACATCATCGGCGAGTCCAGCCGGATCGGTTACGGCTCGGCCATCGCCGTCGTCCTGCTCGTGATCTCGCTCGCCGTGATCATCCCGTATCTGATCGCCACCTTCCGGAAGGAGCGGCGCGCATGAGCACGACTGTCACGCTGAAGCGGCGCACCCCCGTCCGGCCGGCCCGCGTCCTGCTGCACGTCTTCCTCACCGGCACGGCCCTGGCGTGGCTCGCTCCCCTGTTGTGGGCGGTCTTCTCGGCGCTGCGGCCGTACAGCGAGACCAGCAACAAGGGCTATGTGTCCTGGCCGGACACGCTGAACTTCGACAACTTCAAGAACGCGTTCGTCCAGTCGGACATGACGCACTACTTCGGCAACACGCTGATCATCGCCGTACCGGCCGTGCTGCTGACGCTGTTCCTGTCGTCGATGGTCGCCTTCTACGTCAGCCGGTTCGACTTCCGGCTCAACCTGGCGCTGCTGCTGGTCTTCACGGCGGGCAACCTGCTCCCGCAGCAGGTCATCATCACCCCGCTGTACCGGCTGTACCTGCTCACGGACCTGCCCGGCATCACGGCGAGCGGCAAACTGTACGACTCCGCGCTCGGGCTCGTGCTGATCCATGTGGCGTTCCAGTCCGGCTTCTGCGCCTTCGTGCTGAGCAACTACATGCGCTCGCTCCCGCACGAACTGACGGAGGCCGCGCTGGTCGACGGTGCCTCGGTGTGGCGGCTGTACTGGCAGATCACGCTGCCGCTGTGCAAGCCGGCGATGGCGGCCCTGGCGACCCTGCTGTCGATCTGGATCTACAACGACTTCTTCTGGGCCCTGGTGCTGATCTCGACCGGCGAGAACATGCCGATCACCTCGGCGCTGAACAACCTCTCCGGCCAGTACTTCACCGACCCCAACCTGGTCGCCGCGGGCGCCCTGCTCACCGCGATCCCGACGCTGATCGTGTACTTCGCGCTCCAGCGCCAGTTCGTCAGCGGCCTGACCCTGGGCTCCAACAAGGGCTGAGGCGCGCGCACGTGAAAGAGAACGAAGAAAACCCAGTGAAACGCACCCTGTCCGTCCCCGGCCTCGCCTACGGCGGCGACTACAACCCCGAACAGTGGCCCGAGGAGGTGTGGGCCGAGGACGTACGCCTGATGCGCGAAGCGGGCGTGAACATGGTCAGCGTCGGCATCTTCTCCTGGGCCCTGCTGGAGCCGTCCGAGGGCGAGTTCGACTTCTCGCGCACGGACCGGATCCTGGACCTGCTGCACGAGAACGGCATCGCCGCCGACCTGGCCACCCCCACGGCGGCGCCTCCGGCGTGGTTCTTCCGCGCCCACCCCGAGGCGCTGCCGGTCGACCGCGACGGCCGTACCCTCTCCTACGGCAGCCGCCAGACGTTCTGCCCGTCCAGCCCCGCCTACCGCGAGGCGGCGCTGCGCATCGCGGGCGCGCTGGCCGAGCGGTACGCAGGGCATCCGGCCGTCGCCATGTGGCACGTGCACAACGAGTACGGCTGCCACAACGCGGCCTGCTACTGCGACACCAGCGCGGCGGCCTTCCGCCGCTGGCTGCGGGCCCGCTACGGCGACGACCTGAGCGCCCTCAACGACGCCTGGGGCACGACCTTCTGGTCCCAGTGGTACTACGACTGGGAGGAGATCCTGCCGCCGCGCGCCACCGGCGCCGTACCCAACCCGACGCACCAGCTGGACTGGCGCCGCTTCTGCTCGGACGAGCTGCTGTCGCTGTACACGGCCGAGCGGGACGTGCTGCGGGCGGCGGCCCCCGCGATCCCGGCCACCACCAACTTCATGGTGATGGCCACCTTCGACGCCCTCGACTACTGGCGCTGGGCGCCGGAGCTGGACATCGTCGCCAACGACCACTACCTGATGTCCGCCGACCCGGAGTCGGAGATCGACATCGCGCTGAGCGGCGATCTGATGCGCTCGCTCGCGGGCGGCCCGTGGCTGCTGATGGAGCACTCCACCGGCGCGGTGAACTGGCAGCCCGTCAACCGGGCGAAGAATCCCGGTGAGTTGCGGCGCAACGCGCTCGCGCATGTGGCGCGCGGGGCGGACGGCATCGCGTACTTCCAGTGGCGGGCGGCGAAGGCGGGCGCCGAGCAGTGGCACTCGGCGATGCTGCCGCACGCGGGCACCGACAGCCAGATCTGGCGGGACGTGGTCCGCCTGGGCGCCGACCTGAAGGCCCTGGCCGAGGTCCGCGGCAGCGCCGGCCCCGCCGAGGTCGCCGTCGTCTGGGACTGGAACGCCCGCTGGGCCCTGGAACTGCCCTCCCAGCCGAGCGGCGAACTGCGGTACCTGGACCTGGTCCGGGCCTGGTACGAGCCGCTGTGGCGGGCCGGCGTGGCCGTGGACTTCGTCCGCCCGGACGCAGACCTGTCCGCCTACCGCCTGGTCCTTGCCCCGAACCTGTACCTGGTCGACGACACGGGTGCGGCGAACCTCACGGCGTACGCCGAGCGGGGCGGCACCCTCGCCGTCGGCTTCCACAGCGGGGCGGTGGACGAGAACTGCCATGTGCGGCTGGGCGGTTACCCGGGGGCGTTCCGGGACGTGCTGGGTGTGCGCTCCGACGAGCCGTTCCCCCTGCTGCCCGGGCAGCAGGCCGCCCTGAGCGGTGCGGTGCCGGACGGGGCGACGGGCACGCTGTGGTCGGAGCGGCTGCGGCTGGAGGGTGCGGAGGAAATCGCCGCCTACACCGACGGCCCTCCCCCAGCCTTCGGCCGGGGGGACCCCCATCTCGCTGCGCTCGCCGGCGTCCCGGCGGTCACCCGGCACCCCTACGGCGCCGGGGCCGCCTGGTACCTGGCCACGCTCCCCGACCCGGCCACGCTGACCGCTCTCCTGGACCGCATCCGCACCGAGGCGGGCGTGGAGCCGGTGCGCACCGCCCCGGCCGGTGTGGAGGTGGTCCGCAGGCGCGGCCCGGAGGCGGACTACGTCTTCGTGATCGACCACTCCGGCCGGGGCGCGGACCTGCCCGTCGCACCGGGCGCCACCGAACTCCTCACCGGCAAGGAGACCTCCGGTTCGGTCACGGTCGCGCCCGGGGACGTGGCGGTGGTGCGGGAGCCGCGCGGTCGGTGAGCCGCGTCCGGCGGGCGCACACGCGGTCAGGCGTGTGCGCCCCCTGCGGTTCGGCCAACGGAGTCCCGGCCACCGGCGCCGCGGCTCCGACGATCGCCAAAAGGACGTTCACGTAACTCGTCGCGAACTTCATCCGGTTGCTCATGCTGTGTCCTCTCTCTTTCCCGAGCCGGCCGATCCGGACCCCGAGGGACCGGCCCTGACGTGCGCGGACCAACATGCCGGCCCAGCCGTCCCGGGAACATGAGCCGGACGCCCCATCCCCGTCCCCTCGGGCGCGTCAGAGCACCGTCGGCGACCGGTTGATGCAGAATCCCCAGGACGGTTCCACCGGCGAGGAGCAACGAGAGGTCGCGGGCTGATGGGGCGGGAGCCAATCGGTGTGTGGTCGTGGCGTATGCGGGACAGCCGGGAGAACTTCGGCGACGCCCTCGGTCCGCTGATCCTGGAGCGCCTCGGCCTTCCCGTCCGGAGAGTCCCCGTCCGTGACGCGGAACTCGTGGCGTGCGGGTCGATCCTGCACAAGCTGACGAATCCGGCCACGGTGGTCTGGGGTTCCGGTCTGATGCATCCGCTTCCCCTGTGGGCTCCGCCGAGGACGGTACTGGCGGTACGCGGCGCGCACACCGCCGCGCACCTCGGGGTCGATGTGCCGCTCGGTGACCCGGGGCTGTTGGTCGGCGCACTGTGGGAGCGGTCTCCGGTGGTGAAGTACCGGCTCGGTGTGGTGCCGCACTGGCTGGACCGCCGGCCGTATCCGGACGCCGACATGGTGATCGACGTGACGCAGCCGGTGGACGAGGTCATCGCGCAGATCACTTCCTGCGCGGTCATCGCCTCGTCGTCGCTGCACGGAATCGCGGTCGCGGAGTCGTTCGGGATTCCCTCGATGCGCCTTCCGCACGCGAGGACCGGGGGCGCGGACATCGCCTATGTGGACTACAAGTTCACGGACTACCTGACCGCCCTCGACCGCCCTCTCCCCGACATCCGCAAGGCGCTGGTCGACGCCCTGAGGGCGGTTTACTGAGCGGGTCCCGGACATACGCAAAGGGTCATCCCAGATCCCTCTGGAATGACCCCTGACCTGCGTCTCGCAAGTCGGGACGACAGGATTTGAACCTGCGACCCCTTGACCCCCAGTCAAGTGCGCTACCAAGCTGCGCCACGTCCCGATGCGCTCACTCGCGGTGACCCGCGTGATCGCGCGAACAGAACTTTACCCCACGGGTGGGGGTGCACCGAAGAGGGACCGGCCGGGGCGGGGACAATCGGGCGTATGGGAAACGCGGGCGCAGCGGCGGGGAGGCCGGCGGACAGCCGGGACCGGGACGTGGAAGGGCGGGCGCGGAGCGCCCGGCCGCGGGACGGGCTGGGGCGGCCGCTGCCGTACGGGGCGCAGGGGGTCGAACGTCAGCCGGAGGGAGTCGTACGGACCCCGGCGGAGACTGTCGCCGAGGCGCAGGCGCTGCTGGACGCGGGCAAGCCCTTCCACGCGCACGAGGTGTTCGAGGACGCCTGGAAGTCGGGCCCCGACGAGGAACGCACGCTGTGGCGGGGACTGGCACAGCTGGCGGTGGGGCTCACCCATGCGGCCCGCGGCAACGTCGTCGGTGGGGCGCGGCTGCTGCGGCGCGGCGCGGGGGCGATCGAGGAGTGGGCGGCCGAGCGGGGCGACGCGCGGCCGCACGGGATGGATCTGGCCCGGCTGGCCGGGTGGGCCCGGGAGCTGGCCGGGCGGGTGGAGCGCGGGGCGGGGCCCGTGGACGCAGGAGCCGAGGCGCCGCGGCTCGGTTCCTGAGCGAGGCCGTCGGGGCCCTGCGGAGGCGGTGGGCTCACTGTCAGTGGCATACGGCAGACTCGGGGTGTGCGAAAGATTCATGTCATCGGTATCGGTGCGGGCGATCCCGACCAGCTGACCCTGCAGGCGGTCAAGGCGCTGCGGAGCACGGACGTGTTCTTCCTGCTCGACAAGGGCGAGGTGAAGAGCGATCTGACCCAGCTCCGCCGGGACATGGTGGACGCGCACCGGCCCGAGGGCGGGTACCGGATGGTGCAGGCCCGTGACCCGGAGCGGGACCGCCGGGCGGGCGCGGCCGCGTACTCGCCGGCCGTGGAGGACTGGCGCAGTGCGCGCGCCGGCATCTACGAGCGGCTGATCGCCGAGGAGTTGGGCGAGGACGGCACCGGGGCGTTCCTGGTGTGGGGTGATCCGTCGCTGTACGACAGCACGCTGGGGATCCTGGAGGAGGTGCTGGCCCGGGGCGCGGTGGAGTTCGAGTACGACGTGGTGCCCGGCATCAGCAGCGTCTCCTCGCTGATGGCCCGGCATCGTACGGGCCTGAACCGGGTGGCCCGGCCGGTGCAGATCACCACCGGGCGGCGGCTGGCGGAGGGCTTCCCGGAAGGGGTGGACGACGTCGTCGTGATGCTGGACGCGCACCAGACCTTCCGGAAGTACGCCGAGGAGGACATCGACATCTACTGGGGCGCGTACCTGGGCACCCCGGACGAGATCCTGGTCTCCGGTCCCCTCGCCGAGGCGGCCCCGCGCATCGAGCGGCTGCGCGCCGAGGCCCGGCAGCGCAAGGGGTGGATCATGGACACGTATCTGCTGCGCAGGCATCCCGGTCCCGGGGAATCCTGACGGGCGAGCCGAGAAGGCGGGACCGACGGGCTCGGTGGTCAGGGGCCGTCGAACCCCAGCCGGTCGAGTACGGCCGCCACGTCCGGCACCGCCGTCACGCCGTCCGGGAGCGGGGGGCGTCGTACGACGACCACGGGCAGCCCGAGTTGCCGTGCGGCCGTCAGTTTGGCGGCCGTGGCGTCGCCGCCGCTGTCCTTCGTCACCAGCACGTCGATGGCGCGGGCGCGCAGCAGGTCGGTTTCCCCGGCGAGGGTGAAGGGGCCGCGGGCCAGGACCACTTCGGTGTGCGGCGGCAGGGGCGCTCCGGGCGGGTCGACCGACCGTACGACGAAGTGCAGGTCCGTCAGGTGGGCGAAGGCCGCGAGGCCCAGGCGGCCGGTGGTGAGGAACACCCGGCGGCCCAGGCCGGGCAGGGCCTCGGCGGCCGCGGCCAGGCACGTGACGTCGTGCCAGCGGTCGCCGGGGCCCGGGTGCCAGCCGGGGCGGCGCAGAACGACCGCGGGAACTCCGGTGGCCGTCGCCGCGCGTGCCGCGTTCGCCGTGATCGACTCGGCGAAGGGGTGCGTGGCGTCGACGACGGCGTCCACGTCGTGCGTGCGCAGCCAGTCGGCAAGGCCCTCCGCGCCGCCGAACCCGCCGATCCGCACCTCGCCGGCCGGCGCGCCCGGGCGGGCGACCCGGCCCGCCAGCGACGTGGTGACCCTGACTCCGGGGCGGGCGGCGAGGTCGGCGGCGAGGCGCCGGGCCTCGGCGGTGCCGCCGAGGATCAGGATGTGCGGGGACATGAGGGTGAGCGTACGAGGTCGTCCGCGCCGATCCGCCGCCCGGGTCGCTAGGGTCCGGCCATGGGATCCGTGGAATCCGTGCGTGCCGTCCTGATCGACATCGACGGTGTCCTCACCGTCTCCTGGAAGCCGCTGCCGGGTGCGGTGGAGGCGCTGCGGCGGATCCGCGCGGCCGGTCTCGGCGTGGCCCTGGTGACCAACACGACGTCCCGGACACGGGCGTCGATCGCCGAAACCCTGGCGGGGGCCGGTTTCGAGGTGGACGCCGAGGACGTCCTCACCGCGCCCGCGCTCACCGCCGCCCATCTCGCCGAGCACTTTCCGGGTGCCCGATGCGCTCTCCTCAACAGCGGGGACATCGAGGAGGATCTCGGTGGCATCACCCTGGTCGACGAACGCCCCGACGTGGTCGTCCTGGGCGGTGCCGGGCCCGAGTTCGACTACGCAGCGCTCAACCGGGCCTTCGGGTACCTGCAGCAGGGTGCGCGGCTGCTCGCCGTGCACCGCAATCTGTTCTGGCGGACCGAGGCCGGGCTGCAGCTGGACTCGGGCGCCTTCCTGCTCGGGCTGGAGAAGGCCGCGCGGGTCGAGGCCGAGGTCATGGGCAAGCCGTCCCCGGCCTTCTTCGAGGCGGCGCTGACCCGGCTGGGGGTGGCCGCGGACCAGGCGCTGATGGTCGGCGACGACGTCGAGTCGGACGTGCTCGCGGCACAGCGCGTCGGCATCACAGGGGTGCTGGTCCGCACGGGGAAGTACCAGCCGCAGACGCTCACGAGTGCCGGCGGCACGCCCGACCACGTCGTGGACTCCTTCGCGGACCTCCCGGCGCTGCTCGGGCTAGCGCAGTAGCAGTTGCAGTCCACCCACGATCGTCGCGGCGATCACCAGTTGCTCGAACAACCGCTGGTTGATCCGGTTCACAGCCCATCTGCCGAACAACGCGCCGGGAACGACGAACACCGCGAGCGCCGCGTCAAGGAGCAGCGAGCGGCCGTCGATCAGGCCGAGTCCGGCGCTGAAGGGCACCTTGGACACGTTGACGATGAGGAAGAAGAAGGCGGACGTGCCGAGGAAGCCGAGCTTCCGGAAACCCGCCGACAGGAGATACATCGACATCACCGGCCCGCCCGCGTTCGCGACCATCGTCGTGAACCCGCCGAGGACGCCGTACGAGCGAGCCTTCATCCGGCCCGCCCGGGTGGTCACCGCGTCCGGCTCGTCCCCCGCCCCGGCCCGGCGCCGCCGCCACAGCGTGACCCCGGACATCAGCAGCAGGATCGCTCCGATCGAGGTCCGTACGACCTCGTCGTCGGCCCACACCAGGAACAGGGTGCCGACCACCACGCCGGCCGCCACCGCCGGGAACAGCCGCCACAGCGTGGGCCAGTGGGCATGCCGCCGGTAGGTGAGCACGGCGAGCACGTCGCCCGCGATCAGGACCGGCAGCAGCACGCCCGTGGAGGCCCGAGCGGGCAGGACCGCCGCGAAGACGGCGAGGCTGACCGTGTTGGCCCCGCTGACGGCGGTCTTGGAGAAGCCCACGAGCAGGGCCGCGAAGGCGAGGGCGGCGAACTCCCAGCCTGATATGTGCCAGAGCGTCATCGTGTTCATGCGGGGACCGATGCTATGCGCACGCATCCGGCGGCGTGCGGACCGTCTCGCAGGGCGGTCCGCACGCCCGGTGTGCCGGGCCCGGCTCAGCGGCCGCCGTAGCGGGCCCGCAGCTCCCGCTTGAGCACCTTCATGCTCGGCCCGAGCGGCAGCTCGTCCGCGAACTCCACGCGGCGCGGGTACTTGTGCCGGCCCAGGTGCTCCTTGGACCACTCGGTGATTGCGGTGGCGTCGGGGACGGTGCCCGGTGCCGTCACGACGACGGCGCACACCTCTTCGCCGTGCAGCTCGTCGGGCAGGCCGATGACAGCCACCTGGGCGACCTCGGGGTGCCGCATCAGGACCTCCTCGACCTCCCGCGGGTACACGTTGTAGCCGCCGCGGATGATGACGTCCTTCTTGCGGTCGACGATCCTGAGGAAGCCCTCCTCGTCCTTGGTGCCGAGGTCCCCGGTGCGGAACCAGCCGTCGACCAGGGCCTCGGCGGTGGCCTCGGGGCGGCCGAGGTAGCCGGAGAAGACGTTGTGGCCGCGGACGACGACCTCGCCCAGTTCGCCGGGCGGCAGGAGGTCGATCCGCTCCTCCAGCTCGGCGCGGGCGATCTCCACGTCGACGCCCCACAGCGGGTGGCCGATGGTGCCGGCCCTGGTGCCGAAGACGGGCTGGTTGACGGTGGCCGTCGGCGAGGTCTCCGACAGCCCGTATCCCTCGTAGATCCGCGTGCCGAACGCGGCCTCGAACCGCTCCAGTACGGCGACCGGGAGGGAGGCTCCACCCGAGACGCACACGCGCAGTGCGGGGAGGGCGCCGGCGTCCGCCGCGGCCGCCGCGAGCGCCACGAACATGGTCGGCACGCCGTGGAAGGTGTTCACCCCCTCCTTCGCCATCAGCTCGATGGCGCGGGCCGCGTCGAAGCGGGGCAGCAGGACCAGTGTGGCGCCCGCCCGCCAGGTGGAGTTGAGCGAGACTGTCTGGCCGAAGGCGTGGAAGAGGGGCAACGCGCCGAGCGCGATGTCGTCGGCGCGGATGTCGTTGGCGTCGAAGGCGTTGACGGTGGCGTTCATCACCAGGTTGAAGTGGCTGAGCACGGCGCCCTTGGGGACGCCGGTCGTGCCGCTGGTGTAGAAGATCACGGCAGGGTCGTCGGCGGTGCGGGTGAGGTACGACGGGAGCGGCTCGGCGTCCGCGGCGAGCTTCTCGAACTGCTCGCCCAGGGCGACCGCCTGGACACCGGTGGCGGCGGCCGCGGCCCGGCCGGTCTCGGCCTGGGCCGGATGGACGAGGAGCAGCGTCGCCCCGCTGTCCCGCAGGACGTGCTCGACCTCCCCGGCCGACAGCAGCAGGTGCACGGGGACCACGACACCGCCGGCCGCGGCGATCGCGTAATAGGCGACCGGGAACTCGGCGGTGTTCGGCGCCATCAGGGCGACCCGGTCCCCCGGTCGTACGCCGAGTCCGGCCAGTGCCCCGGCCTGGGCGAGGGCCCGCTGCCACACCTCGGCGAAGGTGAGCCGCAGATCACCTTCGACCACAGCCGTCTTCTCGGGGCGGCGCCGGGCGTTCTCGGCGAGGATGGCGGCGACGGACAGGGTTGCCATGCAGTGGTGCTCCGTTTCCTTGCTGCGGCTCGTGTACCGAATCCCCCCGGGAAACCCCGTTGATCCCCTTGCGGGGAGCCCCCGTCGGCGAAGCGCTAATGCCTCTCGACCAGCACCGCGCTCCCCTGCCCCACCCCCACGCACATGGTCGCCAGTCCCCGCTCCGCACCCGTGCGGCGCATCCGGTGCAGCAAGGTCGTCAGGATGCGGGCGCCGGAGCAGCCGAGCGGGTGGCCGAGGGCGATCGCGCCGCCGGTGGGGTTCACCAGGTCGGGGTCGATGCCCAGCTGGTCGACGCACGCGAGTGCCTGCGCGGCGAACGCCTCGTTGAACTCGGCCTCCTGGAGGTCGCCGATCTCCCAGCCGGCCCGGGCGAGCGCCTTGCGGGTGGCGGGGACCGGGCCGATGCCCATGACGTCGGGGTGAACGCCCGCCGAGGCGCCGGCGACGTAGTGGCCGAGGGACTCCAGGCCCAGCTCGTTCAGGGCCTCCTCGCTGACCAGCAGGAGCCCGGCGGCACCGTCGTTCATCGGCGAGGCGTTGCCCGCCGTGACCGTGCCGCCCGCGCGGAAGACCGGCTTGAGGCGGGACAGCTTCTCCAGCGAGGTGTCCTCACGGACGCACTCGTCCTGCTCGACCGTGACGCCGTCGGGACGCTCCACGGGCAGGAGTTCGTCGTCGAAGTGGCCGTTCTTGCGTGCGGCGGCGGCCAGTTGGTGGCTGCGCAGCGCGAACTCGTCCTGCCGGGCGCGGGAGACGCCGTACCGTTCGGCGACCTCCTCGGCGGTCTCGCCCATGGCCAGCAGACCGTGCAGGTCCTTCATGGCCGGGTTGACCAGGCGCCAGCCGAGCCGGGTGTCGAAGGTCTCGATGCGGTGCGGCAGGGCCTCGTCGGGGCGGGGCAGCACGAAGGGGGCGCGGCTCATCGACTCGGAGCCGCCCGCGATCACGATGTCGGCCTCGCCCGCGGCGATGGTGCGGGCCGCGGTGGTGACGGCTTCGAGGCCGGAGGCGCACAGCCGGTTGACGGTGGCGCCGGGCACGGACTCGGGCAGGCCGGCCAGCAGCGAGGCCATGCGGGCGACGTTGCGGTTGTCCTCGCCGGCCTGGTTGGCGGCGCCCCAGTAGACGTCGTCGATGCGGGCGGGGTCGAGCGCGGGCACGTCGGCCACCAGGTGGCGGATCACGGTCGCCGCGAGGTCGTCGGGCCGTACGGCGGACAGGGCTCCGCGGAGCTTGCCGATGGGGGTGCGGCGGGCGGCCGCGAAGTGGACGGGACGCACGGCTGGGACTCCTGACCTACGACGCTGCGGATCAGCACGAATCTACGGGTGTGCGACAGGCGCACTTAATTAGCACTGCTAGTTTTGGACTATAGACCTCCGGGCGGCTCCCTGGGAAGATCCCCCGGAACCTTCACCCAGGCAGCCGGAGGAGACATGGCCGACGTCCGCGAGCACATCCTCGACGGCATCGTCGTACGCGAGTGGCCGCACCCGGAGCCGCGCTATCTGGCCCTCGTGGTGCACGGGTACGGGGAACACGCCGGTCGCTACGACGAACTGGCGGGCGTTCTCAACGGGCACGGGGCGGCGGTGTACGGGCCCGACCACGTCGGGCACGGAAGGTCGACGGGTGAGCGGGTGGTGATCGAGGACTTCGAGGACGTCGTCACCGACGTGCAGGCGGCGGCGGACCTCGCTCGCGCCGCGCATCCGGGCCTGCCGCTCGTCATGGTCGGCCATTCCATGGGCGGCCTGATCGCGGCCCGGCACGCCCAGCGGTACGGCGCGGAGCTGAGCGCGCTGATCCTGTCCGGGCCGGTGATCGGCGTCTGGGAGCTGCCCGGGCGGTTGCTGGCCCTGCCCGAGATCCCCGACACCCCCATCAGCCCGGCCGCGCTCTCCCGTGACCCGGCGGTGGGCGCCGCGTACGCCGCCGACCCGCTGGTCTGGCACGGCCCGATGAAGCGGCCGACGCTGCGGGCGTTCGTCCGCACCCTGGAGACCGTGGCCGAGGGCGGAGACGTCGGCCCCCTGCCGCTGCTGTGGCTGCACGGGGACGACGACCGGCTGGTTCCGCTGCCGGGGAGCCGGGTCGGGGTGGAGCGGCTCAGCGGCGGCCGGCTGACCGAGCGGATCTTCGCCGGGGCGCGGCACGAGGTGTTCAACGAGACGGACCGGGCGGACGTTTTCGCGGAGGTGCTGCGCTTCCTCGACACGGAACTGCCTCCCGGCGGATCGCACTCGGCCGGTCCGGCGCACGCGGCCGGTCCAGCACGCCCGACCGGTCCGGCGCACCCGGGAGATCCGGCACTCCCCCACTGATCAGAACCCCAACCAGCGGCAACCGCAGCCCCGTTGGCGGAACGCCCCGAACGGGCAGGTGACCGAGGACCGCCTCCGCCGCACCCCAAGATCGTGTCAGACTGCTGGCATGCCCCCGGACGACAAGGGGGCCTGCGAACGGAGGAACAGGACGTGACGGGGACCGAGCCGGCCGCGCAGGAGATCGACACCACCCGGCCGCATCCGGCGCGGGTGTACGACTGGTTCCTCGGCGGCAAGGACAACTACCCCGTCGACGAGCAACTCGGCCGGCAGATCGCGGCGATCGACGGGGGCGGTGCCCCGCGGGCCGCCCTCGCCAACCGGGGGTTCATGCGCCGGACCACGCGTGCGCTGGCCCAGGAGACCGGCATCCGCCAGTTCCTGGACATCGGCACCGGCATACCGACCGAGCCCAACCTGCACCAGATCGCCCAGTCCGTCGCCCCGGACGCCCGCGTCGTCTACGTCGACAACGACCCGATCGTGCTGGCCCACGCGAACGCGCTGCTGCGCGGCACCCCCGAGGGCGTGACCGAGTACGTCCAGGCCGACGCCCGCGATCCGCGCGCGATCCTCGAACAGGCGGCCCGGGTCCTGGACTTCGACCGTCCCGTCGCCCTGTCCCTGATCGCCCTGCTGCACTTCGTCGCCGACGAGGACGGCGCCCACGAGCTGGTCGCCACGCTGGTCGACGCGCTGGCTCCGGGCAGCTGCCTGGTGCTGTCCACGATGACGGCCGACTTCGAACCGGAGAACGTCCGCAGGGGCATCGCCGCGTACGCCGCCGGCGGGGTCACTCTGGTGGCCCGCTCGCAGGCGGAAGTGGGCACGTTCTTCGAGGGGCTCGAGCTGCTGGAGCCGGGGATCGTCTCCGTGGCGGACTGGCGCCCCGAGAGCGAACCGGACGGACCGATCTCGCTGTACGGTGCGGTCGGCCTGAAGCGCTGAACCGCGCGCGGCCGTCCTAGGCCCTGTCGTCAAATTCGCCGCGGGGCAGGCGGGAATTCGACGACAGGGCCTAGAGACCGAGAACGTGCGCGACGGTCCGCAGCACCCCGTTCTCGTTGTTGGACGGGGCGAGATGGCGGGCCCGGCGGACCACCTCCGGGTGGGCGTTGGACATGGCGAAGGACCAGTCGGCGGCGTCCAGCATCTCCAGGTCGTTGAGGTAGTCGCCGAACACCATGGTCTGCGCGGGCGTGATGCCCAGCTCGCGCTGCAGGCCGCGCAGGGCGGCGCCCTTGTTGGCGGTGCGGTTCATGACGTCGACCCAGTGCTCGCCGGACACGACGACCTGGTGGTTGTCGGTGAAGGACTGAAGGGCCGGGGCGGTGGTGTGCTCGGCGGACCCGAAGTCGAACAGCGCCACCTTGATCACGTCGTCCTCGACGGCGGTGACGTCCTCGACGATCCGGTGTTCGACGTAGTACTTGCGCACCTCCGCCAGGAACGCCTCGTCGGTCCGCTCGACGTACGCCGACCGCTTGCCGCAGACCACGGCGCCCACGTCGACGCCGTCCGCGGCCAGGCGCCGTACCGTCCGGGCGATGTCCGAGGCGACGCTCCGGTCCAGTACGTCGGAGCTCAGCTCCACACCGTCGCGGACCACATACGTGCCGTTCTCCGCGATGAACACCATGCCCTCGGCGACCTCGGCGAACTGCCGGGCCAGCGTGGCGTACTGGCGACCGCTCGCCGGGCTGAACAGCACTCCGCGGCGGCGCAGTTCGGCGAGCATCGGCCACAGGCCGCCGGGTATCCGCTTGGCGTCGTCCAGCAGGGTGCCGTCCATGTCGGTGACGACGAGCCGGATGTCGGCGGAGCCGGCGGGCAGGCCGGGGGTTTCGAGGAGGGACGCGGGCGTGGCGGGCATGTCCTTCTTCCGGTCGGGAACGGGTCAGGGAGTGGGAACCGACGAGTGGGCGGGTGGGAGCCGCAGGTTCCAGTGTTCCTCATGCGGCCGGGCGCCTCGGAGGGTGGCCAGGCTCTCACGCTGCGCGTTTCCCGGGACAGCGCGATCGACGGGCGGCACAATGACCACGACAACCGCACACGAGAAGGGCGGCGACGTGAGCGCGGGCGAATCCCCGACGGCCGGACCGGCGAGGCTGAACACCTCCGTGGCGCACAACGCGCGGGTCTGGAACTACTGGATCGGCGGCAAGGACAACTACGAGGTCGACCAGCGGGTCGGCGAGCACGTCGCCGGGATGTTCCCGGTGATCCGGTCGGTGGCCCGTGCTGACCGGGACTTCCTGCGTCGGGCGGTGCGCTTCCTGGCCGAAGAGCGCGGGCTGCGCCAGTTCCTCGACATCGGCACCGGACTGCCGACGGTCGACAACACCCACGAGATAGCCCAGCGGATCGCTCCCGACTCGCGGATCGTGTACGTCGACAACGACCCGATCGTGCTCGTGCACGCCCGCTCCCTGCTCACCAGCTCCCCCGAGGGCGTCACCGACTACATCGACGCCGACGTGCACGACCCGGACGCCATCGTGCGGCGCGCCGCCGACACGCTCGACCTGGACCGGCCGGTCGCGGTGATGATGCTGGGCATCCTCAACTTCGTCCTGGACACCGACGCGGCCCGGGGCATCGTGCGGCAGGTCATGGCGGCGGTCCCCTCCGGCAGTCACCTGGTGCTCACCCACCCGACCTTCGACACCGAGGTGGGCGGCGAGGGCAACATCGCCGCGATGGAGTTCTGGAACGCCAACGCCACCCCGCCGATCACCGCCCGCAGCGGCGCCGAGATCGCCGCGTTCCTCGACGGTCTGGAGCTGGTCGGCCCGGGCCTGGTGCCGTGCTCGCAGTGGCGCGCCGAGCCCGACGCCGCCGCGGTACCGCAGTACGGCGCGGTGGCCGTGAAACCCTGAGCCCGACGACACCGGGGCCGAGCCCGCCGAGGAGGACGTATGACCACCCTTGCCGACCCGGTGCCCGGCGGGCGCCCCGGCGACCTGCGCCGGGTGCCCGCGCTCACCGCCGAGCTGGCCGCCCAGGGCGTGCAGGGGATCGTGCTGGCCTATGTGGACACGGCGGGCATCGGCCGCGTCAAGACGATCCCGACGGCACGCCTGGAGGCGGCCGTGTCCTGGGGTGTCGGCATGTCGCCGGTGTTCGACACGTTCCTGGCCGACGACTCGATCGTGACCACCGACGTCCTCGGCTCCCCCGACGGCGACCTCAGGCTCTACCCCGACCTCGACCAGCTGGTGGCCCTGGCCGGGCAGCCCGGCTGGGCGTGGGCGCCCGTGGACCGGATCACGCAGGAGGGTGAGCCCCACCCCGGCTGCGCCCGGACCTTTCTGCGCCACATCGTCGCCGACGCCGCCGACCGGCACGGCCTCGCCTTCAAGGCGGCCGTCGAGGTCGAATGGGCGGTCGGGCTCGACACGGCGCCCGGCGCGGAGTTCGTCCCGGCGGTCTCCGGGCCGGCGTACGGGGCGGCCCGGCAGATCGAGCTGAGCGACTACACCACCGACCTGCTGGCGGCGCTCACCGCACAGGGCGTGGACGTCGACCAGATCCACCCCGAGTACGCGGCCGGGCAGTTCGAGGTCTCGGTCGGCGCGCTGGACCCGGTGGCGGCGGCCGACCGCAGCGTGCTGGTGCGTCAGACGATCCGGGCGGTGGCGCAGCGGCACCGGCTGCGGGTCTCGTTCGCGCCCGCGTTCCTTCCCGAGGGTGTCGGCAACGGCGGCCATCTGCACCTGTCCTGCTGGCGCGGCGGGGTGAACGTGCACTCCGGCGGCGAGGGCCGGTACGGCATGACGGCCGAGGCGGAGTCGTTCATGGCCGGGGTGCTCGCCCGTCTGCCGGCGCTGACGGCGGTGACCGCGCCGAGCCCGGCCAGCTATCTGCGGCTCAAGCCGTCCCGGTGGGCGGGGGTGTTCACCGCCTGGGGCCGGGAGACCCGCGAGGCCGCGCTGCGGGTCGTCACCGGCACGGCGGGCCGCCGGGACCAGGACGCCAACATGGAGATCAAGCCGGTCGACCTGGCCGCCAACCCGTATCTCGCGCTGGGTTGCGTCATCGCCGCCGGCCTCGACGGGATGGCGGCGTCCCTGCCGCTTCCCCAGGAGATCACCGGGGACCCGGCCCGGTACGGCCCGGACGAGGCGGCCGCCCGCGGGGTGGAGCGCCTGCCGACCTCGCTGCCGCAGGCCGTCGAGGAGTTCCGTGCCGACCAGGTGCTGCGGGCCGCGCTGGGCCCGGTCCTGGCGGACGCGGTGACCGCCGTACGGCTCGGGGAGGCAGCCGCCGTGGACGGGCTCGACGACGCACAGGTGGCGGCCGCCTACCGCTGGAAGTACTGACGATGCCCGCCTCCGGCCCGGTCCACGAGGCGCTCGCCGCACTTCCGCTGGTCGACCACCACTGCCACGGCGCCGTCACCGCCGACCTCGCGCCCGAGGAGTTCGAGTCGCTGATCACCGAGGCCGAGGCCTGGCCCGGCAGCTCGACCTTCGACAGCCCGGTCGGCGTGGCCGTACGCCGGCACTGCGCACCCCTGCTGGACCTGCCCCGGCACGCGCCTCCCGCCGACTACCTGGCCCGGCGCTCCGCACTGGGCTGGCGCGAGGTCAACCGCCGCTTCCTGACCGCAGCGGGAGCCGAGGTCTTCTGCGTCGACACCGGTTTCGCCCCGCACCCCGTCACCTCCCCCGCCGAACTGGCCGAGGCCGCGGGCGCCGCCGCCCACGAGGTCGTACGGCTCGAACAGGTCGCCGAGGCCGTGGCCGCGCGGGGCGTGGAGGCGGGCGAGTACGCGGCCGTGTTCCCGGCAGCGGCCGAGGAGGCCGTACGGCGGCCCGGTGTGGTCGCGGTGAAGTCGGTCGCCGCCTACCGCACCGGCTTCGCGCTCGCTCCCGAGCGCCCCACGGAGGCGGAGGTGACGGAGGCCGCCCGGCGCTGGCTCGCGGACGGCGGGCGCCTGACCGACCCGGTCCTCGTACGACACCTGCTGTGGACGGCCGTCGACCTCGGCCTGCCCCTGCAGCTGCACGCCGGCTTCGGCGACGCCGACCTACGGCTGCACCACGCCGACCCCGCCCTGCTCACCGACTGGCTGCACCTGACGGCCGGTACGATCCCGGTCCTGCTGCTGCACTGCTGGCCATACCACCGCCAGGCGGCCTACCTGGCCACGGTGTTCGAGCAGGTGTACCTGGACGTCGGCCTGGCGCTGCACTACACCGGCCCGGCCCGCTCCCGGGCGGTGCTGGAGGAGGCGCTGGAGATCACCCCGTTCCGCAAACTGCTGTACAGCTCGGACGCCTACGGTGTGGCCGAGTTCCACCACCTGGGCGCACTGTCCTTCCGGCAGGGGCTGGCCGGAATGCTCCAGTCCCGGGTGGACGCCGACGAGTTGAGCCTGCCCGACGCCCTGCGCATCGCGGCCTGGACGGGTCGTGACAACGCCCGCCGACTGTACGGAATCCCCGCGAACGATCCGGCCCGCGACTGAGCGCGCGCCCCACCCGGAAAGTATGATCAAGCAATGTCTGACATGACCGAAACCACGCCCGGCTGGCTGACCACGGACGAGCTGGAAATGGCCAGGGCCCGGATGCCGATCCTGTACGTCGAGGCCGTGCCCGTGCGCGTGGACGACAGCGGCGAAGTCACGAGCATCGGGCTGCTGCTGCGCATCGGCCCGGACGGAACGGTCAGCCGGACCCTCGTCTCCGGCCGTGTCCTGCACCACGAGCGGGTCCGTGACGCTCTGCTGCGCCATCTGGAGAAGGACCTGGGCCCGGTCGCGCTGCCCCGGGTGCCGGCCTCCATGCAGCCGTTCACGGTCGCCGAGTACTTCCCGACGGCAGGCGTCACGCCGTACCACGACCCGCGCCAGCACGCGGTCTCCCTCGCCTACGTGGTCCCGGTGACCGGCGACTGCCGGCCCCGGCAGGACGCGCTGGACCTGGTGTGGTTCAGCCCGCAGGAGGCCGCCTCGCCGGCCGTGCAGAGCGAGATGCCGGGCGGGCACGGGGTGCTGCTGAAGCAGGCCCTCGCCCACGTGGGTGTCGTTTCCTGACGTCGGTCGCCTGGGTGACTGGCCTGCCTATCAGGCCAGTCAGGTCTCCGGCCAGGGCTTCACCGGATGCGTTCAGGTTGTGGTCAGGCCTGCGGCGGCCCGTGGCAACACCTGCACCAGAAGCCCCAAAACTATGGCAAAGGGGGCTGGGGAAAGGGCAGTTGACCATGCGAGGGTGCGGCCATGAGCACAGAGCACGTCCTCGACCGGCGGCCCCACGATCATGCCGGCGCCCGCGCCCGCATCCGTGAGAGCGCGAACAAGGTGCCCGAGGTCACCGTCTACTTCTGGATCATCAAGGTCCTCACCACCGGCATGGGCGAGACCGCGTCCGACTTCCTGGCCCACCTCCTCGGCCCCGTCCCGGCGGTCGGCCTCGGCGGTCTCGCCTTCGTGGCCTCGCTCGTGCTCCAGTTCGCCGTCCGCCGGTACGTCGCCTGGGTCTACTGGACGGCGATCGTCATGGTCAGCGTATTCGGCACCATGGCGGCGGACATCCTGCACGTCGGCCTCGGGATCCCCTACACACTCTCGACGCCCCTGTTCATGGCCGCCCTGGCCGCCGTCTTCGCCCTCTGGTACGCGAGCGAGCGGACCCTGTCGATCCACAGCATCCGCACCCGTCGCCGCGAGACGTTCTACTGGGCGGCCGTCCTCGCCACGTTCGCGCTCGGCACGGCCGCGGGCGACCTGACCGCGTCCATCGGCTTCGGCTACCTCGGCTCGGCGGTCCTGTTCGGCGTGATGATCTGCGTCCCGGCCCTCGCCCACGGGGCGGGCACCCTCGGCGCGGTACCCGCGTTCTGGACGGCGTACGTCATCACCCGCCCGCTCGGCGCCTCGCTCGCCGACTGGATGGCGCTGGAGCCGCACCGGGGCGGCCTCGGGCTGGGCCTCGGCCCGGTGACGCTGTCCTGGACGGTGGCCATCCTCGGGCTGGTCGGCTATCTCGCGCTGTCCCGGCGGGACGTCCGGACCGCCTGAATCCGCTCACCGATGCCACAATCGAAAGGCGACGCAGCCGCTTGATCGGATCGTGTCAGGAGGCCGGAACGTTGATGGCGAAGGAGCGGGAGGGGAGACCGTCGAGGCAGCCGCGCCTACCCGACCTGCAGGTGCGCCTGCGTTCCGAGCTGGGCCGGATCGACGACATCCTGCGCGACCTGCTGTCCTCCATGGACCGGCTGCAGGGTCTGCTGGAGTCGGTGGTGGCCATCAGCCGAGAGGTGGAGCTGCCCGCGGTGCTGCACCGTATCGTCACCACCGCCATGGACCTGGTCGGCGCCCGCTACGGAGCACTGGGTGTGCTCAACGAGTCCGGGGAGCGCCTGGAACAGTTCATCACCGCCGGACTGTCCGAGCAGGAACGCGATGATCTGGCCGACGTCGGCCTGCCACGGGGGCGGGGGGTCCTCGGCCATCTGATCCGCCACCCCGCACCCCTGCGGCTCGACGACATCCCGGCCCATCCGTCCTCCACCGGCTTCCCGCCCGGCCATCCGCGCATGCGCACCCTGCTCGGCGTCGCCATCAGCGTGCGCGGCGAGATCTACGGCGACCTCTACCTCGCCGAGCGGCGCGACGGACAGCCCTTCGACGTGCACGACGAGAACGTCGTCCTCGCCCTGGCCAGCGCCGCCGGCATCGCGATCGAGAACGTCCGCCTGTTCGAACGGGTACGCGTACGAGAAGAGCAGTTCCAGCGGCTGCTGCTGCCCACCCTGCCCGACCTTCGCCCCTTCACCGCCGCCGCCATCTACCAGCCCGCCGCCGAGCCCAGTCAGCTCGGCGGGGACTGGTACGACGCCATCCCCCTGCCCGACAACGTCGTGGCGGTCGTCATCGGCGACGTCGTCGGCCACGATCTGCATGCCGCGGCCGCCATGGCGTCCACCCGCAACATGCTGCGCGCTCTGCTGTTCGACCAGAGCAATCCGCCCGGCGCGGTCCTCACCCAGCTCGACCGGGCCCTGGAGGCCATCACGAACAACCCCGTCACGACCACCACCCTGGCCCGCATCGAACCGGAGGAGTCGGGCTGGCGGCTGCGCTGGAGCACCGCGGGGCACGTCCCGCCCCTGCTGATCACCCCTGAGCGTCGAGTGGAGCTCCTGCTCGCCGAGCCCGGACTCCCGCTCGGGGTCGACACCGCGCAGGCGCGCCCCGACCACTCCCGCTTCCTGCCCCCGGCCGCCACCGTGGTCTTCTTCACCGACGGACTGATCGAACATCCCGACCACTCCATCGACGAGAGTCTCGCCGAGCTGGCCGAGCTGGCCACAGAACACGCCGCCCTGCCTCTGCCGGAGTTCGTCCGGGCACTGGCCGAGCACCATCCCAGCGACGGTCACGACGACATGGCCATCCTCGCCCTGCGCACCCCGGACGCCTGAGCGGTGCCGTGGAGGATCCGCGGGATCCGACGGATGATGGGCTTCGGGGCGATGGACACGGAGGTCGCCCGATGGCTGTCGCACCACATGAACGGCTCGGGCGCGCCGCACTGGCCGTCCTGGAGATCTGTGTCATCGCCGGGCTGTATTTCGGCGCGGCGAAGGTGGGACTGCTCCAGCAGCTGGTGCGCGGCCAGGTCACGCCGATGTGGCCGCCCAGCGGTATCGCGGTGGCGAGCCTGCTCCTGCGCGGCCCACGGGTCTGGCCCGGGATCGCACTCGGCGCGTTCCTGGTCAACTTCCCGCTGGGGCCGACGCTCCCGGCCGTGCTGGCGATCGTGGCGGGAAACACCGTCGCGCCCCTGTGCTCCTACGGGCTGCTCCGCCGTTCCGGGTTCCGCAACGAACTGGACAGCTTCCGGGACGCGCTTGCCCTGATCTTTCTCGGCGCGTTCACCGGGATGCTGGTCAGCGCGACGACTGGCACCGGGACCCTGGTCCTCGCCGGGGTGCTGACCTCCAACGACTTCTGGCCCACGTGGTCGGTCTGGTGGACCGGCGACGCGATGGGTGTCCTGGTGGTCACGCCGGTCCTGCTCGTCCTGAGTTCGGCACGCTGGCCGAGGGGGGCGACGTCGTCCCGGTGGGTGGAGGGGTTGCTGCTGGTGGCCGCCACCGTCTGCATCGGTTTCATCGAGACCGGCAGCACACCGCTGCTGTTCCTCGGCTTCCCGCTGCTGGTCTGGGCGGCCTTCCGCTTCCAGCTGGCCGGGGCCGCGCCCTGCGCACTGGCGGTGTCGACCTTCGCGATCATCGCCGCCGGCCGGCAGGCCGGCCCGTTCTCCGGTCACGACCTGCTCACCAACATGATCACCCTACAGGCGTTCAACGGCTCCGCCGCCCTGACCGCGCTACTGGTCGCGGCGGTCGTCAGCGAGCGGAACACGACCCAGCGGGAGATCGCGCAAGCCTGCCGGCAGCTCGCCGGGATGGCGGCCAGGATCGCCACCGGCGATCACCGCCCGATGCTCCCCGACGAGGAAGCCGAGAGTCCCGCGGACACGGAAACAGAAACCGAAGCGGACACGGAAGCGGACACGGAAAAGGCCGTCTCCTCATCTCTGAGAAGACGGCCTCCGACCGGCAACAAAGCTGGTCGGGACGACAGGATTTGAACCTGCGACCCCTTGACCCCCAGTCAAGTGCGCTACCAAGCTGCGCCACGTCCCGGTGCCGTTTGACCTGGGGTTTCCCCGGTCGAAACGCGCAGGGAAACAATACCGCACTCGGGTCGGTGGTCGCGCACCCGTTTCCGGTTGACCTCAAGCTTGGTTGAGGTTGCACGATCTCGACATGAAGATCGCAGCGGACGACACGCGCACCTGTGGCTACGACGACCTGCCCGGACTCATGGCGCTCATGACGGGCGACGAGAAGCACGGCCCCGCGGCCACCTCCACGCTCGACGCGCTGTGGGTGCTGTACGACCGGGTACTCCGGGTCACGCCGGAGCGGCGCGAGGATCCCGCCCGGGACCGGTTCCTGCTGAGCAAGGGGCACGGGCCGATGGCGTACTACGCGGTACTGGCCGCGAAGGGCTTCGTGCCCGTCGAGTGGCTGCCGGGGTTCGGGGCGTACGACTCCCCGCTCGGGCATCACCCCGACCGGGTGCTGGTGTCCGGGGCCGAGATCGGCAGCGGGTCGCTCGGGCACGGGCTGCCGATCGCCGTGGGCAGCGCGCTGGGGCTGCGGGCGCAGGGGCTGCACGAGCCGGGTGTCTGGGTGCTGATCGGGGACGCCGAACTGGACGAGGGCAGCAACCACGAGGCGATCGCCTTCGCCGGGCCCGCCGGGCTCGAACGGCTGCACACGGTCGTGATCGACAACTCCTCCGCCAGCCATGCCCGGCCCGGCGGGATCGCCGCCCGGTTCGAGGCCGCGGGCTGGTCCGCGGTGACCGTCGACGGGCGGGACCACGAGGCCCTGTACGCCGCGTTCACCGCCCCGCACCCGGGGCGCCCGCATGTGGTCGTCGCCCGCGTAGAGCCGAAGAACGCCTGATCTCTCCCGTCCCTCCCGTCAGAACTCAGTGGAAAGGGTTCAGCCCTCATGGACACCATGCGTGACCGTTTCGCCCCCGTCGTCTCCCGGCTGCTGGACGAGGATCCGCGGGTCGCGGTCGTCCTCGCCGAGATCGGCAAGGACGGCTTCGCCGAGGCCCTGCGCAGGCATCCGGACCGGGTGATCAACGTCGGAATCCGCGAGCAGTTGCTGGTCGGGGCCGCCGCCGGTCTCGCGCTCACCGGACTCAGGCCGGTCGTGCACACCTTCGCCAGCTTTCTCGTGGAGCGGCCCTTCGAGCAGGTCAAGCTGGACCTCGGACACCAGAGCACCGGGGCGGTGCTGGTGAGCGCGGCCGCCTCCTTCGACTGGCCGGCCGGCGGCTACACCCACATGGCGCCCGGCGATGTGGCGCTGCTCGACACCCTGGACGGCTGGACCGTGCACGTGCCCGGACACCCCGACGAGGCCGAGACACTGCTCCGGCGCGCGGTCGCCGCGGGGGACGACAAGGTGTACGTACGGCTCTCGGTGCAGGCCAACCCGCAGGGGCTGGCGGTCGACGGGGAGCGCTTCCTGACGGTCCGCGAGGGGCGCTCCGCTGTGGTCGTCGCGGTCGGGCCGATGCTGGACACGGTGCTCGCCGCCACGGAGGGCCTGGACCTGACCGTGCTGTACGCGACGACGGTACGGCCCTTCGACACGGCCGGGCTGCGCCGGGCCGCGGAGTCCGCGGGCACGGACGTCGTCCTCGTGGAGCCGTACCTCGCGGGAACGTCGACTGCGGCCGTGAGCGGGGCCCTGGCGGATGTGCCGCACCGGGTGCTCGGCCTCGGCGTGGGACGACGTGAGCTGCGACGGTACGGGACGATCGCGGAGCACGCCGCCGCGCACGGGCTCGACGCGCGGAGCCTGCGGGAGCGGATCGGGGCGTTCGTGGGGGCGGGGCGGGCGTCTGTGCCCGCGTGACTGGGCGGCGGCCCGGCGCGGGCGGAAGCCCACACGAGCCGGCCCGTGGCGCCGATTCCGTACGCAGAGGGGAGCCCATGCGAGCCCAACCACACCGGCCCGCCGCGCCGACGCCGGTCACACGAACCCGACCACGGCATGCCCGGCCCAGAACACGCACGCGAGCCCACACCAGCCCGACCGCGGCGCCGGCTCAGTGCTCCGGTGCCTGCGCCTCCGCTCGTACCAGGCCCCGTATCGCGGGGACCGAGAGCAGGGCCGCGGCCACCACCACGCTCATCGTGGCGGAGACCAGCAGGACGTGGTCGGCGCCGAGGGCTTCGGCCGCCGGGCCCGCGAGGGCCTGGCCCACGGGCATCATCGCCAGGGAGCCGGCCACGTCGTAGGCGTGGATGCGGTTGAGGACGTCGGCCGGGACCTGGGTCTGCACGCTGGTCGCCCACATCACCCCCCAGAACGACATCCCGGCCCCGGCCACCGCCGCCCCGGCCGCCATGGCAGGCACGCCGAGGCCGGCGCCGACGGTCGCCGGGAAGCCGAAGAAGGCGAACAGGGCGAGCGCACCGGCCCGCAGCATGCGGCGGGGACGCAGTCTGAGGGCGAGCAGGCCACCGACGACCGTGCCCGCGCCGAGGGCCGAGTTGACCAGGCCGTAGGCGCGGGGGCCGTGATGCTGGACGACCTCGGCAGCCACCAGCGGGAGGGTCGGGCCCCACACGGCGATCATGTACACGCACCACACGGCGATCACGCCCCACAGCCACGTCCGCGACCGGAACTCCCGCCAGCCCTCGACCAGGTCGGCCCGGAACGCGCGCGGACCGGGTGCGGTGGTGCGGGCGGCCGCAGGGAGCGGCGGCAGCCGGAGGAGCAGCAGGCACAGGGCGCTGGTCGCGTAACTGGCGGCGTCCGCGGCGATCACACCCCCTGCCGAGGCGAAGGCGACCAGGAGACCGGCGGTGGCGGGCCCCACCAGTTGCGCGGCCGACTCGGCGATGCGGATCGCGCCGTTGGCACCCTGAACGTCGCGGGAGAGACGGGGGACGGTGCTGGCCACACCGGGCTGGAACACGGCTCCTGCCACCCCGCTGACGACACCGAGGGCACAGATCTGCCAGAGAACCACGTGCCCGGTGAAGAACAGGCCGGCGGTCAGCGACTGGGTGCCGAGCCGTACCAGATCGGAGCCGATCATCAGCCGGCGTGTGCTGAACCGGTCGGCGATGACCCCGCCGAAGACGACCAGTCCGGCGAAGGCGGCGGTCCTGGAAGCCATGGCGAGGCCGACCGCGCCCACACCGTACCCGCGCTCCAACAGGCCTGCGGCGATCGCCACGGGCAGCATGGTGTCACCGAGGCGGGCGACGGCCCGGGCCACGAAGAACAGGGCGAAGTCCCGCGACCAGACGGCCGGAACGTCGGCTCCGTCCTTGCGCCCGGCCCGGGCAACGCTGTCACGCCGCGACTCCATACCGGTCATCGCGTGTACTCCCGTCCCGGTTCCCCACCCTCACCGCTTGTGCCGCGCGGGATCATGCCACGCCGCCCCGACGTCCGCCGAGGGATTTTCAGCTACCGCCGGGCAGGCCCAACTCGGGGTACGCCTCCAGGAGTCGGGGCGGCGCGGCCTGCCGCCAGGAGTCGGCGAGGATGTCGCGCAGCTCGTCCTCGTCCTCCAGCGCGCCGAGTCTCGCTCTCACCCAGGCGAACTGGGCCTCGTGGTCGGCGATCCAGAACTTCCCCGGCTCGGCCATGACGAGTTCGTCGCGCTCCTCCTTGGGACAGCGCACGGCGACGGACGTCTCGTCCTCGGGCAGCGTGGCGAACATCTTCCCGGCCACCCGGAACGTGGGCATGCTCCAGGCGATCTTCTCCGTGGTGTCCGGCAGGGACAGGGCGATACGGCGTACGTCTTCAGCATCCGGCATGCCACGCACGGTAGCTCCTGCCACTGACAGTCACCCGATCGGCGGACCCAACCGCTTGAAGTAGAGGGTCGTCGGGCGCAGTTCGCCCGCCGGGTTCGCCGCGTAGTCGGGGAGGGTGCCGGCCTCGGTCCAGCCGGCCGAGCGGTAGAGGTGTTCGGCGGGGCTGCCGGTCTCGGTGTCCAGGTGGAGGAGGGTGATGCCGGTGGCGGCGGCCGCGTCCTCGGCGGTGGTGAGGAGCCTGCGGCCGAGGCCGTGCCCGCGCGCGGAGCGGTGCACCATCAGCTTCACCAGTTCGGCGCGGTGGCGGCTGTTGGGCTTGTCGGGCAGGGCCAGGCTCACCGTCCCCGCGACCCGGTCCGTGTCGTCCACGGCCACCCACACCGCCAGCCGCCCGGTCGCCACCGCGTCGGCCCGCTCCCGCCACCAGGCGGCGGCCGCCGCCCGCCCGAGCGGCGCGAGGAAGCCGACCGAGGCGCCCCCGGCCACAGTGTCGGCCAGCAGCCCGGCCAACTCCTCGCTTCCGTCCCGCACCTGGGCCTCGTTCCAGCGCAGCACCCTCACGGCCGCACCACCGCCAGCACATAGCGCGCCGCTTCCGGCCCGGCGCAGCAGAACCTCGTCGGCCCGAAGACCCGCATCCGCAGGCAGTCGCCCGCGTCGAGACGGTGGCCGGTGTCGCCGACAGTCACTTCCAGCGCGCCCTCGAGGACCCACAGGTGCTGTTCCAGGCCGGACACGGGCGGGCGGTCGTACGCGATGTCGGCGCCCGGGGTGAGCCGGCCCTCGACCAGTTCGCCGCGCAGGCCGGCGTGCGGCGGGGACACGGACCGGCGTACGAAACCGGAGGCGCGGTCCTGCCACACCTGCTGCTCGGCCGCCCGTACCAGCGGGGCCGGTTCCGCCTCGACCTCGCTGAGCAGTTGGGACATGGTGCGTCCGTAGACGTGGCAGAGGCGGTTGAGGAGTGCCGCGGTGGCGCTGATCTCGGCGCGCTCGGCCCGGGACAGGGTCGACCTGCTCACTCCGCTGCGCTCGGCCAACTCGCCCAGGGACCAGCCGTGTTGTGCCCTGAGTTCGGCCAGCCGGGCACCGATCCGGGCGTCGACGGGGTCAGAACCTTCGCCTCTCATATGCGGGACGCTATCCCGGATATGAGAAGCGAGTGTTACGGAAGGCTCACGCCTGCGCCGCCTCCCCCAATGCCGCCAGCACCTGACGGATCAGGGGGTGTCCCTCGGCTCCGCGCCGTACGGCCGCGAAGACCCGGCGGGTCGGGGCCACGCCGTCGACGGGGCGGACGACCACACCCGTGAGATCCATGCCGCGCAGGGCCGAGCGCGGCACGAGGGCCACGCCCGCGTCGGCCGAGGCCAGGGCGACGACGGCGCGGAAGTCGTCGGAGGAGTGCTCGAGGCGGGGCTGGAACCCGGCGCTCTCGCAGGCGAGGACGACCACGTCGTGGCAGGGGTTGCCGGGGTACGGGCCGATCCACGGGTCCTTGGCCAGCTCGGCGAGCGGAACCTCGGGGGCGTCGGCGAGGCGGTGGCCGACCGGGACGACCGCGTCGAAGGGCTCGGCGTACAGGGGCACGTGGGTGAGCCGGGGGTCGTCGGCGGGCGGGGCGCCGCGGTACTCGACGGCGACCGCGACGTCCACCTGCCGGTCCAGGACCATGGGCAGGCTGGCGTCGCCCTCGGCGTCCTGCACACGGATGCGTATGCCGGGCGCGGCTGCCGCGAGGCGGGCCACCGCGGGCGCCACCACCTGGGCGATGCCGGTCGCGAAGGCGGCCACGGTGACCGTGCCGGCCTCCCCGGAGCCGTAGGCCGCCAGCTCGGCCTCGGCCCGCTCCAGCTGGGCCAGGACCGCGTTGGTGTGGCCGAGCAGGATCTCGCCTGCCGGCGTGAGCCGTACGCCCTTGGCGCTGCGCTCGACCAGGCGGTGCCCGGTCTCCTGCTCCAGGGCCGCCAGCTGCTGGGAGACGGCGGAGGGGGTGAGATAGAGCGCGGCGGCCGCCGCGGTGACCGTGCGGTGGTCGGCCACCGCACGGAGGATGTGGAGCCGCCGGGCTTCGATCATGGATCAATTATCTCAGGGTGTCCGCACTGGTCAGGCCGCCAGCTCCGCGCGGGCGGCGACGAAGGCGTCCACGGCCCGGTCGACGTCCTCGGTGGAGTGCGCGGCGGACAGCTGGACGCGAATGCGGGCCTGGCCCTGCGGGACGACCGGGTAGGAGAAGCCGATCACGTACACGCCCCGCTCCAGCAGCAGTTCCGCCATGCGGGCCGCCTCTGCCGCGTCTCCGATCATGACGGGGGCGATGGCGTGGTCCCCGGGGAGGATGTCGAAGCCCTCCTCGGTCATCCGGCGGCGGAACAGCGCGGTGTTGTCGGCGAGCCGGACGCGCAGGTCGTCGGCCGACTCCAGCAGGTCGAGGACCTTCAGGGAGGCGGCGGCGATCACCGGGGCCAGTGTGTTGGAGAACAGGTACGGGCGGGAGCGCTGGCGCAGCAGGGCGACGATCTCGGCGCGGGCGGCGACATAGCCGCCGGAGGCGCCGCCGAGCGCCTTGCCGAGGGTGCCGGTGATGATGTCGACGCGGTCCATGACGCCGTGCAGCTCGGGGGTGCCGCGGCCGCTGGGGCCGACGAAGCCGACGGCGTGCGAGTCGTCGACCATGACCATCGCGTCGTAGCGGTCGGCGAGGTCGCAGATCTCACCGAGCGGGGCCACGTAGCCGTCCATGGAGAAGACGCCGTCGGTGACGATCAGCTTGCGCCGCGCGCCGCCCTCGGTCGCCTCCTTGAGCTTGGCCTCCAGGTCCGCGAGATCGCGGTTGGCGTAGCGGAAGCGGCGGGCCTTGGACAGGCGGATGCCGTCGATGATGGAGGCGTGGTTGAGGGCGTCGGAGATCACCGCGTCCTCCTCGCCGAGCAGGGTCTCGAAGACACCGCCGTTGGCGTCGAAGCAGGAGGAGTACAGGATCGTGTCCTCCTGGCCGAGGAACGCGGACAGGCGTGCCTCCAGCTCCTTGTGCACTTCCTGGGTACCGCAGATGAAGCGCACGGAGGCCATGCCGTAGCCCCAGCGGTCCAGGGCCTGGTGGGCGGCGCCGATCACCTCGGGGTGGTCGGCGAGGCCGAGGTAGTTGTTGGCGCAGAAGTTGAGGACCTCGCCGGGGCGGCCGCCGGCGCTGACGTTGACGGTCGCGGACTGCGGGGTGCCGATGACCCGCTCGGGCTTGTGCAGACCGGCGGCGCGGATCTCGTCGAGCGTGACGCGCAGGTCGTCGCGGACGGAGTCGAACATGAGAAAGCTCCTAAAGCTCTACGAGAGTTACGCGGTCCAGTCGAGGATGATCTTGCCGCCGGTGCCGCTGGCCGCGTCGGCGAAAGCCGCCTCGAAGTCGCGGTAGCCGTACCGGCCGGTGATCACCGGGGCGAGGTCGAGGCCGCCCTCCAGCAGGACCGACATCGCGTACCAGGTCTCGAACATCTCGCGGCCGTAGATGCCCTTGATGGTGATCATCGAGGTGACGATCCGGGACCAGTCGACCGGGAACTCCTCGGCGGGCAGGCCGAGCATGGCGATCCGGCCGCCGTGCGTCATGTTGGCGATCATGTCCCGCATGGCCTCGGGGCGGCCGGACATCTCCAGGCCGATGTCGAAGCCCTCGCGCAGGCCCAGCTCCCGCTGTCCGTCGGCGATCGAGGTCCGGGCGACGTTCAGGGCGAGGCTCACGCCGATCTTGCGGGCGAGCTCCAGGCGCTCCTCGCTGACGTCGGTGACGACGACGTTGCGGGCGCCGGCGTGGCGGGCCACCGCCGCCGCCATGAGGCCGATCGGCCCGGCTCCGGTGATCAGGACGTCCTCGCCGACCAGCGGGAAGGACAGCGCGGTGTGCACGGCGTTGCCGAACGGGTCGAAGATCGCGGCGACGTCGAGGTCGACGGGGACGCGGTGCACCCAGACGTTGGATGCGGGCAGCGCGACGTACTCGGCGAACGCGCCGTCCCGGCCGACGCCGAGTCCGACGGTGGCCCGGCACAGGTGCCGGCGGCCGGCCAGACAGTTGCGGCACTTGCCGCACACCAGGTGGCCCTCACCGCTGACCCGGTCGCCGACCCGGATGTCGGTGACGTCGCGGCCGGTCTCGACGACCTGCCCGACGAACTCGTGTCCGAGCACGAGCGGAGTGCTGATGGCCTGCTGCGCCCAGCCGTCCCAGGCCCGGATGTGCAGGTCGGTGCCGCAGATACCGGTCCGCATGACCTTGATCAGCACGTCCCCGGGACCGATTTCGGGCTCGGGTACGTCCGCGAGCCAGAGCCCGGGCTCCGCCTTCTCCTTGACCAGCGCCTTCAACGCGACGACTCCTGTGGATGAGGTCCCGGTCGCGGGCATGCCGAAAGGAGCCCGCACCGGGTCAGAGGGGTGGAATCACCCTGCAATCTGCCGTACGCGCGGGCCGGGGTCCATCGAGCTTTTCTTAACCGCCGCCTCAGCTTTCCTTCACGCCTCCCGGATGCCCGCGGCCGTGTCCCTCCCCGCGGGCACCTCAGATCGGCAGCCCGTCGTCCGCGGACCGTTCGATGCGTACGACGAGTTCGGCCGCCAGCGCCTTGATGGTGTCCAGCCCGGACCTCCCCCAGGCCCGGGGTGCGATGTCGAAGGCGCACACGGTGCCGAGCGCCATGCCGGAGCTGTCGATGAGCGGGGCGCCGAGGTAGGAGCGGATGCCGTACTCGTCCACGACCGGGTTGCCGGCGAAGCGCGGATAGTCGCAGACGTCCTCCAGCACCAGGGCCCTGCGGCGGACCACGACATGCGGGCAGAAGCCGTGGTCGCGCGGCAGGACACGCCCGACCTCGGGCCTGCTGCCGTCCTCCCGGACCACCGGCGCGGTCACCGGGGTGCGCAGGCCCGCGAAGTACTGGCGGTCCTCGCCGACGAAGTTGACCATGGCGTACGGCGCGCCGGTGAGCTGGGCGAGATGGTGTGCGAAGGCGTCGAGAGCGGGTTCGGGCCGCTCCCCCAGGCCGAGTCGGCGCAGGCGGGAGATGCGGGCGGGTGCCTCCCTGTCCTCGGGGGTGAGCAGCAGACCCCGGACCGGTCGGGGCGGCTCGTAGCTCATGGCCGGGCTCCGGCGCTGTGGGCGTGTCGCATATGGCGGCTCCGTGGGCGGTATGGCGGGATCACATGTGGGCGCCGTGGCTCGGCGCGGGCGCCGGGGCGTGGGCGATGAGGTGGCGTACGAGGGTGAGCAGGGTCTGCACACCGGAGCTGGAGATGCGGGCGTCGCAGCAGACGACCGGGATCTCCGGGTCGAGGTCGAGGGCCGCGCGCACCTCCTCCGGGTCGTATCGGTAGCCGCCGTCGAACTCGTTGATGGCGACGATGAAGGCGAGACCGCGTTCCTCGAAGAAGTCCACGGCCGCGAAGCACTCCTCCAGACGGCGGGTGTCGGCGAGGATGACCGCGCCGAGCGCCCCTTCCGACAGCTCGTCCCACATGAACCAGAACCGCTCCTGCCCCGGCGTGCCGAACAGGTACAGGACGTGCTCCGGATCGAGGGTGATCCGGCCGAAGTCCATGGCGACCGTCGTCTCGACCTTGTTCTCGATGCCGTCGAGGTTGTCCGTGGCGGCGCTGACCGTGGTGAGCAGCTCCTCGGTGCTGAGCGGGGCGATCTCGCTGACCGCTCCCACGAAGGTGGTCTTACCGACCCCGAACCCGCCCGCCACCAGGATCTTGAGGGCGGTCGGGAACGGGTCAGAGCTGTCGTCGTAGTCCATCGAGCACTGCCTCCAGCAGAGACCGGTCAGTAGGGTTGTGGTGGAACGCGGGGGGCTTGGTGGTCAGCGCCCCGCAGTCGACCAGGTCCGAGAGGAGCACCTTGGTGACCACGGCGGGCAGTTTCAGATGCGCGGCCGCCTCGGCCACCGAGACGGGCGCGCGGCACAGGTCGAGCGCCTGGGCGTGCTCGGGGCCGAGGTAGCCGAGCGGGGTGACACCGGTGGCCATCACCTGCGACATCAGGTCGAGGGCGATGCTGGGCTCGGTGCGGCCGTTGCTGACCGTGAACGGGCGCACCAGCCGTCCGGCCGCGTCGTCGAGCCAGGGCCCGTCGCCGGCTGCGGCCACGTTCAAGGCCTCATCGTCGTGGACTCGACGGCGTGCTGCCGGGGTGCTGTCACCAGGTACGGGCGGACGCTCTTGACCAGCATCGCCATCTCGTAGCCGAGCACGGCGGCGTCGGCCTCACGGCCGGCGAGCACGGCGAGGCAGGTGCCGGAACCGGCGGTGGTGACGAACAACAGCGTCGAGTCGAGTTCGACGACGACCTGGCGGACGTCCCCGCCGTCGCCGAACCGGACGCCCGCGCTGCGGCCCAGGGAGTACAGGCCGGAGGCCAGGGCCGCCATGTGGTCGGCGCTGTCGGGATCGAGACCGTGCACGGACTTCACCAGCCCGTCGCAGGACAGGAGCACCGCGCTGGTGGTGTGCGGTACGCGCTGCACTAGGCCGCTCAGCAGCCAGTCGAGGTCGGATGCCTGGGCGGTCGGCGCGTCGCTCGCCATGGTGGATCGACTCCTTGGGGTACGAAGGTCAGCGGGAGCGCTGGGGGTGGGGGGTGGTGCGGGACTGACGAGGGTGGTCATCCGGCCGGTGCGCTCCCGTCGGACCGGCCGGTGCCCTCGGATACGGGCGCGTGCGTGTGCATCTGGGATATGGGCGTCGGGGCCAGGGGGTTGGCCGCGTCCATGGGGTGGGCAGCCATGGAGGTGCCGCCCAGCGGAGTTGCGTCGGCGTGTGCGGGGCGCACATGGGGCGGCACCGTGGCCGGTGCTCTGTGGGCCTGGCTCACGTCCATGGGTCCGGGCACCCCGGGTACAGCCTCCGCACGAGGTGAATCCCCGTACGCCGGCTCCATGTTCTGCTGTGCCTCGGCGAGTCCGATGCCCCGCTGGAAGGCGGCCATCAGGCCGGGGTCGTGGCCCGGGACGACGTCGCCGTCCTGGCGGGGAGCCGGACCGCCGCGCAGTTGGGGAACGATGTGCTCCTGGGCCCGTCGGCGGGGCAGTTGGGGCTTGCCCATGGTGCCTCGGACGGCACCGGTGCGTGGGGTGGGCAGGGTGCCCGCATGGGTCTCGAGCACCGACCGGTCCTCGGCGCTGACGCCGGGCACGGCCTCGGCGATGTTCGGCCGCTGCTCATGGGTACCGCGCACGGGCAGCGGCGGCGGTGTGCCCGCCGAACCCCCGCTCTGGGCGCCCCCGTTGTGCATGCCCCCGCTCCCGGGGGTGCCGCCGTTCCCGGATCCGTGCTGCGCGTGCCGCCGCCGTCCGGCCGCCGGGTCCTGTCCGGTCCCGCCCTGTCCTGCGGTCCGCGCACCGCCCGGGTCACTCGTGCCGGGCGCGCCCACCGGGCCCGCCCCGGCCGCGGCTCCCGTCAGGTGCTCCGCGGATGCGCACCGCCCCTGCTGCGGCACCTGGCCGCTCCCCGCCGGACCCTGGGGCTGCGGAACGGCCCCGGGTACACCCCGTGTCGTGCCCAACAACGCCTGCGGGACCACGAGTACGGCCTGCACACCGCCGTAGATGTTGGTCTGCAGGCGCACGCTGATGCCGTGGCGCCGGGCAAGCTGGGAGACGACGTAGAGGCCGATACGGCCGTCGGCCAGCAGGCTCGCGACATTGACCTGGTCGGGGTCGGCGAGCAGGGCGTTCATCTTGTTCTGTTCGCCGACCGGCATGCCGAGCCCGCGGTCCTCGACCTCCACGGCGAGCCCGGAGGTGACGAGGTTGGCGCGGAGCAGCACCTGGGTGTGCGGGGCGGAGAACACCGTGGCGTTCTCGACGAGTTCCGCCAGCAGGTGGATCACGTCGGCGACGGCGTGGCCGCGCAGCTCGCCGTCGATGGGGGGCACCAGCTTGACCCGGGAGTACTGCTCGACCTCGGCGATGGCGGAGCGCAGCACCTCGGTCATGTTCACCGGGTTGCTCCACTGCCGGCGGGAGACGGCGCCGCCGAGCACGGCGAGGTTCTCGGCGTGCCGCCGGATCCGGGTGGCCAGGTGGTCGACGTGGAACAGGCCCTTGAGGAGTGCGGGGTCCTCGATCTCGTGTTCCAGGTCGTCGAGGATCGAGATCTCCCGGTGCACCAGGGACTGGAGCCGCCGCGCGAGGTTGACGAAGACCTCGAGCTTCTGCTCACTGCCCGCCTGGCTGGAGAGCCGGCTGGCCTGCACGACGGCGGTGACGGCGCCGTCGTACGCGTGGGCCAGGTCGGCGGCGAGCAGTTCGAAGTCGTCGGCGTCCTGCGGCGGTCGGCGGCGCGGCCCCCGCTGCGGCGGGGTCTCGCCATGGCGCAGCGCCTCGACGAGGGCACGCAGATCGGCCTCGCCGCGCGCGGCGCTGCGGCGCAGGGCACCGACGCGGTCGCTGACCGAGCGGGCGGCCCGGTCCGCGGCGACGGCGGCGATCACGATGCCCGCGAGGGTCACCGCGACCGCACCGGCGAGCACGGCCCACAGGGTGGGCGCGGGGCGTGCGCCGGTGGAGCGGATGCAGAACACGACGGCCGCACTGGCGCTGAGCGCGACCGCGACGGGCGGCAGCACGGCGAGCCGCATGAGCTGAGGCCGTAGGTGCGTCTCGGGCAGTGCGGGAGCGGGTCGGGCGACCGGTCGCCCGTGCCGGCCGCCTTCATGGCGGTCGGCGCGGGCGGCCGGTGCACGGAGCTGAGACATCTGCGTCCTCGTACTGGTCCGTCGGGCTGCCATCCGGACACTCACAGTAGTCGCCTGCGCATCAAGTGCGGTGGGCAGTTGACAAAGTCACCCGGAGATGGTCCCGCTCTGGTATGAGGCTTCGTACGACAGACCGATAACCGTGCCACATTCACCGGTCCGACCCGAAAGCGATCGAAACAACCTGCTCAAAAGCGGTCGCTGGGGCGAGTGGGCAGTCCGGGGCACCGGGACCCCCTCGCTTCACCTCGGTTCCCGGCCTCGGGTACCGGACCATCCACGAGCCCCACCGGGACACTCCGGCCGCCCTCTGCCCACTCCGAGAAATTGTCACAGAGAGTGTCAGTCGTGGCCTGAGCTCAGAGTCGGTCCAGAGACACGGAATCGAGTGCTGTGACGCAGAACTGGACCAGCCCGGCGTCGACGTCCAGGACGATCCGCTCCATCTCCGGCCACGGCGGGTGGAAGCCACCGGGTTCGTCGCCCCACTCGATGGTGAAACCGAGGATCTTGCCCTTGCGCTCGTCGGCGCGGTGCCGGGAGTAGGCGTAGTCGTCGCTGGTTCCACAGGTCGGGTACAGGTGGAAGGCGGACATCGGGGTGTAGGTACGGCCGCGTACGCCGTGCAGTGCCGTGCAGAACTGTTCGGCGAGCACCACGGCGTCGTCGGCGTCGGACTTCGGAACGTACTCCGCGTACGCGTCACCGGGCACTCCGCGCTGATGGTCGAAGGCCGGGTTGAGGAAGTTCTGGGCCGGGGAGGCGGACTGGTTCTCGTCGTCGCCCCAGACGGTCAGCATGTCCTCGGAGTAGCTGTGCACGTCGACGAACCAGCGGGTGCGCGGGTAGGTGTCGAGCAGCCAGCGGACGTTGCGGGTCTCGGGTTCCGAGAAGGGGCGGGGACCCTGGTAGACGAGGTCGCCGGGGTCGGCGGAGACGCGCGGTGCCGCGTCCGGGTCGAAGGCGGTCCCGAAGTCGAAGAGGAAGTCGTAGTTGCGGTTGATGTCGACGCCGATGCGGTCGGGGTCGCCGCCCGACTGCGCCGGGTTGCGGTTCTTGCGCCACATCGGCTCGACGGTCTGGCTGTGCAGCCGGCCGTCCGGGTTCACCAGTGGGAAGACGACGACCTCCAGCTCGTCCAGGACCCTGTGCACCTGATCGCTGGTGAATCTCGTCCCTCCGTAGACCAGGCCGGTTCCGGCGTCGTACGCCTCCAGCAGGTCGGCGGCGAAGTGGACCAGGATCTCGCAGCTGCCCCATTCCCGGGCGTGGACGCCGCCGACCAGGACGGCGCAGTCGCGGGTACCGGCCGGGGCGGTGCCGATCCGCAGAGCGTGACCGCCGCGGCCCTCGACCGAGGGCTCGGGCAGGTCGATGAGCCGGCTCGTGGCCGGGAAGGCGGTGGCCAGGCTGGTCACGGCGGACTCGACCTCGGTGATGTTCAGGTACGACATGGCGTTCCTCCCGGGCGCTACGCCTTGACGGCCAGCCCGTGCGGCACGGCGTCGTCGGGGGCGAACCGGTCCCCCTCGCCGACCTCGGCCTGGCGGGCGAGCCCCTTGGCCGTGGCGTTCTCGATCGTGGTGACCGACACGCCCTCGCGTTCGAGGGCCTCAGCCTGTTCGCCGGTGACGTAGGCGTCGATGCTGCAGCTGCCGTCATCGGCTCGGCGGGGGCTCCCGCCGACATCGGGATGCGCGTCGCGCAGGAGGGCGCGCAGGGTTTCCGCGTCCTTGGCGGTGACGCGCACGCGCAGGACGGGTTGAGAAGTGCTGGACATGACCGCTTCTTCCGGCGCCGTCGGGCGCGCCACAGAGCCACCCGACGGCGCGAGTGCTGCCTGTGAGGACCGTGCGGATTTCGACGATCGGTGACGTCGAACAACACGCGATGACGTTTGATGACGTTTACGCCAGATATGTACGTCGTATCCTCAGGGTGCTCCGCCGTGATAGAAGGCGTCAAGGGGGGCCTCGGGCAGACCGCTCAGCAGTCGGTCGAGGCCGTCCATCAGTTCGCGTTCGTCGTCGTACTCACCGAAGCGCGGCACGAGGGCGCGCAGCCGTGGATAGTCGGCGGCGGGCAGCCGGTGCAGGCCGAGCCGGAGCATGAGGTCCGGTTCCTCGCTGTCGTCCACCACCTGGCGCTTGTCCACGAGGAGGCAGCCGAGGGTCCAGGCCACGAAGGTCCGGTGGACGGTGATCACGGTGGAGTCGTCGAATCCGGCCCGGGCCAGGACGGCGAGCATGTGCTCGGTGAGCTGGAGCCAGGGCTGCGGGCGACGGGCCACGGGCACGGCGAGCGGGCGGGTGGCGACCACGGGGAGGATCTCGGGGTGGGCGTGCACGACGTGCGCGAACGCCCGGGCGATCCTGCGCAGTTCGGCCCGCCAGGGCGGTTCTTCGGGTGCGGCGCCCGAGCCGGCGCGGGCCTGCTGCGCCTCGGTCCGCAGCCGCTCGTTGACCTCGGCGAAGAACGCCTCCACGAGGCCGTCGAGAAGGGCTTCCTTGCCGGCGGTGTACCGGTAGAGAGCCATCGGCTCCACACCCAGGTCCGCGGCGAGGCGGCGCATGGTCAGGGCCGCGAGCCCCTCACGGTCGACCAGGTCGACGGCCGCGGCGAGCACGCGGGGGCGGTTGAGGCGCCCCCGTCTTTCTGGGTTGTCTCGCCGCGCCATGGCCGCGCTCCGGATACGTCGTACACTTCATCAATAATTGTACGTTTTATCCGGAGAAACGCGCGGGTCACCGATCAGCCGTGGTCGAGCCCCTTGCGCACGCCGGGCTCGGCGGCCAGCGCTCCGAGCGCGCGCCAGGTGCGGCGGACGGTTCCGGAGACGCCTCGCCACCAGGGCTCGGCGGGGAGCTTGCCGGCGGGCTCGAAGGGCTCGCCGGGGCGGGGCAGCGCCACGGCCTGGCCGGCCTCCTCGGCGGCCTCCTTGGTCCACTCGCCGGGTTCGGCCCACGGGTGCGGGGCCAGGTTGAAGGTGCCCCAGTGGATCGGCAGCAGTACTCCGTGCGGGGCTCCGCCCTGGAGGTCGAGGTGGGCGCGCAGGCCTTCCTCCGGGGTCATGTGGATGTCGGTCCAGAACTCGCTGTACGCGCCGATCTGGATCATCGTGGCGTCGAACGGGCCGTGGGCCGCGCCGATGTCCTTGAAGCCCTCGAAGTAGCCGGTGTCCCCGCTGTGGTAGACCCGGTGCTCCTCGCCCGCCACGGCCCAGGACGCCCACAGGGTGTGCTGGGTGTTGCGCAGGCCGCGGCCGCAGAAGTGGCGGGCCGGGGTGGCGGTGAGGGTGAGTCCGCCGACCTTGGTGGCCTCGTGCCAGTCGAGTTCGCGCAGCCGGTCCGCGGACACGCCCCAGTGCTCGAGGTGGGCACCGACGCCGAGCGGCACGGCGAACACGGTGTCCGTGCCGGCCAGCGCCTTGATCGTGGGCATGTCCAGGTGGTCGTAGTGGTCGTGCGAGACGACCACCACGTCGACCGGGCCGAGCGCGGCCAGCGGCAGCGGCACCGGGTGCAGCCGCCTGGGCCCGGCGAAGGGGAACGGGGAGCAGCGCTCACCCCAGACGGGGTCGAACAGGACGCGGTGGCCGTCGATCTCCACGAGCACGCTGGAGTGGCCCATCCAGGTCACCCGCAGCCCCGTGGCCGGCGGCTTGGCGAGGTCGGCCAGGGTGGTGGCGTGCACCGGGACGGTGCCGCGGGGGGCGCGCAGCGGTCGGGTGTCCTTGTCCAGGAACACTTTGGCGAAGTCCAGCATGGAACCGGAAGGCCGGGTGCCGGCGGTGCCGCCGGGGTTCTGGAAGACGCCGCCCTTGAAGTGGGGGGAGCGGCGGATACGGGCCATGCGCTCACCGCTCGGTTCCGCGCCGAAGGCCTCGGGCTGAAGCATGCCGAGCCCGAAGCTCTGGGAACGCAAACCGGTCACGGTACCTCCTGGTGGAGTCGCTGAGGCCCTCCATTATGGTCGGCGCCTCCGACAGACCGGGGTGGCCGGGGTCACAGGCCGGCGCCCTGCGTGCGCCGCTGAGGGTCCGTCGCCCGTTGACACGCCGTCCACCGGCTCCGAATACTGAATCGTGATTCAGTAATGCTCACCCGGGAGACCCCATGACCGCCCCCCTGATGTCGCTCGTCTGGACCGACCACATCACCGGCCGCCGGGGTTTCCTGGTCGTGGACCGGCTGGTGCGGGGCGTGGCCAGCGGCGGGCTGCGGATGCGGCCCGGCTGCACCCTGGAGGAGGTGGCCGGACTCGCCCGCGGCATGACGATGAAGGAAGCCCTGCACTACAACCCCGAGAGCCGTTACGTCCCTCTCGGCGGGGCCAAGGGCGGCATCGACTGCGATCCGCAGGACCCCGGGGCGTACGACCTGCTCGTGCGCTACCTGCGTGCCATGCGGCCGTACATCGAGAGCTTCTGGACCACCGGCGAGGATCTGGGCCTCAGCCAGGACCTGGTGGACCGTGCGGCCGCGGAGGCGGGCCTGGTCTCCTCCGTGCAGGCCGTGTACCCGCTGCTGGACGACGAGACGGCGGCCCGTGAGCGGCTCGCGGACGCCTTCGCCGTCGAGGTGGACGGCATCGGCCTGGACGAGCTGGCGGGCGGCTGCGGAGTGGCCGAGTCGGTGCTGGCCGCCCTGGACCGGGCGTCGGTGCCGTACCGGGGCACCCGGGTGGCCGTGCAGGGCCTGGGCACGATGGGCGGGGCCACGGCCCGCTTCCTCGCGCGCGCGGGGCTCACTGTGGTGGCCGTGGCCGACGTCAAGGGGACCGTCGCCAACCCGGAGGGGCTCGACGTGGAGGCGCTGCTGGCCGCGCGGGACGCCTACGGCACGGTCGACCGCTCCGCGCTGCGCCCCGGCGACCGTGAACTGCCCGGTGACGCGTGGCTGTCCGCGGACGCGGAGGTGCTGGTGCCCGCCGCGGTGTCGTACGCGATCGGCACCGCCGAACAGGAACGGATCACCGCCCGCTGGATCGTCGAGGCGGCCAACATGCCCGTCCTGCCGGAGGCGGAGGCGCTGCTGGCCGCGCGCGGGGTGACCGTGCTGCCGGACGTGGTGGTCAACTCCGCCACGAACGCCTGGTGGTGGTGGACCCTGTTCGGCGACATCGGCCCGGACGCGGATGAGGCGTTCGCCCACATCCGCCGTTCGATGCGCGCCCTGGTCGGCCTGATGCTCACACGCGCGGAGGTCGACGTTACGACCCCGCGCGCCGCCGCCCACGCCCTGGTGAGCGACCGCCTGCCGGTGATCGCGGAGCGCTTCGGCTGGTACCGCTGACGCCGGCCGGGCGCCTCTGGGCCCGCGGCACGCGAAGTGGCCGAAGGAGCCGGGCCCTTTCGGCGCGGCCCTGAGCGACGGATTAGGGTGACCGCGTGGCGAGAGTGCGGTTGAGTGTGGCCGAGCGGCGGGAGGAGTTGCTGCGGGCCGCCATCGAGCAGATCGAGGTGCGGGGCGTGGCGGCGGTGAGGATCGCCGACGTGGCCTCCGCGCTCGGTGTGAGCAACGCGCTGGTGCTGTATCACTTCTCGACCAAGGAGAAGCTGGTCGCCGAGGCCTTCACCTACGCGGCCGCGGACGACCTCGCGCATCTGCGGGGGCTGCTGGGCCGGCGCACCTCCGCGCTGCGGCGGCTGCGGGCCGCCGTGCGCTGGTACGCGCCCACGGGCCAGGCCAAGGGCTGGCGGCTGTGGATCGAGGGCTGGGCGGTGGCGCTGCGCGAACCCACCCTCCGGCAGGTCACCCGCGATCTGGACCAGCAGTGGAAGGCGGCGATCACCGAGGTCATCGCGGAGGGCGTGGCGGCGGGCGAGTTCGCGTGCGCCGACCCGGCGGGAGCGGCGCTGCGGCTCACCGCACTCCTGGACGGCCTCGCGGTACAGCTGACGTCGTACCCGGGCGCGGTGCCGCGGTCCCGGGCGCGGCAGTGGGCGGACGAGGCCCTGGCCCGGGAACTCGGGCTGGGCCGGGAGGCGTTGGCCGAGCGGGAACGGTGAGCGTCCGGTCGGGGCGGTGGTACGGCTGTGCCCCGCACCGCCGCGCTCGCGGTGCGGGGCACGGACGCCGGCCGTCACGCGACCGACGCGATCCGCATCTTGATGTCGTCCGGCGACAGGGTGCCCTTCGCCGTCACATGGTCCCCGGAGGACTCGCCGCGCAACCGGCGGCCGATCCACGGGACGAGGTACTCGCGGGCCCAGTGGACGTCGTCGCGGCGGATGTCCAGGGTGCCCCGGGGCGGGAGCGGCGGCCAGGGCTGCTCCGGGTCGGCCGGGATCTGCAGGCCGAGGGCCTGGCCGGCGCGCAGCGCCACGCGCGTGTGCCCCTCGGGTGAGAGGTGGAGCCGGTCGTCGTCCCACGCTCTGCGGTCCTGGACGGACTTCAGGGACCACAGGTCGAGCACGGGGCAGCCGTACCGGTCGGCGATGGCGCGGACGTGCCCGTTGTAGGTCGCGATCTTGCCGCGCAGATGCTTGAGCAGGGGGACGCCACGGGTGTCGAAGCCGGTCGTCACCAGCACCGTGCCCGCGGATTCGGTGAGCTGGGAAATGGCCCGCTCGAAACGCTCGGCCACCTCGTCCGGGTCGGTGCCGGGCCGGATGATGTCGTTGCCGCCCGCGCAGAAGGACACGAGGTCCGGGGCCAGTTCGACGGCCTTCGGGAGCTGGTCCGCCATGATCTGGTCGAGCAGCTTTCCGCGCACGGCCAGGTTGGTGTACGCGAAGTCGCCCTCGGGACGCCGGTCCGCGAGCAGTACCGCGAACCGGTCGGCCCAGCCCACGAACGCCCCGTCGGGGCCGGGGTCGCCCACGCCCTCGGTGAAGCTGTCCCCCACCGCCACGTACGACCCGATCACTGATCTGTTGTCATTCTTCGAATCGTCTGCCACGTCGGACCATGATTCACCTTCGGATGTGACCTACGCGACCGTAGGCAGGGGTTGACGAACGGTGAGATGAGACACCCTTAAATCATTTGCCAATCCAGGAATAGCGCCCCGGTCGGACGCGTTGACGTGCGCACACGCCGAAGGCCGGACCCCGGGACGGGGTCCGGCCCTCGGCGGCTGTCAGGCAGGTGATTCTCGAGAGTGGGTCCCGGTGCCGGGAGCCTCAGACGGCGACGCCGTGGGAGCGGAGGTAGCCGACCGGGTCGATGTCCGAGCCGTAGTTCGGCGTGGTGCGGATCTCGAAGTGCAGGTGCGGGCCGGTCACGTTGCCGGTCGCGCCGGAGAGGCCGATCTGCTGGCCCGCGGTCACGGTCTGGCCGGCCGAGACGGAGAGCTGCGAGAGGTGGCCGTACTGGGCGTAGTAGCCGTCGTTCAGCTTGATGACGACCTGGTTGCCGTACGCGCCGCCCCACCCGGCGGAGACGACGGTGCCGGCGGCGACGGCCTTGAGCGGGGTACCGGTCGGCACGACGAAGTCGACGCCGGTGTGGTAGCCGCTGGACCACATGCTGCCGGCCACGTGGTAGCCGGTGCCGATGGTGGCGCCGGCGACCGGGAGGGTGTGGCCGGTGGAGGGCACGGAGGGGGCGGAGGGTGCGGTGGCGGCACCGGAGGCCTGGCCGGACTGGGACCGGGACGGGGACGCCGGCGCCGGGGCGGAGGGCTCGGTGTGCGCCTGGGCGGCCTTCGCGCCGAGCGACAGCTTCAGACCCGGGTGGATAAGCGAGGGGTCCTGACCGACGGCCTGCCGGTTGTCGTCGTAGAGCCGCTGCCAGCCGCCGCTGACGTGCTGCGCGCCGGCGATCTTCGCAAGCCAGTCGCCGGACTTCACCGTGTAGGTACGCACACCCGAATTCTGCTGTGCGGCCGCCTTCTTCACAGCCGCCTTCTTCACGGCCGCCTTTTCCACGGCCGGAAGGGACAGCACGGCCTTTCCGGGAACGGACTGCGTGGTGGCGGCGTGCGCTCCGGTGGCCCCGAGGAGCGGCAGGGCCAGCGCGGCGCCACCGGTTCCGGCGACTGCGATCGAGCGGGTGAAACGCGGGGTCTTGGGACGGCGGTGCTTACCCTTCGCGGGCATGGCGCATTCCTCTCCGGCGCCTGCGAGGTGAGCTGACGGGTTCGGGCTGGAGCTGCCCGGCCGCGTGGTGCGCGGCTGCACCCCAGCCTGTCTCGGAGACCGGGACAGGCAGTCGTACCTGGCGGGTCCCCCGCTCCTGCCGAACACGGGTGAAGTGTGTGGGGACTCCGGGCGGCGGCAGGATTCGGCGTTCCGTCCGGATTGGTGGCGAACGTAAGCGAGCAAGACGCACCCGGACAAGCAGCTGGTTCCAGACGTCGGGGATTCAAGTGATCGAATTCGGGAATTCACGGTCACTTTCCGTGAATCCCCGAATCCTCCCCCTTTTCAATTGCCTTCGCCTTTATGGGGATTACGTGAACATGACGCACGACGCACGGTGACGAATATGACGCTCCTCACGCGCCGGCTCCACACGCTCCCTCACTCCAGACCGAGTTGGAACGAAGGTGCCAATTCGGACAGACAGCTCAGATGCGGCACAGTCGGAGAACCGTCGCATCCAGGTCACCCTTCAGTCCGGTGCGCAGCCCGTGGTGCAGCAGGACCGCCCCTCGGTGCACTTCGCCCGTTTCGCGGCATTCGTACGACGCCGTCGGGTCGAGTCCGCGCAGCCGCAGCGCCGGCACCGGCTCGCCGTAGCGCTGCGCCTGGAGGCAGGCGAGGACCACGGCCGCGTCCCCGAGGACGTACTGGACGGCGCTCAGGCCGCCCGTCGGGGGCCGCAGCCGGTACTGGTCGCCGCGCTGGACGACCGGGCGGATCTCCTTGTAGAGCTCCACCCACCGGTGGGCCTCGGCCAGTTCCTCCCCGGTCCACTCGGTGAGGTCGCCACCGACGCCGAGCACCCCGGCCATCGAGCTGACGAAACGGAACCGCAGCGAGCTCTCCCGTCCGTTGAGCTGGGTGTTCGGGCTGTCGGTGACCCAGGCGGCCATGACCCGCGCCGGATGGATCTGGCTGAAGCCGTGCTGGATGGCGAGCCGGTCGAGCGGGTCGGTGTTGTCGGAGGTCCACACCTGGTCGGTGCGGCTCATCACGCCGAGGTCGATCCGCCCGCCGCCGCCCGAGCAGGACTCGAAGGCGACCGAGGGATGGGCTGCGCGCAGCCGGTCCAGCAGGGCGTACAGGGCGCGGACGTGGTCGACCCACAGGCGCTGCGGGTACGGCTCCCCGGGCCAGCCGGCGTCGGTGAAGCAGCGGTTGAAGTCCCACTTCACGTAGTCGACCGGGGCGCTCGACAGGAGGGTGTCCAGCTGCCCCCAGAGGTACTCCTGGACGTCTTCGCGGGCGAGGTTGAGGACGAGCTGGTTGCGCAGTTCCGTCCGCTTACGTCCCGGTTGGTACTGCACCCAGTCGGGGTGGGCTCGGTAGAGGTCGCTGTCGGGGTTGACCATCTCGGGCTCGACCCAGATACCGAACTGCATACCGAGGTCGTGCACCTGGTCGGCGAGGGGCTTGAGGCCGTGCGGGAAGCGGTCGGGGTTGGGCGTCCAGTCGCCGAGGCCGGCCCGGTCACTGGTGCGGGCACCGAACCAGCCGTCGTCCACGACGAACAGCTCGACGCCGATCTCGGCGGCCCGGCGGGCGAGGGCGGTCTGCTGCTCCTCGGAGATGTCGAAGGTGGTCGCCTCCCAGGAGTTGAACAGCACCGGCCGGTCCCGCTCCGCGTCCGGGATGACGTACGCCCGCTGGTAGGCGTGCCAGGTGCGGCTGGCCCCGCCGAAGCCGCCGTCGCTCCACAGGCCGGCGAAGACGGGAGTGGTGTACGACTCCCCCGGCTGGAGCAGCAGGAGGCCCGAGTCGTCGTAGCCGGCGCCGCCGGTGATCTGCACGCGCGCGTCCGGAAGTTGGGCGACGGCGATCCGCCAGGAGCCGGACCAGCCGAGCGCGCAGCCGTAGACCTCGCCGCGTTCCTCGGTCGCGTCGGTGTCCAGCGCGACCCAGGGCAGGTGCTGGTGGCCGGTGTGGCCGCGACGGCTGCCGATGGACTTCTCGCCGTAGGTGAGGGGGGATGTGGTCAGCAGGGACTCGGCGGCCCAGCGGCCGTGCAGCTGGGACAGCCGCCAGCCCTCGCGGTCCGGCAGGGTCCAGGTGGCGGCGTCGGCGCGCAGCAGCTCCACGCGCGCGTGCGAGCCGTTCTCCACGGTCACCCAGCGCTCCACGACGTCCCCGCGCATCCGGTAGTGCAGGGTGACGGCGAGCCCGTCGTCGTCGAAGCCGAGCCGCAGTTCGTCACCGTCGGCGCTGCCAGCACCGTCTTCGATGGAGTACGCCACGAAGCGCCACTCGGTGCCGCGCCGCTCCTCGGTGCGCACGGACAGGGCCGGACGGACGAAGCGGGGGCCGCCCTCGACGGGGTATTCCTCGCGGCCGTCGAGCGGGGACTCGAAGGGCCAGTAGGCAGGCAGCGGGCTCACCGCCAGGGCCTCGGCGTCGGCGAGCGCGATCCGTGGCCCCCAGTGCAGGTGCAGCAGTTCGTCCGCCTCGCTGAGATGCAGCGCATAGCTGCTGCCGGGCCCCGACAGGAGCCACGTACGACCGTCTTCGGCGATGTCCACCATCGAGACCTCACAGGTGTCAACAGATCCGCTCAAGTGCGAACATCATTAGGCCCCGCAGCCCCTGGTGGCAACGCCTGTGGACAACTCATTGCCCGAGGAAATCGATGTCGTATCGTCGACGGAGTGCCCGTCGACGAGCCGCGCCGGCGGGGCCGACCAGGAGGAGCCCCCGTGACGCAGCAGGTCCCCTCGACCGAGCCCGAGCTGGCCGGAGTCCGCAATTTCCGCGACGTGGGCGGACTGCCGACCGCGGACGGACGGCGGGTGCGCCCAGGAGTGCTGTTCCGCAGCGGCCACCTCGCGCACGCGACCGAGGAGGACGCGGCCTTCCTCGCGTCCCTGCGCCTGCACACGATCTTCGACTTCCGCAACGCGGCCGACCAGAAGCTGGAGGGCCCGGACGTCGAGCTGCCCGGCGTGCGGAACGTGAACCTGCCGCTGAGCGACCCGGCGGACGGCGCCGAGTTCTGGAAGATGGTCCGCGACGGCGACATCGAGCAGCTGCGCGGCATCCTCGCGGACGGCAAGGCGGCGGCCCGGATGGTCGCCTCGTACCGGACGATCGTCAAGGAGCGCACCGGCGAGCACTCCCGGGTGCTGCACGCGATCGCCGAGGACAGCGTGCCCGCGCTGATGCACTGCGCCGCGGGCAAGGACCGCGCGGGCATCTCCATAGCCGTCACGCTTCTTGCCGTGGGCGTGGAGCGCGATGCCGTCGTCGCCGACTACCTGGAGTCCAACGCCACGCACCGGCGCTACAAGGTCCGTCGCAACGGCAGCCCGGACACCGCGTACACGCCCGAGGTGATGGAGCTGCTGAGCCCGCTCTTCGACGCCCGCGCCGAGTACCTTCAGGCGGCCTTCGCGAGCATCGAGGAGACGTGGGGCGGCGTGGACGCCTACTTCGAACAGGGCCTGGGGCTCACCCCCGAGACCCGGGAGCGGCTGCGGGAGCGCCTGGTGGACTGACGGCGGTCAGCCCTTGGCGCCCAGCGCGAACAACAGGTAGAGGAACGCGGCGAACAGGTGGCCGACGGCGATGTAGATGATCAGCCGGACCCACAGCGAGCGGGGGAACCTCTCCTCGAAGTTGCTCATGGCAGCTCTCCAGTCAGCGGGCCCAGGCACAGCGCGGCCGTGGGGCTCTGCAGCAGGGTGTGGACGAACAGCAGCTCCACGCCGTCGTGGTCCTCGGCGGCGAGGCGGTGCGGGGTGAGCGAGTCGAAGTGCGCGCTGTCGCCGGGCGTCAGCAGGTGCGCGGTGTCCCCCAGGCGCAGCCTGAGCCGCCCCTTGAGGACATGGAGCCACTCCTCCCCGGGGTGGACGCGCACGATGTCGCCCTGGGCGCCGTACGGCACCCGGACGCGCAGCGCCTGCATGCCGCGCCCCGGGGCTCCGGCCTGGAAGTAGGTCCAGCCGCCCGCGTGGGTGGGTTCCATGTCGGCGGCGCGCACGACGGCGTCCCGGTCGGCGACCGTCTCGCCGAGCAGCTCCGAGACAGTCGTACCGTAGATGCGGGCGAGCGCGAGCAGCATCGGCAGCGAGGGCTGGCGCTGCCCGGTCTCCAGCCGGGACAGATGGGCCGGCGAGAGCCCGGCCGACCGGGCCGCGGCCTCCAGGGTGAGGCCGGAGCGCCGGCGCAGGGCGCGCAGCTGCGGCGCCACGGCGGGCAGGTCGTCGCCCTGGCCCGCCGGCGGCGCGGCTTCTGAGGCGTTCATGCCTCCATTCAGCCGGACCGTTGCCTCTGCGGCAAATTTCTTGCCTCACAGGCAAAATCCCGGCTTCAGCGGTTGGCCACCGCCTGCTTGATCAGGGTCTTGCCGAAGTCCCACATGAGGCCCCCGCCGTTGTGCGCGTCGTCCATCACCGCCGTGAAGGCGTCGACGAACCGGCTCACGTCGGCCTCGTTCACGACCAGCGGCGGGATCAGCTTGATGACCTCCAGATGGTCGCCGGAGACCTGGGTGAGGATCCGGTGCCGTTGCAGCAGCGGTACGACCACCATCTGCGCGAACAGGCCCTTGCGCGCGGCCTGGAGCATGGTCCAGCGGCTGCGCAGCTTCAGCGAGCTGGGCTTTCCGAACTCGATGCCGATCATCAGGCCCCGGCCGCGGACGTCGGCGAGCAGCTCGTACTTGTCGATCAGCGCGGTGAGCCGGGACTTCAGCAGGTCGCCCGTGGTGCGCACCCCGGCGACGATCTGCTCGTTCTCCATCACCGACAGCACGGCGAGGCCGGCCGCCATCGCCTGTGCGTTGGACCCGAAGCTCGCCGAGTGGACCAGGACGCGGTCCATGGACGAGTAGACCTTCTGGAAGATCCAGTCCTTGCCCAGGGTCGCACCGACCGGGACGTAGCCGCCGGACAGCGCCTTGGCCACGCACACCAGATCCGGTTCGACGCCGTCCTCGTGCTGGTAGGCGTAGAAGTCGCCGGTGCGGCCGAGGCCGGTCTGCACCTCGTCGGCGATGAGCAGCGCCTTGTGCCGGTGCAGCAGGTCCTGCGCGGCGCGCAGACAGCCGGGCGGGGCCTCGTGAACGCCCTTGCCCTGGATCGGCTCCACGATCAGGGCGGCCACGTCGCCCTTCTTCAGCTCTCGCGCGAGCGCGTCGAGATCGCCGAGGGGTACGGCGGTGTCGGGGAGCAGCGGGGCGAAGCCGTCCCGGAAGCCGTCCTCGCCGTTGACCGACAGGGAGCCGGTGGTCAGGCCGTGGAAGGCGTGGTCGCAGTAGAGGACGCGCGGCCTGCCGGTGGCGTACCGGGCGAACTTCAGGGCGGTCTCGACGGCTTCGGTGCCGCTGTTGCCGAAGAACACCCGGTCCAGGTGCGGGCTGTGGGCGAGCAGCCGCTCCGCGAGCAGGCCGGGCAGCGGCTGGCAGTCGAAGCGGGTGAGGTCGGCGAGGTTCAGGTCCATGACGTCGTGCAGCGCCTTGCGGACGACCGGGTGGTGGCGGCCCAGGCCCATCACCCCGAACCCGGCGAGCATGTCCAGGTAGTCGTTGCCGTCCGCGTCGTAGAAGTGGGCGCCCTCGGCGCGCTCGTAGACCTTGTCGAAGCCGATGGTGTGCAGCATGCGCGGGAGCTGCGGGTTCAGGTACTTCGCGTGCAGCTCGTAGCGCTCGGCTCCGCGGTCGGCGAGGAGGGCGCCGAGGTCGAACTCCTTGGTCATTCAGCTTTCTCCTTGACTGTGCCCCCCGCGTCCTCGACTGCGAAACTCGCGTCCTTGGCGGCCAGGCTCGCGCCGATCCGTCCGGCGATCTCGACGGGCGTGAGGCCGATGTCGGCCAGCACCTCGCTGCGCTTGGCGTGCGCGAGGAACTGCTCCGGGATGCCGAACCGCCGTACCGGCACGTCCACGTCGGCGTCGCCGAGGGCGAGCGCCACGGCCGAACCGACCCCGGCGGCCCGGCTGTTGTCCTCCACGACGGCCACCAGCCGGTGTGCGGCGGCCAGCCCCGGCAGCTCGGGGTCGACGGGCTTGACCCAACGGGGGTCGACCACGGTGCAGTCGATGCCCCGCGCCGCCAGCAGCTCGGCGGCCTGCAGGCACACGGGCGCCATCACGCCGACGGCCACCAGCAGCACCTCGGGGCCTTCGCCACGGTGCAGGACGTCCATGCCGCCGACGCGGTCGACCGCCGGGATCCGCGGGCCCACGGACTCCTTCGGGAAGCGGACCAGGGTGGGCGCGTCGTCCACGGCGACGGCCTCGCGCAGCTGAGCGCGCAGTTGATCGGCGTCCCGCGGCGCGGCGATCCTGAGGCCCGGGACGACCTGCAGGACGGACATGTCCCACATGCCGTTGTGCGACGCCCCGTCCACGCCGGTGACGCCGGCCCGGTCCAGCACGAAGGTCACCCCGCACCGGTGCAGGGCGACGTCCATCAGCAGCTGGTCGAAGGCACGGTTGAGGAAGGTGGCGTAGACGGCGACGACCGGGTGGAGCCCGCCGGTGGCGAGACCGGCGGCGGAGACGGCCGCGTGCTGCTCGGCGATGCCCACGTCCCACACCCGGTCCGGAAAGCGCTCGGCGAACGCGCCGAGGCCCACCGGGTGCAGCATGGCCGCCGTGATAGCCACGACGTCCTCCCGCTCCTCGCCGATCCTGACGATCTCGTCGCCGAACACCGAGGTCCAGGAGGGCCCGCTGGACGGCGTGAGCGGCGCGCAGGTGAGCGGGTCCATCACGCCGACGGTGTGGAAGTGGTCCTCCTCGTGGGCGAGGGCGGGTTCGTAGCCGCGGCCCTTCTCCGTGAGGCAGTGGACCAGGACGGGCCCGTGGAAGCGTTTCGCCCGTCGCAGCGCCGACTCCACGGCCTTGATGTCGTGCCCGTCGATCGGACCGACGTACTTCAGGCCCAGGTCCTCGAACATGCCCTGCGGGGCGAAGGCGTCCTTGAAGCCCTTCTTCGCGCCGTGCAGGGACTCGTAGACGGTGTGGCCGACGACCGGGGTCCGCAGCAGCACGTCCTTGCCCCAGGCGAGGACCTTCTCGTAGCCGTCGGTGGTGCGCAGGGTGGCCAGGTGGTTGGCCAGGCCCCCGATGGTCGGGGCGTACGAACGCTCGTTGTCGTTGACGACGACGATCAGCGGCCGGTCCTTGGCGGCCGCGATGTTGTTGAGCGCCTCCCAGGCCATGCCGCCGGTCAGCGCGCCGTCGCCGATGACCGCGACCACATGGCCCTTCGCCCCCTGCACCTGGTTGGCCTTGGCGAGGCCGTCGGCCCAGCCGAGCGCGGTGGAGGCGTGGCTGTTCTCGATGACGTCGTGCTCGGACTCCTCGCGCGAGGGATAGCCGGACAGGCCGCCCTTGCCGCGCAGCTTGGAGAAGTCCTGACGTCCCGTCAGCAGCTTGTGGACATAGCTCTGGTGGCCGGTGTCCCACAGGATGCGGTCGACCGGCGACTCGAAGACCCGGTGGAGCGCGATGGAGAGTTCCACCACCCCCAGGTTGGGCCCGAGGTGACCGCCGGTTCTCGCCACCGCATGCACCAGGAACTCACGGATTTCTTCGGACAGTTCACCGAGTTCCGCCTCGGACAGCGCCTTCAGGTCGCGTGGTCCCCTGATGCTCTCCAGAATCGTCACGCTGGGCCCCCTCTCGGTCCGTGCCGTGCTTCAACCCCAACTCACTTCATCTGTTCCGCGAGCTTCATGGCCTCCTCGATGAGGCTCTCCACGATCCTGGACTCGGGGACGGTCTTGACGACCTCGCCCCTGACGAAGATCTGGCCCTTGCCGTTGCCCGAGGCAACCCCGAGGTCTGCCTCGCGGGCCTCGCCGGGGCCGTTGACGACACAGCCCATCACCGCGACCCGCAGGGGCACTTCCATGCCGTCCAGCCCCGCCGTGACCTCGTCGGCCAGCTTGTACACGTCGACCTGGGCCCGCCCGCAGGACGGACAGGAGACGATCTCCAGGCGCCGCTGCCGCAGCCCCAGGGATTCCAGGATCTGGATGCCGACCTTGACCTCCTCGGCGGGCGGGGCGCTCAGCGAGACCCGGACGGTGTCGCCGATCCCCCGCGACAGCAGCGCCCCGAAGGCCACCGCCGACTTGATCGTGCCCTGGAAGGCCGGACCGGCCTCGGTGACCCCCAGGTGCAGCGGGTGGTCGCAGCTCTCGGCGAGCAGCCGGTAGGCCTCGATCATCACGACCGGGTCGTTGTGCTTGACCGAGATCTTGATGTCCCTGAAGCCGTGCTCCTCGAAGAGCGACGCCTCCCACAGCGCGCTCTCGGCCAGCGCCTCCGGGGTCGCCTTCCCGTACTTCTGCAGCAGCCGCCGGTCCAGCGAGCCCGCGTTGACCCCGATCCGGATCGGGGTGCCGTGGTCCTTCGCGGCCCGCGCGATCTCCTTCACCTGGTCGTCGAACTTCTTGATGTTGCCGGGGTTCACGCGGACCGCCGCGCAGCCCGCCTCGATCGCCGCGAACACGTACTTCGGCTGGAAGTGGATGTCCGCGATCACCGGGATCTGCGACTTGCGGGCGATGGTCGCGAGAGCGTCCGCGTCGTCCTGCGTGGGGCAGGCGACGCGGACGATCTGGCAGCCGGAGGCGGTGAGTTCGGCTATCTGCTGCAGGGTGGCGCCGATGTCCGACGTACGGGTCGTCGTCATCGACTGCACCGACACCGGGGCTCCGCCCCCGACCGCCACCGGACCGACGTGGATCTGCCGCGACACGCGCCGTGGTGCGACCGGCCGGGCCGGTACCTCGGGAACGCCCAAGGGGACGGCGGTCATGGCGTCACTCCCGGTTTCCGGTGACGGTCTCGCGCATGGCCCGCAGCGACTCCTTCAGGGAGCCCATGGTGGCGAGGACGGCGGTGGGCTCGTAGCCGCAGTGCGCCATGCAGTTGGCGCAGCGCGGGTCCTTGCCGCGGCCGTACTTGTCCCAGTCGGTCTTCTCCACGAGTTCGCGGTAGGTCGGCACGTACCCGTCGCTCATCAGGTAGCAGGGGCGCTGCCAGCCGAAGAGCGAGTAGTTCGGGATCGCCCACGCGGTGCACGGGAAGTCGACCTTGCCCTCCAGGAAGTCCAGGAAGAGCGGGGAGTGGTTGAGCCGCCAGCGCCTGCGGTTGCCGCCCGCGAAGGCCTTCTTGAACAGCTCGCGGGTCTGCTCGACGCCGAGGAAGTGCTCCTGGTCGGGCGCCTTCTCATAGGCGTACGCGGGCGAGATCATCATCTCGTCCACCTGCAGATCGTCATTGAGGAAGTTGAGCACCTCGATGATGGTCTGCGGGGTGTCGGTGTTGAAGAAGGTCGAGTTGGTGGTCACCCGGAAGCCGCGCCGCTTGGCCTCCTTGATGGCCTCCACCGCCTCGTCGAACACGCCCTCCTTCGCAACGGACTCGTCGTGCCGCTCGCGCAGTCCGTCGATGTGCACCGCGAAGGCGAAGTAGGGCGAGGGCGTGAACTTGTCCATCTTCTTGCGCAGCAACATGGCGTTGGTGCACAGGAAGACGTACTTCCGACGGGCCACCAACTGGCGCACGATCTCATCGATCTGAGGATGCATCAGCGGCTCGCCACCGGCGATGGACACCATCGGCGCACCGGACTCCAGCACCGCGCCCACGGCCTGGGCCACCGGCATGCGCTGCTTGAGCACACCCGCCGGGTGCTGGATCTTGCCGCAGCCCTCGCACTTGAGGTTGCAGGCGAACAGCGGTTCCAGCTCGACGATGAGCGGAAACTTGTCCCGCCTGCGGATCTTCTGTTCAGCCAGGTAAGTAGCGACCTTGATGGACTGACGCAGCGGCATGGCCATCTGGCTCACCTCCGGGGGAGCAACAAAGAACGGTGCCATTCGAAAAAAGCAGGAAGGACGGTACGAAGAACACGGAAGGCTGATATTCCACCGCGCACCGTGCCGATCCGGACGAGTTCATGTTCTGGAGCGTCCACGACCACCCGTACGGCCGCAACCGGGCGCTCGCCCGCGCGGACGGCGCTCAGGAGCGTGGCCGCGGACTCCATGTCGACCGCGATCGCGCCCGTCGCGCGCAGGTCGGACCGCTCATGGCCGCGGACGACGTGGTCGGAGCCGGTGACGGGCCCGGTGTGGACGGTTCGCCCGGGCAGGATGCGCACGAGTCCCTTGACGAGCAGGTCGGTTCCCACGCACGGGACGGTCCCCTGCGGGTCCCGGGTCTCCTCGGCGACGACCAGGTCGCCGGGGTGCATCCCGGGTGCGAGCCCGGCGCAGAAGCCGGTGGCCAGGACGGCCGCGTCGGCCAGCGCCGGGTCCGCGAGGAGCCGGGTGACGGAGCGTTCCGCCGCCTTGGGGCCCATGCCCGTACGGACGACGGTGAACGGCCCGCCGGCACCGCCCCGGTCGCCGGTGCGCAGGGCGAGATGCTCGATGCCGAGCGCGCAGGCGATCAGCAGCGGGGCCGTGGCGGGCTGGGCGCTCATCAGCTCCCCTTGACCTCGGACAGCGGCTTCTTGATCTCGGAGAGCGGCTTCCTGGCCTTGGCGAGCAGCTGTCGCTCGAACGGGTCACCGTGCAGGTACCGGCCGAGCGCGGTGAGCGGGAAGACCTGCCGATAGAGGTGATAGTTGATGGAGAAGTCCCAGGGGAAGCCGGTGCCGGTGAAGTACGGCTCGTCCCAGGAGCCGTCCTCCCGCTGGGTCTCGGCCAGCCGGCGGACGCCGCGCTCGACGGCCTTGGAGTCCTGCTCCCCCGCCGCGAGCAGCGCCATCAGCGCCCACGCGGTCTGCGAGGCGGTGGAGGCGCCGCGGCCGCTCCACTCCCTGACGAACTTGTAGGAGCGCAGGTCCTCGCCCCAGCCGCCGTCGTCGTTCTGGACGCTCTCCAGCCAGGTCACCGCCCGCCGGATCGCCGGGTGGGAGCCGGGCAGGCCGGCCGCGGTCAGGGCGGGCACCACCGAGCCGGTGCCGTAGACGTAGTTGACGCCCCAGCGCCCGAACCACGAGCCGTCCGGCTCCTGCTCGGCGAGGAGCCACTCGATGCCGCGGCGGGTGCGCGGGTCGTGGGCGAGGCCCTCAGCGGCGAGCATCTCGACCACGTGCGCGGTGACGTCCGCGGACGGCGGGTCGATGACCTCGCCGAAGTCGCAGAACGGCAGCCGGTTCGGGAACGGGCTGGTGTTGTCGACGTCGAAGGCGCCCCACGCGCCGTTCTTCGACTGCATCCCGAGGTTCCAGCGCACCGCGCGCCCGATCGCCCCGTCCACCCGGTCGGGGTCGTGGTGCCTGACCCGGCGCAGCGCGAGGGCCACCTCGGCGGTGTCGTCGATGTCCGGGTAGTTGTCGTTGTGGAACTCGAACGCCCAGCCGCCGGGCGGCAGTCCGGGCCGCTTCACGGCCCAGTCGCCGGGCCGGACGATCTCCTCGCCGAGCATCCAGTCGGCGGCCTTGACCAGTTGGGGGTGGTCGACGGGCAGGCCGGCGTCGACCAGCGCGATGGTGGCGAGGCAGGTGTCCCACACCGGGGACTGGCAGGCCTCGATCATCCGGGCGCCGTCCTCGCGCCACACGGCGAAACGGTCCAGCGACGCGAGGCCCTCGCGCATCACCGGGTGCTGGAGGTCGTAGCCGAGCAGGTGCAGGGCGATGACCGAGTACACGGCCGGCGGCTGGATGCCGCCCCAGCAGCCGTCGTTCTCCTGACGCTCGATGATCCAGCGGGCGGCGGAGTTCATCGCCGCCTTGCGCAGACGGCGCGGGGCGACCTTGCGCAGTTGGTGCAGCACCTTGTCCAGGCGCTGGAAGGCACCGTCCCAAGTGGCCACGGGAGCAAGGGGCTTGACCGGGTTGGGGTGGGCCGGGTCGGTGTGCAGCTCGTCCAGCGGGAAGGGCGCCGGGCGGACCGGACGCTTGGCCGAGACGATGGTCAGCGGCACGATGGTCTGCCGGGCCCAGCAGCCGAAGTCGTAGATGTTGAGCGGCATCCAGCTGGGGAAGTAGATCAGCTCCGGCGGGAGTTCGGGCAGGTCCTCCCACTTCCACCAGCCGAACAGGGCCAGCCAGATCCGGGTGAAGACCCGGGCGGCGGCGATGCCGCCTCGCTCGCGGATCCACGCGGAGGCCTTCGCCATGTGCGGGGCGTCGGGCGCGTCGCCGGCCAGGCGGAGGGCGACGTACGCCTCGACGGTGGTGGACAGTTCGCCGGGCCCGCCGTAGAAGGTGGCCCAGGTGCCGTCCTCGCGTTGCTCGCCGCGGATGAACAGGGCGGCGGCCTGGGTCGTCGCCTCGTCGCGGATCCCCAGGAACTGACGGAGCAGCAGGTCCTCGGCGTCCATGGTGACGTTCGTCTCGAGGTCGCCCTTCCACCAGCCCTGGGCGTCCTGCCGTGCCAGCAGGAAGTCGGTGGCGCGCCGTGCGGCGCGTTCGGCGGCTTCTTGTACCCCGGCCGCCGCGGGGGTGGTGATGTCGGTTTCGCTGGCCGCGGGAGCGCGGGGCGGGATGGTCGCCCCGGTGCTTCCGTCGGTCGTCGCTGTCATGGCTTCCCCTTCGTGCAGTCGTGCGAGTCGTGCTGCTGTGGGTCCGCCGTCGGCCGGTGTCCGTCGTCCCTCGACACCGGCCGGCGACTACGCGAGGGCTATTCGACCGATAATGATCATCTCTTTCGTACGACGACGAAGTCGGCGAGTGCCGTGAAGGCGGCCCGCACCTGGTCGGGCATGTCGACGGCGTCCAGGGCTTCGATGGCGACGGTGTGCTGACGGCGTGCTTCCTCGGCCGTCCACTCGCGGCCGCCGGCCTCCTCGATGAGGGCCGCGCGGGCGGCGAACTCCTCCTCGGAGAAGTTCTCGAAGTCGCTGCTCTTGGCGTCGGCGGCGAGGATCTCACCGAGCCGCTCGGAGGCGGAGCCGCCCGCGGCGAGCGCGGCCACGACCGGCAGGGACTTCTTGCGCTGGCGCAGGTCGCTCCAGGTCTGCTTGCCGGTGGACTCCGGGTCGCCCCAGATGCCGAGCAGGTCGTCGACGGCCTGGAAGGCGAGGCCCAGGTGGTAGCCGTACTTCTCCAGGGCGTCGGCGGTGCGGTCGTCGGCGCCGCCGAGCACCGCGCCGATGGAGCTGGAGGCGGCGAGCAGGGCGCCGGTCTTGTTGCCCTCCATCTCCAGGCACTCCTCGACGCTGACGCGGTCGCGGTGCTCGTAGGAGATGTCCTGCGCCTGACCGTCGATCAGGGCGCGGGTGGCGGTGGTCAGGCGGCGGGTGGCGCGGCCGGCCTCGACGGTGCCGAGTTCCAGCAGGATCTCGTTGGCGAGGGCGAACAGGGCGTCGCCGACCAGGATGGCCTGGGCGGGGCCGTGCACCTTCCAGACCGTGTCGCGGTGCCTGCGCTGCTCGTCGCCGTCCATCAGGTCGTCGTGCAGCAGCGAGAAGTTGTGGACGAGTTCGACGGCGACGGCCCCGGGGATGCCCACCTCGGGTGCGGCGCCGGTGACCTCGGCGGAGAGGACGGCCAGGGCGGGGCGCACGGCTTTGCCGCCGTCGCCGTCGGCCGGCTTGCCGGCGGCGTCGATCCAGCCGAAGTGGTAGGCGGCGACGGTGTCCATCGGAGGCGCCAGGCGGTCGACGGCCGCACGCAGGACCGGTGTGGCCAGGGTCCGGCCGCGCTCCAGAAGCGCGGTCACGTCCACCGCGGTCCTCCGAGCGGGCGTCGAGGCCGGGGGCACAGTGGGCACAGTCTCTCCTCTTGTTGCGGTACCGGGGGTGCGGGGGCCTGCCGCGTGCTGATCGAGCGTCACGCCGCCTCCTCGAACTCGAAGAGGCGGCGGGGGCGGGGCCGGCCCAGGGCGCTCAGCGCGGCGTCGGCCGCACTCACTCCACTGCGGACCGCACTTTCCATGGTCGCGGGCCACCCGGTGGCGGTCCACGCTCCGGCCAGGTACAGGCCGGGGGACTTGGTACGGGCGCCGGGCCGCAGCCGCCCGACGCCGGGGGTGGGAGCGAACGTCGCCGTGCGCTCCCGGGTCACGAAGAAGTCCTTCACCACCGCGCCGCGCGTGCCCGGGATGAGGCGCTCCAGCGCGGGCAGGTAGCGCTCGCGGAGCTCGGCGACCGGCGCGTCGATCTCGTCCTGCGCGGCCGACTGGGACAACGCCAGGTACTGCCCCGCGCCGAGCCCGGACGCGTCCGTCCGGTCGAAGACCCACTGCACGGGAGTGCCGAGGGCGGCGAAGAAGGGCCGGGCCAGCACCTTGCGGTCGTAGACGACATGCACGTTGAGGATCGGCGCGGTGCCGATCCTCAGCAACTGTTCGGGGGCGTCGAGGGCGCCGGGCGGCAGCAGGTCGTGCGTCTCGCGCTGGGGTACGGCGAGGACGACCGCGTCGGCCCGGAGCGTCTCGCCGGGAACCTGAACGCTCCAGGTCCCGTTTTCGTTCATAGAGACGGAGGTGACGCGTGTACGGACCTCGGTACGGACGCCCGCGGAGTCGAGCGCCTTGCGGGCCAGCCGGTCGTGCAGTTCGCCCAGCGGGACGTGGGCCCAGCCGATGTCGGCCGCGCCCGGGTCGGACAGCAGACCGGTCTTGAACACCATCGCGGCGAGCCCCAGCGAGGCGTCGCCCGCGACCGCGTTGAGGGTGGCGACCCCGACCAGGTCCCACAGGGCCTCGACGGCACGCGCCGACTGGCCGTGAGCGGCCAGCCAGCTGCCGAAGTCCTGCGTGTCCAGGGTCGGATCGGCGAGGTCGAGCCCCCTGAGCGCGAGCGCGGCACGCCCGACCGCGGCACGCTCGGCGAGCGACAGGTGCGGATAGGTGGCCAGGCTCCGGCCCAGGTGCAGGGGTACGGGCAGGGCGTCGCGCCGCAGCCTGCCGAGACGCCGTCCCTCGGGCCGGTTCACGTCGAGTACGGGCACGTCGAGACGATCCTGCAGTGGCGCAAGCGCCGCGCCCTCGATGCGGTCGAGGAACCAGCGGTAGGCGGTGCAGCAGCGCAGGTACACGTGCTGGCCGTTGTCGACGGTCAGGTCGCCGCGCTGGAAGGAGAAGGCGAGGCCGCCCAGTCTCGGCCTGCCTTCGAGCAGGGTGACCCGGACGCCCGCGTCGGCGAGCGCGAGCGCCGCGGTGATCCCGGCGAGGCCGCCGCCGACCACGACGGCACTGCGCCCTGCCGGTGCCGGGGTGTCGGTGTGCGCCTCCGAGTGGTGTGCGCCCTCGCTCATCGTGCGTCCCTCCATGCGTGCCGGGCGTGCTGGATGAACGGTGCACGCTCGGCCGTCGCAGTCAGGGACGCCACGCCGCAGCGGAGGGTTGCCTGCCGGGGCACTGGGTCCGCAGAGCCCATCAGGCGCGCCTCCTGACGGTCCGCCGGGACACGTGCCGGGTGTCGAGGCCCGACAGTCCGCGTACGGCGACGTACGCCTTCTCGCGTCCGGGCAGTGAGACGCGGCCGCGCAGCACGGCCTCCGGGTCGCGCTCGATGCGGTCGAGCAGGCGGCGGTAGATGCCGGCCATGGCGGCGACGCAGGCGCCGCTGCGCCGGTCGAGCATGGGGAGGAGCCGGTAGCCCTCGGCGAAAAGGGCGCGGGCCCGTCGCACTTCGAAGTGCACGAGGCCCGCGAAGTCGGAGCCCTCCGGTGGGGTCGGGCCGTCGAAACCGGCCGCGCACCCGAATTTCGCGAGGTCGTCGGCGGGCAGATAGGTACGGCCGCCCTCGGCGTCCTCGCGGACGTCTCTGAGGATGTTGGTGAGCTGCAGCGCGAGGCCGAGCGTGTCGGCGTACTCGGACGCGCGCTCGGCGCCGCGCGCGCCCGGTTCCGTGCCGAACACGCCGAGCGAGAGGCGGCCGATGGCGCCGGCCACGCAGCGGCAGTAGACCTTCAGGTCGTCCCAGGTCTCGTAGGTCTCCCCGCGCACGTCCATCTGGACGCCGTCGATCAGCTCGTCCAGCCCGCCCAGCGGGATCGGGAAGGCGTGGGAGGCATGGGTGAGGGCGACGGCCACCGGGTCGGTGTCGTCCTCCTCGACCCGGCCCGCGCGGACACGGTCGAGCAGCGCCCGGGTTTCCTCGAGGCGCGCGACCTTGACCTCGCCGGGCAGGTCACCGTCACCGATGTCGTCGACACGCCGGGAGAAGGCGTACAACGCGGACATGGCGCGGCGCTTGGGCGTCGGCAGCAAGCGGATGCCGTACGCGAAGTTGCGGGCCTGCTGCCCGGTGACGGCCTCGCAGTAGCTGTAGGCGGCGAGTACCGGTGCGGACACGTGTGGCACAGACTCCACGGTCCGGATCACCCCTCTCCTCGCAGGGTCACGCCCACCTCACGCAGCAACTGGACCTTGCCGGGTCTGGGCGGGCCGGGAAGTACGTCGTGTTCGGCGGCGGCGATCGCCCGGATCGCCGCCCTTCCCCCTGCCACGAACCCCGCGAGCAACAGCTTCAACCTGCCGTGGACGCTACCCACCAGGGGGGCGCCTTCATTCAGCAGATCGCTGGCGCGTTGCGCTTCGTATGCAACCAGAGCGCGCAACGATGCGCCCGTGGTTTTCGTGGCGAGATCCGTTTCCTGGACGTGGAAGCGCTTCATGTCCTCGGCGGGCAGATAGATCCGGTCACGGCCGAAGTCCTCGGCCACGTCCTGGAGGTGTTCCACGATCTGCAGTGCGGTGCAGATGGCGTCGGAGAGGCGGATGCGCTCGGGGGTCGAGGTACCGGTGACGGCGAGGACGAGGCGGCCGACGGGGTTGGCGGACAGTCCGCAGTAGGCGAGGAGGTCGTCGTAGGTCTCGTACCGGGCGACCAGTTGGTCCTGGCGGTTGGCGGCGATCAGGCCGAGGAAGGGTTCGGGGGTGAGGGCACGGCGGCGGACGGTGGGCTGCAGGCGGCGGAGCAGGGGGTGGCGGGGCGTGCCGTCGAAGACACGCCGCAGGTCGGCCTCGAAGGCGTCGAGGAGGACCATGCGGTCCTCGGCCTCTGCGGCCGGCACGCCCAGGACGCGCGCGTCGGCTCCGCCGGGGGCCAGGTCGCCGTCGCCGATGTCGTCCACGAGGCGGGCGAAGCCGTACACGGCCATGAGGTCGGCGCGCCAGGCACGGGGCAGGAAAAAGGGGGCCACGGGGAAGTTCTCGCTCGCAGCCTTGTCCAGCGTGGCGCGCTCCAGTTCCGGCGCCGTGTCGGTTCCCGTCACCGCGCGCTGCCCTGGGCGGGGACGGCACATGCTGCGTTGAGCTGGGGAGTTTCCGTAGCCATTGCCGTCACATCTCCCGTTCTACACTGCCGACCCAATACACACTATTTCGGACACGCCGCCCGGCCCTCCGCGGGGCTGCCACCGGGAGGGTGTCGCGCATTATGGCCCTACTTGCCGCTTTCCGGCACCCGTACAGCTTACGTTGTACAACGCGGCAAGGTCCGTCGGGGTGTCCTGCACATCACAACAACACACCGATTGACGTCAAGATTCCTAAGGGCGCGGGGAGTTGACGTTTCCTTTGCAGACGCAGGGCCCCACCGGACGGTTGCCGACGGGGCCCTGGCCGAAACGGCTCAACGGGTCACTTGCCCGTGAACTTCTCGTACTCCTTGAGGACCTCTTCGGTCGGGCCGTCCATGCGCAGTTCGCCGCGCTCCAGCCACAGGACGCGATTGCAGGTGTCGCGAATGGACTTGTTGTTGTGACTGACCAGAAACACCGTGCCGGCCTCCTTGCGCAGTTCCCGGATGCGCTCCTCGGAGCGCTTCTGGAACTTGCGGTCACCGGTGGCCAGCGCCTCGTCGATCATGAGGACGTCGTGGTCCTTGGCGGCGGCGATGGAGAAGCGCAGCCGGGCCGCCATGCCGGAGGAGTAGGTGCGCATCGGCAGCGTGATGAAGTCGCCCTTCTCGTTGATCCCGGAGAAGTCGACGATGTCCTCGTAGCGCTCCTTGATCTGCTCACGGGACATGCCCATGGCGAGACCGCCGAGGATCACGTTGCGCTCACCGGTGAGGTCGTTCATCAGCGCCGCGTTGACGCCCAGCAGCGAGGGCTGGCCGTCGGTGTAGACCTTGCCCTGCTCGGCCGGCAGCAGACCGGCGATGGCACGCAGCAGGGTGGACTTGCCCGAGCCGTTGGAGCCGATCAGGCCGATGGCCTCGCCGCGGTAGGCGACGAAGGAGACGCCCCGCACGGCGTGCACCTTGCGCACACCTCGCTCCTCGCCGCGCTTGAGTATGCGGCTGAGGGCGGCCGTCGCACTGCCCTTGCCCGTCTTCGCGCCGTTGACCCGGTAGACGATGTGCAGGTCGTCGGCGATGACCGTCGGGCGCCGCCCGGCGCTGTCCGCGTTGTCATGGGGATTCCGCTCAGCCACGGCCGTACCTCTCCTCCGCCTTCCAGAAGTACACGAACCCGCCGGCGAAGACGACCACGGCCCAGAACAGGGCGATGGCCCACACGTGCGGCGGCAGGTTCGAGGCGCCGTACCCGTCGATCAGCGCGAAGCGCATCAGGTCCATGTAGACGGCGGCCGGGTTCACCTGCAGCAGGCGGACCACCCACTCGGGACGGCCCTCCATCATCTTGCTGATGGAGAACATGACGCCGGAGGCGTACATCCAGGTCCGCAGGATGAACGGCATCAGCTGGGCGAGGTCCGGCGTCTTGGCGCCCATGCGCGCCACGATCAGCGCGAGCCCGGTGTTGAACAGGAACTGCAGCACCAGGACCGGCACGATCAGCAGCCAGGACAGGCTCGGGTAGCTGCCGAAGCCGATCGCCACGACGAACATGACGATCATCGAGAAGAGCAGCTGCTGGAGCTGCTGCAGCGAGAAGGAGACGGGCAGCGAGGCCCGCGGGAAGTGCAGGGCGCGCACCAGGCCCAGGTTGCCGGAGATCGCGCGGACGCCCGACATGATCGAGCTCTGCGTGAAGGTGAAGACGAACACACCCGTGACGAGGAACGGGATGTACACGTCCTTGGACATGCCCCGGCTCGCGTGCAGGATGACGCCGAAGATGAAGTAGTAGACCGCCGCGTTCAGCAGCGGGGTCGCCACCTGCCACAGCTGGCCGAGCTTGGCCTGGCTGTACTGCGCGGTCAGCTTCGCCTGGGAGAAGGCGAGGATGAAGTGGCGCCGCCCCCACAGCTGCCGGACGTACTCGGTGAGCGAGGGCCGGGCACCGCTCACGGCGAGCCCGTACTTGGCGGCGAGCTGGGCCGCCGTCAGTCCCTCGTCGGGCGACGGGGCCGCGGTCACCGCGACACCGCCGTCGTGCGTTGTCTCACTCACAGGTGGAAGCTTTCGTCTTCGAGTGCATCTGTGTGGGGGTTCGTCGTGAACGTTGTGGTCGGCGTGGTTCTTCGTGCTTGCGCCGTCCGGCTGCGTCGGATCCGGCTTCGGCCGCGCCCCAGGACGCGGCCCGCTCGGTCGAGCTTGTCAGATGACGGGAGGCCGGCCCAGTCGTGTGAGCCGCCACACCGTGCGCCACCGCATGGGGCGGCGGGGGCCGCACGGGGAGGTCCAGCCCTCCTTGAAGCCGCCGAACCATGCCTTCAGGGCCGGTCCCGAGGGGCGGCGCAGCAGGGTGAGCAGCAGCCAGACCCCGAGGTAGACGGGGACCAGGAGCGCGGGGAGGTTGCGCCGGGCCAGCCAGACCCGGTTGCGGGCGACCATGCGGTGGTACACCGCGTGCCGCGAGGGCGCGGTCGTCGGGTGGTACAGCACCATGTCGGACCGGTAGTCGATCATCCAGCCGGCGTCGAGGGCCCGCCAGGCCAGGTCGGTCTCCTCGTGGGCGTAGAAGAACTCGTCCGGGAGCACGCCGGCCTCGGCGAAGACCTGGGTGCGGACCGCGTTGGCGCCACCGAGGAAGGTGGTGACCCGGGAGGAGCGCATCGGGTCGGAGGCGCGCAGCCGCGGTACGTGCCGGCGCTGGGTCTCGCCCGTGTCCGGGTCGGCGATGCGGAAGCTGACGATGCCGAGCTTCGGGTCGGCCTCGAACGCCTGCCGGCACAGTTCGGCGGTGTCGTGGCGGGCGAGCAGGCCGTCGTCGTCGAGGAAGAGCAGTACGTCGACGTCGCGGCCACCGGGGCCGAAGGCCTCTATGCCGACGTTGCGGCCGCCGGGGATGCCCAGGTTCTCGGGCAGTTCTATGGTCCGTACGCCCTCGGGGACGTCCGGGACGGGCGAGCCGTTGCCGACGACGACCACCTCGACCGGGTCGCCGTCCTGCTTGGCGACCGAGTCGAGCAGGGCACGCAGCTCCTCGGGCCGGTTGCCCATGGTGATGATGACCGCGCCGACCTTCATGCCGCTCACCTCAGCCTGCTGGAGGCGAGGATGGACACCAGGTGCAGCACGGTCTGCAGCACGGCGATGCCGGCGAGCACCGCGGTGCCGAGCCGGGTGAAGAACAGGTCGCCGTGGATCTGGTCCAGGATCGCCAGGACCAGGATCAGCAGCGAGGCCTCGATGCCGAGGATCAGCCGGTGGAACTTGAGCGCCGAGGCGGCCCGGCGGGCCAGCGCCATGCCGGAGGAGCGCGGCTCGGACGCCGCCTCCTTGACCGGCGCCATGCCGGCCTGGTGCCGGGCGACACCGACGAGGTCGGTCTCGGCCTTGATAAGGATCGCGCCGAGCGCGGCGAGGGTGCCGAGGAAGGCCCACAGCCAGTCGATACGGCCGGTGCCCCACAGGTCGGCGGCGCGCAGGCCGAGGCCGACCAGGACGGCCGCGTCCGTGAGGTACGCGCCGACGCGGTCCAGGTAGACCCCGCCGAGCGAGTACTGCTTCTTCCAGCGGGCGATCTCGCCGTCGACGCAGTCCAGCAGCAGGTACAGCTGGGTGGCGACCACGCCGAGCACGGCGCCCGCGATCCCCGGCACGAGCAGGGCCGGGGCCGCGAGCACACCGCAGACGGTCATCAGGTACGTGAGCTGGTTGGGCGTGACCCTGGTGTTCACCAGGTAGCGGTCGACGCGCAGGGACACCTCGCGCATGTAGAGGCGTCCCGCCCAGTGCTCACCGCTGCGCCGGTCCTTCACCCCCGCGGGGTGGACGACCGGTCGGAGTTCAGCTACCGATGGCCTTGACATAGTCGGCGTAGATGTCCTTGATCTGGTTCGTCTTGAGGTCGAGGTGCTCGAGGATCGTGTAGCGGCCGGGCCTGGTCTCCGGAGCGAACTCCACGGCGCGGACGAACTCGTCCAGCGTGAAGCCGATCTCCTCCGGCAGCACCGGAAGCCCGTGCCGGCGCAGCACCTCGGCCATGTACGCCGACTCCTCGTGCGCTCCGCGCAGGTACATCGCGAAGGCGGCACCGAGCCCGCACTGCTCGCCGTGGCTCGCGGCGCGCTTGGGGAAGAGCAGGTCGAAGGCGTGGTTGATCTCGTGACAGGAGCCCGAGGCGGGCCGGGAGTCGCCGGAGATCGACATCGCGATGCCGGTGAGGACCAGCGCCTCGGCGAGCACCTGGAGGAAGTCGTTGTCCCCGATGCCGCCGGGGTGCCGGAGCACCGCCTCCCCGGCCTGGCGGGCCATGGCGGCGGCCAGACCGTCGATCTTCTCGCCGTTGACCCGGTTGGACAGCTCCCAGTCCGCGATCGAGTTGATGTTGGAGATCGCGTCGCCGATGCCGGCCCGCACGAAGCGCGCCGGTGCGTCGCGGATCACGTCCAGGTCGATGACGACGGCGATCGGGTTCGGCACACCGTAGGAGCCGCGCCCGGCGTCGTTGTCGAGGGTGGCCACCGGCGAGCACAGGCCGTCGTGCGCGAGGTTCGTCGGCACGGCGACCAGGGGCAGGCCGACACGCGCCGCGGCGAATTTGGCGCAGTCGATGATCTTGCCGCCACCGAGGCCCACGACCGCGTCGAAGTGGCCGGCCTTCATGGCGCCGGCCAGCCGGATCGCATCGTCGAGGGTGCCGCCGCCGACCTCGTACCAGGTGGCGCCGGGCAGCGAGGGGGCGACACGCTCGCGCAGCTTGGCACCGGAGCCGCCGCTGACGGCGACGGCGAGCCGGCCCGACTGCGAGATCCGCTCGTCGGCGAGCACTCCGGCCAGGTCGTCGAGGGCACCCGGGCGGATGTCCACGACGACCGGCGACGGAATGAGCCTCGTCAGTACTGGCACGCGATCTCCCGTCCGCGGGCGAGGTCGTCGTGGTTGTCGATCTCGACCCACTGGACGTCACCGATCGGCGCGACGTCGATCTTGAAGCCGCGGTTCACCAGCTCCTGGTACCCGTGCTCGTAGAACTGCTGCGGGTCCGTCTCCCAGACCGTCTTCAGCGCGTCGGCCAGGTCGGGAGCGGCGTCGCCCTCGATCAGGGTGACGCCGATGTACTCACCGGTCGCCTCGGCGGGGTCCATCAGCTTGGTGATCTTCTGGACGCCCTTGGCGGGGTCGACGACGACCTTCATCTCCTCGTCGGCGAGGGACTTCACGGTGTCCAGCGCGAGGATGATCTTCTTGCCGTCGCCGCGGGCGGCGAGCAGCGTCTTCTCGACGGAGACCGGGTGCACGGTGTCGCCGTTGGCGAGGATCACACCGTCCTTGAGGGCATCACGGCCGCACCACAGGGAGTAGGCGTTGTTCCACTCCTCGGCCTTGTCGTTGTCGATGAGGGTCAGCTTGAGGCCGTACTTCGCCTCCAGAGCCGCCTTGCGCTCGTACACGGCCTCCTTGCGGTAGCCGACGATGATCGCGACCTCGGTCAGGCCGATCTCGGCGAAGTTGCCGAGGGTGAGGTCGAGCACCGTGATCGAGTCCTCTATGCCCGCGGGGCCCACCGGCACCAGCGCCTTGGGAAGGGTGTCGGTGTAGGGGCGAAGACGCCGTCCGGCGCCGGCCGCCAGCACGAGGCCGATCATGCGGGTTCTCCTTCATCGTGTACGGCGGGCGCCCCAGCGGACACCCAGAAGCGGATGCTCTCGACGAGCACCACCAGGGCGACGACCACGGCGAGGACCGTGAGCGCGACCTTGAACTGCGAGGCGGTGAGCACCGCCGCGAGGACGGTGACGAGCACCGTCCGCCCCTCCTGGCCCCCGATGGCACGTACCAGCCAGGCCGGGGGCGCTCCGGCGTTGCCGCGGATGCGGTACACCGTGTCGTAGTGATGGTAGGCGACGGCGGCCACCAGGCCGAAAGCCGCAGGGAGGGCCCCGTTCACCCCTGCTTTACTCGCCAGGACGAGCACCGTGCCGTACTCGGCGGCCCGGAACAGCGGGGGGATCAGCCAGTCCAGGGCGCCCTTGAGGGGGCGGTACAGCGCCCGGCCGGAGGCGACGGCGTAAACCACGGCACCGGCGACGGGCGCCCAGGTCACCCCGGAGAAGAGGGAGACGGCGAGGACGGCCGTGCCGCCCAGGGCCACCAGAAGCGGGCCACCGAGGTTGCCACGCGTGACACGCGTCACGTACGAGGCGAGCGGTCCGTTGTCGGCGAGGTCCGCGAGGGCCTGCGCGGCCCGGTCCGTGCGCTTCGCCTTGCGGGTCACCGAGCGCAGCACGCGGCCGGCCGTGGTGTACGTCGCGGCGAAGGCGCACCCGACGAGGAGCACGTAGAAGGTGATGCGCGGGGTGGTGACCGCGGTGAGGACGGCGATCATGGCCCAGCGTTCGCCGATGGGCAGGACGATCATCCGCCGCAGCCAGACCGTCCAGCCGACGCTGTCCAGCTTGTCGGAGAGGGCGGCGGTGGGGCTGGTGTTGGCGGTGGCGTCGTGGTTGGCCTCGTTGAAGGAGAAGTCCACGACGTGCCGGCAGGTCTGAAGGATCATCGCGCCGAGGGCGAGGGCCCACACGTCGTCGCCGCCGTGGGCCGCACCGAGGGCGAGTCCCGCGTAGTAGGCGTACTCCTTGGCCCGGTCGAAGGTGGCGTCGAGCCAGGCGCCGAGCGTGGAGTACTTCAGGGCGTAGCGGGCGAGCTGGCCGTCGGTGCAGTCCAGGACGAACGAGGCGATCAGCAGCACGCCGGCCGCGACGAAGCCGGCCCGGGTACCGGTCGCCGCGCAGCCGGCGGCTATCAGGGCGGTGAGCAGCGAGGCGGTGGTGACCTGGTTGGGGGTCAGGCCCCGGCGGGCGCACCAGCGGGCGATGTAGCGCGAGTACGGGCTGATGAGGAACGTGGTGAAGAAGCCGTCGCGGGACTTCACGGCCGACTTCAGGCGTACGGCCTCGTCGTCGACGGCGGTGACGGCCTGCCGGGCCTCGTTGCGGGCCTGCGGGTCCTCCGGCACGGCGGCGACGAGACTGCCCAGCTCGGGGCGGTGGATCGCGCTGCCGTCGGCGGAGAGGGCGGTGACGACGCGGTCGACGTCCCCCACGCTCGACTTCGCTCGCGCGGGGGCACCCCCATGGGCCGTACCGCCGCCGGCGGCGGTCTCGCGGGCCAGGGCCCGGGTCAGCGCCTGCCGCGCGGCGGGCTGGGCGGTGACGGCGCCGGGGACGGCCGCGAGCGGGAAGCGCGGGTCGGTGAGGCCGAGGCGCAGGGCGTGCAGGTGGCCGACGAAGCGGGCGTCGACCAGGGCCACGCGCCGGTCGGCCGGGACCGCCGCGAGCAGGCTCTCCGCCTCGGAGGCGTCGGTTGCCGCGCGCACGTCGAAGCCGAGGGACCGCAGATCGTTCTCAAGCGACGATCCGGGGACCGGCTGACCGGTGACGATGGCGGTCGACAACCGAACTCACTCCCTGGGTGCCGGCGCGGCGGCGCCGGTCTTCTGCGTGGTGTGGGGCGCCCCTGCCTGCGGCTCCCGGGCGGCATGTCGGCGAAGGGTATCCGATGGGCTCGATCCCTTGTTCACCGGCCGTTCACGGTCCGGCCCACAGCGGCTGCCCCGGCCTTTGCCGCGATCATCATCGGTGATCCGGGGCCCGCCCCACAAACCGTGGCCCCAGACCCGGGCATCAGGGACATGCGGACGGGTCGGCATAGGGTGGGCGACCATGACGTGGCTGATCACCGGCGGAGCCGGATACATCGGGGCGCATGTGGCACGGGCCATGGCGGGCGCCGGAGAGAGCGTCGTGGCGCTGGACGACCTGTCGGCCGCCGTGCCCTCACGGCTGCCCGCAAAGGTGCCGCTCGTCGAGGGCTCGACGCTGGACGGGGAGCAGCTCAAGCGGGTCTTCGCGGAGCATGGCGTCACGGGCGTCGTCCATCTCGCGGCGCGCAAACAGGTCGCCGAGTCCGTGGCCCAGCCCACGCGCTACTACCGCGAGAACGTGGGTGGCCTGGCCACCCTCCTGGACGCGATGGCCGAGGCCGGCGTCGGCCGGCTGCTGTTCTCCTCGTCGGCGGCCGTGTACGGCAACCCCGGCGTGGACCTGATCACCGAGGACACCCCGTGTGCGCCGGTGAACCCGTACGGCGAGACCAAGCTGGCCGGGGAGTGGCTGGTGCGGGCCGCGGGCCGGGCGCACGGGATCTCCACGGTGTGCCTGCGCTACTTCAACGTGGCGGGCGCGGCCGCGCCGGAACTGTCGGACACGGGTGTGTTCAACATCGTGCCGATGGTCTTCGACCGGATCACCCGCGACGAGGCCCCACGGATCTTCGGCGCCGACTACCCGACGCCGGACGGCACGTGCATCCGTGACTACATTCACGTGACCGACCTCGCCGAGGCACATCTCGCGGCGGCCCGGCGGCTCTCCGGCGGGGACCTGGCCGGCGATCTGACGCTGAACATCGGCCGCGGTGCGGGCGTCTCGGTGCGCGAGCTGATCACGGTCATCGGCGAGGTCACCGGCGACCGGCGGGCGCCGCTGGTGGAGGGGCGCCGCCCGGGGGACGCGCCGCGTGCGGTCGCCTCGGCCGAGCGGGCCGCCGAGACGCTGGGCTGGCGGGCCCGGCGCGGGGTGCGCGAGATGGTGGAGTCGGCCTGGCAGGGCTGGCAGCTGCACCACGGCAAGTGAGTCGGCGCCGCCCTGACCAGCGGTTCGTTTGCGCAGGTCAGGGCACATGACAACGGTGTTCAGTGCCGCGTTGCCCGATACCCCCCACCCGTAGTTCACTGTCAGCTCGGGAGCAACACGGAAGGGCGGACTTCTCATGGGGGCAGGACACGACCACGGGCATGCGCACAGCCATGCCCCGCCCACGGGTACGGCGGCGGCCGCGTACCGTGGCCGGCTGACCGTGGCACTGGGCATCACGCTCACGATCATGGTGGTCGAGATCGTCGGCGGTCTCCTCGCGGATTCTCTCGCCCTGATCGCGGACGCGGCCCACATGGCGACCGACGCGGTGGGTCTGGGCATGGCGCTGCTCGCCATCCACTTCGCGAACCGCCCGCCGAGCACCAACCGCACCTTCGGCTACGCCCGGGCCGAGATCCTCGCCGCCCTGGCCAACTGCCTGCTGCTGCTCGGCGTCGGCGGCTACGTGCTCGTCGAGGCGATCCAGCGGTTCTTCACGCCCGCGGACACCGCGGGCGGCCTGATGATCATGTTCGGTCTGTTCGGCCTGGTCGCGAACACCGTGTCGCTCACCCTGCTGATGCGCGGGCAGAAGGAGAGCCTGAACGTGCGCGGCGCCTTCCTGGAGGTGGCCGCGGACGCGCTCGGCTCGGTGGCGGTGCTGATCTCCGCGACCGTGATCCTCACCACGGGCTGGCAGGCGGCCGACCCCATCGCCTCGCTCGTCATCGGGCTGATGATCGTACCGAGGACGCTGAAGCTGCTGCGCGAGACGCTGGACGTGCTGCTGGAAGCGGCACCCAAGGACGTCGACATGGCGGAGGTGCGGGCGCACATCCTCGCCCTGGACGGCGTGGAGGACGTGCACGATCTGCACGCCTGGACGATCACCTCGGGCCTGCCCGTGGTGTCCGCGCACGTGGTGGTCAGCTCGGAGGTGCTGAACGCCATCGGGAACGAGAAGATGCTGCACGAGCTGCAGGGCTGCCTGGGCGGCCACTTCGACGTGGAGCACTGCACCTTCCAGCTGGAGCCGGGCGGGCACGCGGAGCACGAGGCACGCCTGTGCCACTGACCGCACATACATTCGTTCGATATTCCGCGACGGTTCCCCGCTCTGCCCGCCGGGCACGATGACCTACCGGGCCCCACCTCGGCGCCGCCGCGCGCGGGACATGCGGACGTGCCGGGAAGTGCCGGGAGTGCCGGATTCGTACGGCAGACTTGGGGCGCGAAGACCGAGTCGAAGGATGGGTATGCCGATCACACCTGCCACCGAGACGCACAGCTCGTCGAACGGCACCGCAGAGGCGATTTTGCTGGAACTGGTCGACGAGAAGGGCGTGACGATCGGCACCGCGGAGAAGCTCGCCGCCCATCAGCCACCGGGACAGCTGCACCGGGCGTTCTCGGTGTTCCTCTTCGACGAACAGGGCCGGCTGCTGCTCCAGCAGCGGGCGCTCGGCAAGTACCACTCCCCCGGTGTGTGGTCCAACACCTGCTGCGGCCACCCCTACCCCGGCGAGGCGCCCTTCGCGGCGGCTGCCCGGCGGACCTACGAGGAGCTGGGCGTGTCGCCGTCGCTGCTGGCGGAGGCGGGCACGGTTCGTTACAACCACCCGGACCCGGCCTCGGGCCTGGTCGAGCAGGAGTTCAACCACCTGTTCGTCGGCCTGGTGCAGGCGCCGCTCGCGCCGGACCTGGAGGAGGTCGGTCAGACCGCCTTCGTGACGGCGGCCGAGCTGGCGGAGCGGCACGCCCGGGACCCGTTCTCGGCGTGGTTCATGACCGTGCTGGACGCGGCCCGTCCGGCCGTCAGGGAGCTGACGGGCGAGTCCGCGGGCTGGTAGTCCGCCGTCAGGTGAAGGTCACGGGCTTGAGCGGCAGGGCGGCCCAGATCACCTTGCCGCCGCTCGCCGTGTGCTCCACGTCGACCACGCCGCCCGCCTCCTGGGCCACCTCACGGACCAGGAGCAGCCCGCGGCCGCCGGTCCGGCCGTGGTCGGCCTCCAGGGCGGTGGGGCGGTAGGGGTGGTTGTCCTCCACCGACACCCGCACCCACTCGGCCCCGACGGCCACCTCCACGGCGAGCACCGGCGACAGCAGCGCCGCGTGCCGGACCGCGTTCGTGACCAGCTCGGAGACGATCAGCAGCAGTCCGTACACCAGGTCGTCGGAGACCGGTACGCCCTGGCGCAGCAGCAGGTCCCGTACGGCGTGTCGCGCCTGCGGGACCGAGGCGTCCACGGCGGCCGCGGTGAACCGCCAGACGCCCTCGTACGGCAGTGGATCAGGCGGCCGCTCGGCGCCCCCCGCTGGGCGCGGGTCGTCCCCGCGCCCGTGGTTGTCCATCGTCCGGTCGCCACCCTCGCGCTCGATTGTCACCACACGTCGAGTGTTGGTAACGATCCCCTCCGCGCCGAAGGACTGAACACAAGTCAGCGCTTATCGAGCGGTTCTGACCGCGTGCGTATGACAAAGGCAGTTGTAGGACCACTCCTGCCCCCCTGACGCCGGTTCACGAACTATTCGTGTTGTGGGAAAACTCCCAAGGAGCCCGCAGACGCCCTCCGGATAGCATCCACCGCATGGATCCCCAGCTGTCGTACCAGGTCGTCGACTCCGTCGCCACGGTCGTCATCCGTCATCCGGCCAAGCGCAACGCCATGACGGCCGCGATGTGGCGAGCCCTGCCGCCGCTGCTGGACCGGCTGGCAGGAGACCCGGACGTGCGGGCACTGGTGCTCACCGGGGAGGGCACGACCTTCTGCGCGGGCGCGGACATCTCCACGCTCCAGGGCTCGCCCGCCGAGGCGCAGGGGCTGGCCGTGGTGGCCGAGGAGGCCCTCACCACGTTTGCGAAGCCGACGCTCGCCGCGATCCGCGGCCACTGCGTGGGCGGCGGGGCCCAGCTCGCCGCGGCCTGTGATCTGCGGCTGGCGGAGGAGGGCGCGCTGTTCGGGGTGACGCCGGCGAAGCTCGGGATCGTGTACGCGGCCTCGTCCACCCGGCGGCTGGTCTCGCTGGTGGGACCCGCCACCGCCAAGTACCTGTTGTTCTCGGCCGAGTTGATCGACGCTCAGCGGGCGCTGCGCACCGGGCTGGTGGACGAGGTGCTGCCCGAGGGCGAACTGGACAAGCGGGTCGCCGAGTTGACCCGGATCCTGGTGTCGCGCTCCCAGCTCACCCAGGCCGCCGCGAAGGAGTTCGCGAACGGGCGCACCGACCGGGACGCCCACTGGGCGGAGCAGGCGCGAGGCAGCGGCGACACCGCGGAGGGGGTCGCCGCGTTCCTGGAGCGCAGGCAGCCGCGCTTCACCTGGAACGTGCCTGCACCAGGGTGAAGCGGCTGTGGGTGCGGAACTCCTCCACCAGGTGCGCGGGCGCCTTGTCCGGGGAGCCCGCGTCGTACGGCGGCTGCGGGTCGTACTCGATCAGCAGCTGGACGGCCTGGGCGTGTTCGTCGCCGGCGATCCTGCCGACCAGGGTGAGGCTCATGTCGATGCCCGAGGAGACGCCGGCGGCGGTGACGTACTTGCCGTCGGTGACGACGCGCTCCCCCGTCGGTTCGGCGCCGAACTCCTTCAGGAGGTCCAGCGCGACCCAGTGACTGGTGGCGCGCCGGCCCGTCAGCAGGCCCGCGGCGCCGAGCAGCAGCGAGCCCGAGCACACCGAGGTCGTCCAGGTGGTCGTCGCGTCGACGGCGCGCAGCCAGTCCAGCAGGGCCTGGTTCTTCAGCTGGTCGAAGGTGCCGGGACCGCCGGCGACCACCACGATGTCGGGGTTCGGCACCTCTTCCAGGGCCTTGTCCGCGGTGACGGCGAGAAAACCGGTGTCGGTGCGTACGGAGCCGGGTCGCTCGGCGACGAAGTCGACCCGCGCGTCCGGGAGACGGCTGAGGACCTCGTAGGGTCCCACGACGTCCAGAGCGGTGAAGCGGTCGTAGACGACCAGGGCGATGTGCATGGGAATTCCCTTCACTGGGCGTGTTCCGGACTCGGTGGCGCGTTGCGGTTTCAGTGAGCGGATGCCGGGTGGAAGCGTCTGCGGTACTCCGCGGGTGGTGTGCCGAGGGACCTGACGAAGGCACGCCGCATGGCCTCGGGCGTGCCGTAGCCGCTGGCGCGGGAGATCTCCTCGACGCCGTCGGACGTGTCCTCCAGAAGGCGGCGGGCGTGTTCGAGGCGGACGCGGTCGACGTAGCGGCCCGGTGTCATGCCGGTCTCCTCCCGGAAGGCGCGGGCGAAGTGGCGGGGCGAGAGCCGGGCGCGGGCGGCCAGCGACTCGACGGTCAGGTCGTCGTCGGGGTGCTCGGTGATCCATCGCTGGACCTCCCGGAGGGGTTCGCGCCGCGCGGTCTGGGCGGCGAGCTGGGCACTGAACTGCGCCTGGTTGCCGGGCCGGCGCAGGAAGACCACGAGGTGCCGGGCGACGAAGAGCGCGACGTCGCGGTCCAGGTCCTCCTCGACGAGGGCCAGGGCGAGGTCGATGCCGGAGGTCACGCCCGCCGAGGTGGAGACGTGTCCGTCGCGGACGTAGATCGGCTCGGGGTCCACCGCCACGGCCGGGTGGTCGCGGGCGAGCTTGTCGCAGTAGGCCCAGTGGGTCGTCGCGCGGCGGCCGTCGAGCAGTCCCGCGGCGGCGAGCAGGATCGACCCGGTGCAGACGGAGACGAGGCGCCGCGCGCGCGGGCCGTGCGTGCGCAGCCACTCGACCAGCCGCGGATCGGGGCTGCGGGTGCCCGCACCGCCGGGGACCAGCAGGGTGTGCGGGACGGAGACCTCCGTGAGCGCCTCGTCCGGTACGAGGGTCAGGCCGCTGGAGGTGCGCACCGGGCCGCCGTCCAGGGATGCCGTGCGAAGGCGGTACGTCCCCGGCCTGTGGTGCTCGGCACCGGCGAACACCTCGACGGGGCCGGTGACGTCGAGGCTCTGCACGCCGTCGAAGAGGACGAAGAGGAGGGTGCGCTGCGGCATGTCTCGATTCTTCGATGAGGGGAGCATGGCCGCAATGACGGGTTCCCCACCCTTTCTGCCACACCGCAGGGGCCGGGCCCGGCTTCCGGGTGCGGCGGCCCGCCACGTGCCGCCCTGATCCCCGGTTGTCGGTGTCACCTGCCACAATTGCCGCGCAACCTCAGTGGAGAAGGCGGTACGGGATCGTGACGACACCCCTCGTAGGGTCCATCGAAGGCAGGATCGCCGAGGAGCTCGGCGTACGGGAGCGGCAGGTGAAGGCCGCGGTGGAGCTGCTCGACGGCGGTTCGACGGTGCCCTTCATCGCCCGCTACCGCAAGGAAGCGACCGAGATGCTCGACGACGCGCAGCTGCGCACGCTCGAGGAGCGGCTGCGCTATCTGCGGGAGCTGGAGGAGCGCCGGAGCGCGATCCTGGAGTCGGTGCGCGAGCAGGGCAAGCTCACCGAGGAGCTGGAGGCGCGGATCCGCGGCGCCGAGACCAAGGCGCGGCTCGAGGACATCTACCTGCCCTACAAGCCCAAGCGGCGCACCAAGGCGCAGATCGCGCGGGAGGCCGGCCTGGAGCCGCTCGCCGAGGGACTGCTGGGCGACCCGACGGTCGAGCCGCTGGCCGCGGCGGCCGCGTTCGTGGACGCCGACAAGGGCGTCGCCGATCCGCAGGCCGCGCTGGAGGGCGCGCGGGCGATCCTGACCGAGCGGTTCTCGGAGGACGCCGACCTGATCGGCGAGGTGCGCGAGCGCATGTGGGTGCGCGGGCGGCTGGCCGCCAAGGTGCGGGAGGGCAAGGAGGAGGCGGGCGCCAAGTTCGCCGACTACTTCGACTTCGCCGAGCCGTTCACCGAGCTGCCCTCGCACCGCATCCTGGCGATGCTGCGCGGCGAGAAGGAGGAGGTCCTCGACCTCGTCCTGGAGCCGGAGGAGAGCGCTGAGTCCTCGTCGGTTCCGTCCTCGTACGAGGGGATCATCGCCCGCCGCTTCGGGATCGCCGAGCGGGGGCGCCCCGCCGACAAGTGGCTGACGGACACGGTCCGCTGGGCCTGGCGCACCCGCATCCTGGTGCACCTCGGCATCGACCTGCGCCTGAGGCTGCGTACGGCCGCCGAGGACGAGGCGGTGAACGTGTTCGCGGCGAACCTGCGCGACCTGCTGCTCGCCGCCCCGGCCGGCACGCGCTCGACGCTCGGCCTGGACCCCGGCTTCCGTACGGGCGTGAAGGTCGCCGTGGTCGACGCCACCGGCAAGGTCGTCGCCACGGACGTGATCTACCCGCACGTCCCGGCCAACAAGTGGGACGAGGCGATCGCCAAGCTGGCGCGGCTGGCGAAGGAGCACGCGGTCGAGCTGGTCGCCATCGGCAACGGCACGGCGTCCCGGGAGACCGACAAGCTCGCCGGTGAACTGATCTCCAGGCACCCGGAGTTGAAGCTCACCAAGGTCATGGTGTCCGAGGCGGGCGCGTCCGTGTACTCGGCATCGCAGTACGCCTCGCAGGAACTGCCCGACATGGACGTCTCGCTGCGCGGCGCGGTCTCCATCGCCCGCCGGCTGCAGGACCCGCTGGCCGAGCTGGTGAAGATCGACCCGAAGTCCATCGGGGTCGGCCAGTACCAGCACGACCTGTCCGAGGTGAAGCTGTCCCGCTCGCTGGACGCGGTCGTCGAGGACTGTGTGAACGGCGTCGGTGTGGACGTCAACACCGCGTCCGTGCCGCTGCTCTCCCGGGTGTCCGGCATCTCCTCGGGCCTGGCCGAGAACATCGTGGCGCACCGGGACGCGAACGGGCCGTTCACGTCGCGCTCCGAGCTGAAGAAGGTGGCGCGGCTCGGCCCGAAGGCGTACGAGCAGTGCGCGGGCTTCCTGCGCATCCGCGGCGGCGCCGACCCGCTGGACTCCTCCAGCGTGCACCCGGAGGCGTACCCGGTGGTGCGGCGCATGGTGAAGACCTCGGGCCAGGAGGTCGCCTCCCTCATCGGCAACACCGGTGTGCTGCGCTCGCTGCGCCCGGCGGACTTCGTGGACGACACCTTCGGTCTGCCGACCGTCACCGACATCCTCAAGGAGCTGGAGAAGCCCGGGCGCGACCCGCGGCCCGCCTTCAAGACGGCCACCTTCAAGGAGGGCGTGGAGAAGATCTCCGACCTGTCCGCCGGGATGGTCCTGGAGGGCGTGGTCACCAATGTGGCGGCCTTCGGCGCGTTCGTGGACGTCGGTGTCCACCAGGACGGTCTGGTGCACGTCTCCGCGATGTCGAAGACGTTCGTGAAGGATCCGCGGGACGTGGTCAAGCCCGGTGACATCGTCAAGGTGAAGGTCCTCGACGTGGACATCCCGCGCAAGCGGATCGCGCTGACGCTGCGGCTGGACGACGAGGCCACGCCGCAGGGGCAGGGCGGCAAGCAGCAGCGGGGCGGCGGTTCCCGGCCGCCTCAGCAGCGGCAGGGCGGTCAGAGCCAGGGCCAGCGGCAGGGCCGCGGCGGTGACCGGGGCGGGCGGCAGGCGCCGGCACCGGCCAACAGCGCCATGGCGGACGCGCTGCGGCGGGCGGGGCTGCTGAACCCGAAGGACGGACGCCGCTGAGCTGGCCTCCGCCGCTGGACCGGTTTCCCATGCGGGGACGCGTTCCTGCGTCCCCGCTGGGGCCACCCCTCGCCACTGCGCAGAAAAGCGTGTGGACAAGGATCACCCGGTCAGCAGACTGATCCCATGACTGGATCAGATCCCAAGGCCGACCTCCAGGCGAGTCTCCAGGACGCCCGTGACGTGATGCTGTGGAAGCTGGAGGGCCTGTCGGAGTACGACGTCCGGCGTCCGCTGACCCCGACCGGCACCAATCTGCTGGGCCTGGTCAAGCACCTCACCGGAGCCGAGGCGCTGTACTTCGGAGCCTGTTTCGGGCGGCCCTTCGACGGGGCACCTCTGTGGATCACCGGGGACGCCGAGCCGGACGCCGATCTGTGGGCGCGGCCGGACGAGAGCCGGGAGGAGATCGTCGGGCGGTACCGGGAGGCGTGGGCGCACTCCGACGAGACGATCGCCTCGCTGCCGCTGGACGCGGTCGGCCGGCTGCCGGGGGATGCGGGCACCGAACTGACGCTCCACCGGATCCTCACCCACATGATCGCCGAGTCCCAGCGGCACGCCGGACACGCCGACATCGTGCGGGAGTTGATCGACGGGGCCGTGGGGCAGCGGCAAAACGGCCTGAACTCGGCGCCGTTCGATCCTGAGCACGCCGAGCGGGTCGAGCGGGCAGCGAAGGAGGCCGGGCAGCAGGGCCGGTGAACGGCGGACCGCGGAATCATGTACGGTCGCCGCCGCATCGATCCGAAGGGGCGGACTCGTGAGCAACAACGCGATCACCGTGGAACGGCGCATCGCGGCGCGCCCCGAGACGGTGTTCTCCTTCTTCACCGACCGGGACGAGTGGCTGTCCTGGATGGGCCAGGACGGCGAGTTCAGCGTCGAGCCCGGCGGCGCCTACCGGACGCGGGTCACCGGCGAGCACGTCGCCGACGGCCGCTTCGTCGAGATCGACCCGCCCGGCGTCGCACGGGCGCGGCGAGCGTCACCGGGAGCCGTGGGCGGAGCCGTTCATCCGGGCGCGGTTCGCCGCGAGGAGTTCCCCAGGTCCGCCCGTACGTTGCACACGCGGCGGGCGGGCCCGGTCCCCGCGTCGACCGACCGTGGACACGCCCGGATACGAGACGCAGCGCAGCGGTGCGGGGCCGGGTGCGTCAGCGCTCCGTGACCTTGCCCGCGGCCACCTCCAGGCGCCGGGTCACCCGGACCGCGTCCAGCATGCGCCGGTCGTGGGTGACCAGCAGGAGGGTGCCCTCATAGGCGTCGAGCGCGGACTCCAGCTGTTCGATGGCCGGCAGATCGAGGTGGTTGGTCGGCTCGTCTAGGACCAGGAGGTTGACGCCCCTGCCCTGCAGCAGGGCGAGGGCCGCCCGGGTGCGTTCGCCCGGGGAGAGGGTCGCGGCCGGGCGCAGGACGTGGTCCGACTTCAGGCCGAACTTGGCGAGCAGGGTGCGGACGTCGACCGGCTCGGTGTCGGGGACGTCCGCGCAGAACGCGTCGAGCAGGGACTCGGGGCCGTGGAACAGCTTGCGCGCCTGGTCGACCTCACCGACCAGGACGCCGGAGCCGAGGGCGGCGTGTCCGGAGTCGAGCGGTACACGGCCCAGGAGCGCGCCGAGCAGGGTCGACTTGCCGGCGCCGTTGGCTCCGGTGACCGCGACCCGGTCCGCCCAGTCGATCTGCAGCGACACCGGGCCGAAGGTGAAGTCGCCGCGCCGGACCTCGGCGTCCCGCAGGGTCGCCACCACCGCGCCGGAACGCGGGGCGGCCGCGATCTCCATGCGCAGCTCCCACTCCTTGCGTGGCTCCTCGACCACGTCGAGGCGCTCGATCATGCGCTGGGTCTGCCGGGCCTTGGCGGCCTGCTTCTCGCTGGCCTCGCTGCGGAACTTGCGGCCGATCTTGTCGTTGTCGTTGCCGGCCTTGCGCCGGGCGTTCTTCACGCCTTTGTCCATCCAGGAGCGCTGCATCTGCGCGCGGTCCTGGAGGGCGGCCTTCTTGTCGGCGAACTCCTCGTAGTCCTCGCGGGCGTGCCGGCGGGCGACGTCGCGCTCCTCCAGGTAGGCCTCGTAGCCGCCGCCGTAGAGGTTGATCTGCTGCTGGGCGAGGTCGAGTTCGAGGACCTTGGTGACCGTACGGGTGAGGAACTCACGGTCGTGGCTGACGACCACGGTGCCCGCGCGCAGGCCGGTCACGAAGCGTTCGAGGCGCTCCAGGCCGTCCAGGTCGAGGTCGTTGGTCGGCTCGTCGAGCAGGAAGACGTCGTAGCGGGAGAGGAGGAGGGAGGCGAGACCGGCGCGGGCCGCCTGGCCGCCGGAGAGGGAGGTCATCGGCTGGTCCAGGTCCACGGCCAGACCGAGGGAGTCGGCGACCTCCTCGGCCCGCTCCTCCAGGTCGGCGCCGCCGAGGTTCAGCCAGCGCTCCAGGCCGGCCGCGTACGCGTCGTCGGCACCGGGCGCGCCGTCGACCAGTGCCTGCGTGGCCTCGTCCATCACACGCTGCGCCTCGGCGACGCCGGTGCGGCGGGCCAGGAACTCCCGGACGGTCTCACCCGGCCTGCGCTCCGGCTCCTGCGGCAGATGGCCGACGGTCGCGGCCGGCGGGGACAGCCGCAGCTCACCCTGCTCGGGAGCGGTCAGCCCGGCGAGCAGCCGCAGCAGGGTGGACTTGCCCGCGCCGTTGGCACCGACCAGCCCGATCACGTCGCCGGGCGCGACGACGAGGTCGAGCCCGGAGAAGAGGGAGCGGTCGCCGTGCCCGGCGGCGAGGTTCTTGGCGACGAGGGTGGCAGTCATCAGGAGGCCGATCCTAGTGTCCCGGGCACCCGGCCATCAGCGGGGTTCCCCGGGGCCGCCCGGCCCTCACTTCCCCATCGGCTCGACCAGCACACTCCCCGACGTTCTGGCCACCACGAACGCCTCCCCCTTCACCGCCTTCGGGTCCAGCGGAATGCGGTGGCGGCCGGGCTCCAGCACGCCGTCGAAGACCTCCTGCACGTGGGTGCGGTAGAGGCGGTCCAGGCGGTATGCCGTGACCCGGACCCGGCAGGGCGAGGTGACCTCGACGGCCGCCTCGCCGTCGGCGGCGACCAGACCGGTCAGCCTGCGCTGTGGCAGCGGGCTGCGGTCCAGGGCGTGTTCGATCTGCGCGACGAGCAGGGGGACGATCGGGGCCAGGCCGCTGACGTAGGCGACCTCGACTCCGGCGCGCTCGAACGCCTCCCGTACGGCGGCCCGTTCCGCCTCGCCGACCGCACGGCCGAAGGCGACCGCGCCGTAGCCGCGCAGTTCCTCGGCGGGGACGGCACAGGCGTCCTGGGTGATGTCCGCGCCTATGCCGATGGTGCGCAGCGCGGCGGCGAGCTTGGCGAGGACGGCGACGCGGGCGCCGATCAGGAGTACCCGGCGGCGGGGCGCGGGCGGGCCGTCGGCGTCCTCGATCAGGGCGGCGAGGGCGGCCCGGTACTCGGGTCCGGCGAAGCGGAACGGCCCTATGCCGTGGTAGCCGTTGAGGTCCAGGTCGGCGTGCTCCTCCGTCTGCCAGGCGAAGTCCCGCCAGATGAAGTCGTCGCCGTCCCGCTCGATCACGGCGGTGACCGCACCACAGGCCAGGTCCGCGCACTCGGGACAGCCGTAGATCACGAACCGGCCGCCCGGGAGCGGTGGTTCGGTCTCCAGCAGCAGGCCGCGCACCTGCGCGGTGAAGATGGCGGGCGGGATGTCGGAGGCGAGCGGGGAGACGGCGTCCAGGTCCGAGAGCTGGAACAGCAGTGGACGCCCGTCCACGATGAAGTCCACGAAGTCGCGGTGGACCTGGTAGCCGCCGTCGGAGAGGACACCGCCGGCGCGCATCGCCGGTGCCAGGCCGAAGGTCGCGTATGCGGCAGACATGCTGTGAGTATCCCCACACAGGGACGGATGTGAGCGCGGCATGACATATTCCGTTAGCGTCCTGGCGTGAAGCGCGAGTCGAGTGACGAAGTGATCGTGGTCGGCAGCGGGGTCGCCGGGCTGACGACGGCCGTGGTGCTGGCCGAGTCCGGCCGCCGGGTACGGGTGTGGGCCCGGGAGCCCGCCGAGCGCACGACCTCGGCGGTCGCCGGCGCGCTGTGGTGGCCGTACCGGATCGAGCCCGAGCCGCTGGTCGGCGCGTGGGCGCTGGACTCCCTCGGCGTGTACGAGGAGCTGGCCGACCGGCCGGAGGAGACGGGCGTACGCCTGGTCGAGGGTGTACACCGGGGGACACGCCTGGACGAGCTGGGTACATGGGCGGGCCGGGTGCCGGGGCTGCGGCCGGTGGCCGGCGGGCTGGCGGCGCGGCTGCCGTTGATCGACATGCCGGTCCATCTGGCGTGGCTGCGGGAGCGGTTCGCGAAGGCGAGCGAAGCGAGATGGGGGTCACCCCGGACGAGGTCCGGGGGAGGCACCGTGGAGGTGCGGGAGGTGACGGACCTGGCCGCCGTGCCCGCCCGGGTGGTGGTCAACTGCACGGGGCTGGGGGCGCGTTCGCTGGTGCCCGATCCGGCGGTGCGCCCGGTGCGCGGGCAGCTGGTCGTGGTGGAGAACCCGGGGATCACGACCTGGTTCACCTCCGTCGAGCACTCCTCCGACACCTCGACCTACTTCTTCCCGCAGCCCGGCGGGCTGCTCCTGGGCGGTACGGCGGAGGAGGACTCCTGGTCGCTGGAGCCGGACCCGGCGACCGCCGCGGCGATCGTCGCGCGGTGCGCGGCCGTCCGGCCGGAGATCGCCGGGGCACGGGTGCTGGCACATCGGGTGGGGCTCCGGCCCGCCCGGGACGCCGTACGGCTGGAACGGCAGCCGCTGCCGGACGGGCGGGTGCTGGTGCACAACTACGGGCACGGCGGGGCCGGGATCACGGTGGCCTGGGGCTGCGCCCGGGAGGCGGCCGGGCTGGCCGGAGCCTGAGCCTGAACCGGAGGGGCGTGCCAGGCCCTCCGCGTGCCGGGGCTGAGCGGGCGAGCGCGTGAACGGTCGGCCGTCCAGCCCCGGCTGATGCGCCCCCGAAGGGAACGAGCACTGCCTCGCTGAAACGAGTACTGCCTTGCTGATCAGCTCGCCGGGACGTGCCGGGCGGCGCGCGGGGCGCGGACGCCGTCCAGGGTGCCCGCCGCGGGTGCGGCGGTCACGCCGCCGGAGGTGGCCCGTTCGAACGCCGCCATGCCGCCGGCCAGCGGTACCCGCGCCGTCGTACGGGACAGGTCCAGGGTGAGGGTCGGCTCGGTGGACGGAGGGTCGATCAGGTCCTTGTCGGTGCCGGCGACGATCAGTGCCAGGCGGTGACCCTTGGGGACGACGTGGTCGGTCGCCGCCAGGGACAGGGTCATCGTGTACGCCTTGCCCGGGGTGAGCGGGATCCCGTGGTCGAGGGAGGCGTAGTGGCCGAGGTCGGCCCAGCCGCGGCTGAACACCGTGTAGTCGACCTTGGCCGTCTTCGCCTTGGTCGCCTTGAAGCAGGCACTGTCCCCGGGCGTGCTCGCGCCCCAGCAGGTGCGGTTGGTGAGCGTGGTGATGCCCTCGGCGCTGTCGGCGTAGTCGCGGATGGTGTCCGGGCCGAGGTCCACCAGGACGGCGGAGAGGTGGGCCGAGGAGGTGGTCGGGGTGGCGGTCACGGTCACCGTGGAGGAGCCGGACAGGCGCAGGTCGCGGGTGAGCGGCGCCGTGATGAATCCAGCCTTCTCGGGTGTGGGCGTGGTGAGGTGGGCGGCCCAGTCGGTCTCGCTCAGCTTCGGGTCGTCGGTGACCGTCTCGGTGCCGGTGGCCGGGCCGAGGCCGAGAGTGCCGACGCCGGGCTGGGTGCCGGCGGCCGGGTGGAGCGTGGTGGCCTGGGTGCCGTGCGGCGGCCAGACCTTGGAGGTGACCCACTGGTCCGGGTGGCGCTCGATGTCGGCCATCGGCTCGCGGTCGATGCCGTTGTCGTAGCCGAGGAGTTCGTGGTCGAACCAGCGGTGCAGGGTGTCGACCCAGGCGCCGCGCCGGTAGTCGAAGGGGTCGACGTGCCCGGTCTGGGAGAGCCAGATCTTGCGCTCGACGCCGTGCTCGGCCAGGGCGTTCCACCACTGGCCGAAGTGCTTGGTGCGCACGTTGAGGTCCTGCATGCCGTGCACGAGGAACACGCTGGCCCTGACCTTGGCCGCGTCCTTGACGTAGTTCCGCTCGGTCCACAGCGGGGTCCAGTCCCCGGTGCGGGGGCTGCCGTCGGCCAGCTTCTTCTGCACGGCCGCGCAGTGGGCCGTCGCGCCGTCGCTCTCGACGTAGCCGGCCAGCTCGTCGGGGCCGCCGTCGTACAGCGGTGCGCCCTGGGCGAAGTAGTAGTCGTACCAGGAGGAGATGCCGCTGATCGGGACGATCGTCTTCAGGCCCTTGACGCCGGTGGCCGCGACGCCGTTGGCGATCGTGCCGTCCCAGCTCTTGCCGATCATGCCGGTCCGGCCGTTGGTCCAGCTCGCCTTGACGGTCCGTGTTCCGGTCCGGGTCGTGTACGCCTTGGTGCGGCCGTTCAGCCAGTCGATGACGGCCTTCGCGGACCGGATGTCGGAGCGGCCGCCGACGTCGACGCAGCCGTCGGAGCGGTTGGTGCCGGCCAGGTCCACGCCGACGAATGCGTAGCCGCGGGGCACGAAGTAGTTGTCGTAGAACAGCGGCATCTGGACGACGTGGCCGTGCGCGTCGTACGTCTTCTTCTGGCTCTCGTTGCCGCGTCCGCAGCAGGAGTAGTAGGGGCTGGCGTCCATGATGACCGGCACCTTGCGGCCCTGACGGGCGGGTTCGGCGGGTCGGACGATGTCGACGGCGACGCGGTCCTTCTTCCCGTCGCCGTCCTCGTCGAGGCCGGTGTCCACCCAGACGGCCTCGCGGACGGCGTGTGCGTACGAGTAGACGGGGCGGCTCTCGCGGGGCGCCGCGTGCGCTGCGGCGGGGGTGAGGAAGGCGGCCAGCAGGGCTGTGACGGCCGCGGTCGCCAGCGGTCTCCAGATCGTGAAGCGCGTGCGCATGGTCGTACGAATCGGCATGCGCGGACGGTACTCCGGTCAACTCCGGTACAGAAGAGCGCTTTGCGGCGCGTCGTGTGGCCGTGTCGGCTGAATGGCGATCGTGTGACAGCGGGGGCTGTGGACAGGTCAGGGGCCACAGCTACTGAATAGGCTCCGAACAGACTTCCTGTCCCGACGACTTGGAGCTGACGTGCACCGCAGAATCATCGCGCCGGGAGCACTCGCGGCGGCCTCCCTCCTGCTGGCGATCCCGGCATCGGCCGCGAGCCACTCCCCCGGCGCGCCGGGCATCGGCGACCCCTACTACCCCGACTACGGCAACGGCGGCTACGACGTCTCGCACTACGACCTGAGGCTGCAGTACCAGCCGAGGACGGACGAGTTGCAGGGCACGGCGACCGTCCTGGCGAAGACCACGCAGGACCTGTCCAGCTTCGACCTGGACTTCCTGCTGGACGTGAGCGAGGTGCGGGTCAACGGCGCCAAGGCGTCCTTCGCGACGTCCGGCCCGCACGAACTGGTCGTCACCCCGAAGACACCGCTGGCCAAGGGCACGGCGTTGACCGTCGTCGTCCGCTACAGCGGGGTGCCGTCGGCGAAGAGCGCCTACGGTTTCACCGCCTGGCACCGCACGCCGGACGGCGCTGTGGCCGCGGACGAGCCCGAGGCCGCCTGGTGGTGGTTCCCGAGCAACGACCACCCGAGCGACAAGGCGACCTACGACGTGTCGGTGGCCGTCCCGGACGGCACACAGGCCATCTCCAACGGCACGCTCCAGTCAACCGGTTCGAAGCTGGGCTGGACCCGCTACAACTGGCGGCAGAACAAGCCGCAGGCGACCTATCTGGCCACGCTCGCCCTCGGCAGGTTCGACATCACCACCAGCACCTCCGACGGCGGGGTGCCCGTCATCAACGCCTACAGCAAGGACCTCGGCGACAACGACGGTGCGGCGCGGGCCAGCGTGGAGCGCACCGGGGAACTCGTCGACTGGCTGAGCGGCTACTTCGGGCCGTATCCGTTCGGCACGGCCGGCGGGTACGTGCCGAACACCACCACCGGCTACGCGCTGGAGACGCAGACCCGCGTCTACTACAGCCCCAAGCAGTTCGCGAACGGCTCCAACACCTCGGTGGTCGTGCACGAGCTGGCCCACCAGTGGTACGGCGACGACGTGTCGCTGAAGGGCTGGAAGGACATCTGGATCAACGAGGGCTTCGCGCGCTACGCGCAGTGGCTGTGGTCCGAGCACGAGGGCGAGGGCACCACGCAGGAACTCGCCGACTACGTTTACGCCTCCCACCCGGCCGACGACGCGTTCTGGACGGTCAGGCCCGGCGACCCGGGCCCGGACGACCAGTTCGACATCGCCGTGTACGACCGGGGCGCGCTCGCCATCCAGGCGCTGCGCAACGAGATCGGTGACGACGCCTTCTTCGCCGTTCTGAAGGGCTGGCCGAAGGAGCACGCCTACGGCAACGCGTCCGTGGCCGACTTCCAGAGGTACGCCGAGCAGGTGTCCGGCAAGCCGCTGGCCGCGCTGTTCGACACCTGGCTGTTCCAGCCGTCGAAGCCGGCCGCGCCCGCGGCCCGCACGGCGTCCCTCGCGAAGGCGGGTACGGCGGCCGCCCGGCCGGAGTCGTGGAAGAAGATCGAGACGACGAACGACGTGCACGGGCACTGACGCCCGGGCGTCTCACGGTCTCGGTTCGGCCGCCTGCTTGAGCAGTTCGTCCCGGCCTATCGCCCCCGCGCGGGTGGCCGGGACCGTGCAGGCGTACGCCCCGGCGACCGCCCCGTACCAGGCACACCGCCGGGCCGGCTCGCCGCTGAGACGGCCGTAGAGGAACGCGGCGGCGAAGGCGTCGCCCGCGCCGTTGGAGTCGACCACCGGCGCGGGCGGGTCTGCCGCCGGTATCCGGGTCAGCTCGCCGCCGGCCAGCAGATACGCGCCCTCGGCGCCCGCGGTGGCGACGACGGCCTCGGCTCGGCCGCGTTCGGCGATGCGCCGCATGGTCCGCTCGGGGTCGGTCAGTGCGGCCGCGGAGAGGAAGACGACGTCCGCCGCAAGCGCGAACGGCTCGTGGTACGGGTTCTCGCCGTCCCAGTCGTGCAGGTCGGTGGAGAGGGAGACGCCCGCCTCGGCCAGCACCGGCAGCGCGTGGGCGCAGGGCTGGGTGATGGTCACGTGGACGTGCCGGCTCGCCGTGGCCAGCTCGCGCAGGGTCTCTTCGGGGAAGCGGTCGTCGGGGTGGGCGCGGCTGGTGTCGTACAGGGACAGGCGACGCCCGTCCGGGCCGACCAGGTTCACCGCGCGCTTGGTCCCGGCGGGTTGCGGAAGCGCGGTGAGCCCGATGCCGCGCTCGTCGTGCAGGGCGCGGACGAGGTCGCCCTCGGGGTCGTCGCCGAGCAGGTCGAGGTGGTGCGTGCGCAGCCCCAGCGCGGCCAGGCCCACGGCGACGAAGTCCCCGGTCTGCCCGGCGCGCGTACGGATCCCGGAGTCGATCATGTAGCTGTCGGCGTACGGGAGCGGCAGCTCCGGGACGTACACGATCGTGTCGACCCCGGCTCCGCCCAGCACCAGAACGTCGTGAGCACCTGCCTGTGCGGTCATGCCCCGCCCTCCCCGTGGTCGTAGACCGTCACCGCGATTCCGCGCTTCACCAACCGCTCGTTGACGAGCGGCTCGATGCGGGACCACTTGCCGCCCGCCAGGCCGCAGCCTATGCGGGGCATGTGCACCGATGCGCCGAGTTCGATCACTTCGTCGGCGAGCCGGCCGAGGGCGGTGTCGATCGCCTCGTAGCGGACGGGAACGCCCTTGCTGCCCGTGCGGGTGCCGCGCTGGCCGACCATGTTGGCCACCCACACGTGCGGGTCGACCTTGACGAACTGAACCGCGCCCAGCCCGAAGTCGTTCTTGGCGCGGTCGCGGTGCCACGACCGGTAGGCCGCCTCGGGCTCAGGCCAGCGCCGCGAGAGCGCGAGGACGAAGCCCTTTCCCCAGCCCCCGATGTCGTTGCAGACATGGGCGATCACCTTGACGCCCTTGACCGACGGAACGGTGGCGTCACCCCGGACATACGTGATCTCCGACATGACGCCACCGTAGGCGATGCCACTGACAGTGGCGGTGAGCTGCTGCTTCGTCGGCAACCGCTACTTCGTCAGCTGCGACAGCTCCTGGTCGGTGTTCTTGGACACCCGGCGGCGCACCCCGAACCAGCCGGCGACCAGCATCACGGCGATCACCGGGATGAGCAGCAGGGTCCTGCGGCCGACCTCGGGGTCGTTCCACATCATGCCGAGGCAGACCAGCAGGAAGGTGATCGTGGCGATCTCCGTGACCGGGCTGCCCTTCAGGCGGAAGTGCGGCCGGGTGGCAAGGCCCGCCTTGGCCCGCCGGACGAAGATCATGTGGCAGAGCATGATGATCACCCAGGTGCTGATGATGCCGAGGGAGGCGACGTTCAGCACGATCTCGAAGGCCTGGCTGGGCATCAGGTAGTTCAGGCCGACGCCGAGCACGCAGACCGCGCAGGTCAGCAGGATGCCGCCGTAGGGGACCTGACTGCGGTTCATCCGGGCGGTGAACCTGGGCGCGGAGCCCGCCATGGCCATGGAGCGCAGGATGCGGCCGGTGGAGTACAGGCCGGAGTTCAGCGAGGACATGGCGGCGGTCAGGACGACCAGGTTCATCACGTCGCCGGCCGCCGGGACGCCGATCTTCGACAGGACCGTGACGAACGGGCTCTGGTCGGCGGAGTACACGGAGCCCGGCAGCAGCAGGGCGAGCAGCACGACCGAGCCGACGTAGAACAGGCCCACACGCCACATGATCGAGTTCACCGCGCGCGGGACGACCTTCTCCGGCTCGGCGGTCTCACCGGCGGCGACGCCGACCAGCTCCAGCGCGGCGTACGCGAAGATCACGCCCTGCATGACCAGGACGACTGGCATCACACCGTGCGGGAAGAGGCCGCCGTGGTCGGTGATCAGGCTCAGGCCGGGGGTGTGGCCGCCGACCTTGTGCTGGGTGGCGAGCAGGAAGATGCCGATCAGCATGAAGCCGACGATGGTGGCGACCTTGACGATCGCGAACCAGAACTCCATCTCGCCGAAGATCTTCACCGAGATCAGGTTCACGGCCAGGACCACCGCGAGGGCGATCAGGGCGAGCACCCACTGGGGAATGCTCGTGAACATGCTCCAGTAGTGCGTGTAGAGCGCGATCGCGGTGATGTCGGCGATGCCGGTGGTCGACCAGTTGAGGAAGTACATCCAGCCGGCGACGTAGGCACCCTTCTCGCCGAGGAACTCGCGCGCGTACGACACGAAGGAGCCGGAGGACGGCCGGTACAGGACCAGCTCGCCGAGGGCCCTGACGACGAAGAAGGCGAAGACGCCGCACACCAGGTAGGCCAGGGCGAGCGCCGGGCCCGCGTTGTGCAGGCGGCCGCCGGCGCCCAGGAGGAGTCCGGTGCCGATGGCGCCGCCGATGGCGATCATGTTGACGTGGCGGGCCTTGAGGTCCTTGCTGTAGCCGGCGTCGCCCGCGTCCGCGGGCGTCTGGGCCGCCTGGGGACGGACTACGGCCTGTGCCGATTCCACGGCTTCGTTGCTCACGGGTGGTTCTACTTCCTGGTGCGCCCGGACCTCGTGGGCCCGGGTGTCCGTACAGTTCGGCCCGCACCACCCTTGTGTCGTGGTACAGACCAAGGCGGCAGCTTCCCAGAGAGATCGCCAGGTATGCGATGGCCCATGTCACAGAGCGTTACTTCTCACATGATCCACACGGAGTGCACACAGTGTTCCTTCGGGGTGTCACAGCAATGGTGAGACAGCGATACTGCTGCACATGACAACCGAGGCCGAGGAGCCGACCCTCACCATCGACGAGCTGGCCGCCCGGGCGGGCGTCACGGTCCGCACCGTGCGCTTCTACAGCAGCAAGGGGCTGCTCCCGCCGCCGGTGATCGGTCCGCGCCGGGTGGGTCACTACGGGCCCGGGCACGTGGCGCGGCTGGCCCTCATCGAGGAGTTGCAGCGGCAGGGCATGACGCTCGCGGCGATCGAACGCTACCTGGGGCAACTGCCGCCCGACCTCACCCCGCACGATCTGGCCATCCACCGCGCGGTGGTCGCGTCGTGGGCGCCGGACCTGGTGGAGACGGTGTCGCGGCGGGAACTCGAGCGGCGCGCGGGACGGCCGCTCGCCCCCGAGGACATCGAGCGGCTGGCGGCGATGAGCGTCGTCGCGCACGGGGACGGGGACGACGGCGAGACGTTCCGGGTCGACTCCGGGCTGCTCCGGCTCGGCATCCAGCTCCTGGACGTGCCGCTGTCGCAGGAAGCGATCCTCGCGGCGCGCAAGGTGCTCATCGAGCACTCGCGCGCCGCGGCCCACGAGCTGGCTCAGCTCTTCCGTGGCGAGGTGGCGGAGCGTGACGCCCGGGACGTGAAGTCCCTGTCGGCGCACATGCACCCGCTGGTGGTGCAGGCGCTGCTGACGACGTTCCAGCGGTCGCTGCGGGAAGAGCTGAGCGAGTGGCTCAGCGGATCACGAGCCGGCTGAGTCGCTGAACCGCTCCCCCTTCTCCGCCTTCTCCACCAGCAGCGCGGGCGGGGTGAAGCGCTCGCCGTAGCGCTCGGCGAGTTCACGCGCGCGGGCCACGAATCCGGGCAGGCCGACACCTGCCCCGGCGCCGCCGTCGTAGCCGTTGATGTACTGGAGCACACCGCCGGTCCAGCCCGGGAAGCCGATACCGAAGATGGAGCCGATGTTGGCGTCGGCGACCGAGGTCAGGACGCCCTCTTCGAGGAGCCGTACGGTGTCGAGCGCCTCGGAGAAGAGCATCCGCTCCTGCATGTCGCGGAACGGGATCTCGTGCCCGGGCTTGGTGAAGTGCTCGCGCAGCCCCGGCCACAGCCCGGCCCGCTTGCCGTCCTCCGTGTAGTCGTAGAAGCCGGCGCCGCCGCTGCGGCCGGGACGGCCGAACTCGTCGACCATGCGGTCGATGACCGCCTCCGCCGGGTGTGCGGACCAGGTGCCGCCCGCCTCCTGGACGGCTTTCTTCGACTCGTTGCGGATCTTGCGCGGGAGGGTGAGGGTCAGCTCGTCCATGAGGGAGAGCACCTTGGCCGGATAGCCGGCCTGGGCGGCGGCCTGCTCGACGGAGGCGGGCTCGATGCCCTCGCCGACCATGGCGACGCCCTCGTTGATGAAGTGGCCGATCACCCGGGAGGTGAAGAAGCCGCGCGAGTCGTTGACGACGATCGGCGTCTTGTTGATCTGCCGGACCAGGTCGAAGGCGCGCGCGAGGGCCTCGTCGCCGGTGCGCTCGCCCTTGATGATCTCGACCAGGGGCATCTTGTCGACGGGTGAGAAGAAGTGCAGTCCGATGAAGTCGGCCTGCCGCTCCACGCCCTCGGCGAGGGCGGTGATGGGCAGGGTGGAGGTGTTGGAGCACAGCAGCGCGTCCGGCGCGACGACCGACTCGATCTCCTGGAACACCTTGTGCTTGAGAGCCGTGTCCTCGAAGACGGCTTCGATGACGGCGTCGCAGCCGGCGAGATCGGCCGCCTCGGCGGTCGGGGTGATGCGGGCGAGCAGCGCGTCCGCCTTCTCCTGGCTGGTACGGCCCCTGGCGACGGCCTTGGCGCACAGCTTCTCGGAGTAGCCCTTGCCCTTGACCGCCGCTTCGAGGGAGACGTCCTTCAGCACGACCTCGATGCCCGCGCGGGCGCACGAGTACGCGATGCCGGCGCCCATCATGCCGGCGCCGAGGACGGCGACCTTGCGGACCTGGCGGGGCTCGATGCCCTTGGGGCGGTTGGCGCCGGAGTTGACGGCCTGGAGGTCGAAGAAGAACGCCTGGATCATGTTCTTCGAGGTCTGCCCGGCTGCCAGCTCCACGAAGTACCGGGCCTCGATGACCTGGGCGGTCTCGAAGTCGACCTGGGAGCCTTCGACGGCCGCGGCGAGGATGTTGCGCGGGGCCGGGTAGGGCGCGCCGTTGGTCTGCTTGCGCAGGCTGGCCGGGAAAGCGGGCAGGTTGGCGGCGAACTTGGGGTTGGCCGGCGTGCCGCCGGGGATCTTGTAGCCCGGCTTGTCCCAGGGCTGCTGCGACTCGGGGTTGGCGTCGATGAAGGCGCGGGCCTTGGCGAGGAGTTCCTCCGGCGTGGCGGCGACCTCGTGGACGAGACCGTTCTCCTGGGCGCGCCTGGCGTTGTACTGCTGGCCCTGGAGGAGCACCTTCAGGAGGGCGTCCGCGATGCCCAGCAGCCGTACGGTACGGGCGACTCCGCCGCCGCCGGGGAGCAGGCCGAGGGTGACCTCGGGACAGCCGATCTTGGTGCCGGAGGTGTCGAGGGCGACCCGGTGGTGGCAGGCGAGGGCCAGTTCGAAACCGCCGCCCAGGGCGGCGCCGTTGATCGCCGCGACGACCGGCTTGCCGAGGGTCTCGATGCGGCGCAGGTTGCGCTTGATGGCGAGACCGCCGTCGAACAGCTCCTGCGCGGTCTCCGGCGTGACCCGGATCAGGTCGCGCAGGTCGCCGCCGGCGAAGAAGGTCTTCTTCGCCGAGGTGAAGATGATGCCGCGGATGGAGTCCTGCTCGGCCTCCAGGCGGTCGGTGATGGCGGCGAGGGAGTCGCGGAACGCCTGGTTCATGGTGTTCGCGGACTGGTTGGGGTCGTCGAGGACGAGGGTGACGACACCGGTGTCGTCCTGCTCCCAGCGGATGGTGGTGCTCTCGGTCATGACAGTCGTCTCCGTTGAAGTCTCGTGATTCCGCGGGGAGTTCAGATGCGCTCGACGATGGTGGCGATGCCCATGCCGCCGCCCACGCAGAGGGTGGCGAGGCCGTACCGCTTGTCCTGGCGCTCCAGTTCGTCCACGAGCGAGCCGAGGATCATCGCGCCGGTCGCGCCGAGCGGGTGGCCGAGGGCGATGGCGCCGCCGTTGACGTTGACCTTGTCCAGGGACAGGCCCATGTCCTTCACGAAGCGCAGTACGACCGCGGCGAACGCCTCGTTGATCTCGACCAGGTCGATGTCGTCGATGGTCAGGCCGGCCTTGGCGAGCGCCTTGCGGGTGGCGGGCGCGGGTCCGGTCAGCATGATGGTGGGCTCGGAGCCGGAGACGGCCGCGGAGACGATCCGCGCGCGCGGGGTGAGGCCGTAGCGCTCGCCGACCTCCTTGGATCCGATCGCGACGAGCGAGGCGCCGTCCACGATGCCGGAGGAGTTGCCCGCGTGGTGGACGTGGTCGATCTTCTCCACCCAGTGGTACTTCTGCAGCGCGACGGCGTCGAAGCCGCCCAGCTCGCCGATGTCCGCGAAGGACGGCTTGAGCTTCGCGAGGGAGTCGGCGGTGGTGCCCGGGCGCATGTGCTCGTCGTGGTCGAGGACGACCAGGCCGCTGCGGTCCTTGACGGGGACGACGGAGCGGTCGAAGCGGCCCTCCTTCCAGGCGGTCGCGGCGCGCTCCTGGGACAGGGCCGCGTACTCGTCGACGTCCCGCCGGGAGAAGCCCTCGATGGTGGCGATGAGGTCGGCGCCGATGCCCTGCGGCACGAAGTTGACGGCCAGGTTGGTCATCGGGTCGTTGAACCAGGCCCCGCCGTCCGAGGCCATCGGCACGCGCGACATGGACTCCACGCCGCCGGCCAGCACCAGGTCCTCCCAGCCCGAGCGGACCTTCATGGCGGCCAGGTTGACGGCCTCCAGACCCGAGGCACAGAAGCGGTTCTCCTGGACACCCGCGACCGTGTCCGGCAGTCCGGCGGCGATCGCGGCGATCCGGGCGATGTCGGAGCCCTGGTCGCCGACCGGGCCCACGACGCCGAGCACGATGTCGTCGATCGCGGCCGGGTCGAGGCCCGGGAAGCGGTCCCGGATCTCGTGGATCAGGCCGACGACCAGGTCGATGGGCTTCGTGCCGTGCAGGGCGCCGTTCGCCTTGCCGCGGCCGCGCGGGGTGCGGATCGCGTCGTACACGTACGCTTCGGTGCTCACTGATGTGCCTTTCGGGAGGGTGGGCCGAGCGGGAGTCGGTCGCCGAGGGCGGGGTGGTCGTCAGGTGGGCGGGGTCAGTCGCCTTCGGTGACGAGGTCGTCGTTAACGAGGTGAGGTATGCCCCAGTCCCGCGCCACCGTCCCGGTGTCGGCGCCCGGCAGGGCCGGGCCGGTGCGGACCGTGGTGGGGGTCGCGGAGAACCGGGGGGCGGGGGCGGGCTGGGTGATGCCGCCGTGGTCGGTGAAGGTGCCGCGGGCGGCCAGGTGCGGGTGGTGCGGGGCCTCACCGAGGGAGAGGACGGGGGCCACGCAGGCGTCGGAGCCCTCGAAGAGGGCCGTCCACTCGTCCCGTGTGCGGGACTTGAAGCGGGCGGCGACACGTTCGCGCAGCTCGCCCCAGCGGGTCCAGTCCTTGCGGGCCGGTACCAGGTCGTCGAGACCGAGCAGATGCAGGAACTCCTCGTAGAACCGCGCTTCGAGGGCGCCGACCGCCATGTGGCCGCCGTCGGCGGTCTCGTAGGTGCCGTAGTACGGGCAGCCGCCGTCCAGGAGGTTGACGCCGCGCCGGTCCTGCCAGCCGCCGGCGGCGAGCATGCCGTGGATCATCGCGGACAGGTGCGCGGTGCCGTCCACGATGGCCGCGTCCACGACCTGGCCGGTGCCGGTCGCGCGCGCGTGGTGCAGGGCGGCGAGGACGCCGACGACGAGGTAGAGGGAGCCGCCCGCGTAGTCGCCGAGCAGGTTGACGGGGACGGCCGGGGGCTCGTCCGGGCGGCCGATCATGCCGAGGGTGCCGGTGAGGGCGATGTACGCCACGTCGTGGCCCGCGCGGTCGGCCAGCGGGCCGTCCTGTCCCCAGCCGGTCATGCGGCCGTAGACCAGACGGGGGTTGCGGGCCTGGCAGTCCTCGGGGCCGACGCCGAGCCGCTCGGCCACCCCGGGGCGGTAGCCCTCGATGAGGATGTCGGCCCGTTCGGCCAGGTCCAGGACGCGTGCGGGGCCGTCCGGCGCCTTGAGGTCGACGACCACCGAGCGCTTGTTGCGGTTCGTCACGTCGTACGCGGGGTCGATCGCGAGGCTCGGCCGGCCCGGGCGGTCGACCCGGACCACGTCGGCGCCCAGGTCGGCGAGGAGCATGGCGGCGAACGGGCCCGGCCCGATGCCGGCCAGCTCCACCACGCGCACGCCTGAGAGCGGGCCGTTCCCCGACGTCGTCCGCGTCCCTGCCGTCGTCATGCCGTCCTGCCCCCAAGCCGATGTGACACAACTGATGTAACACCAGTGATGCTAAGAACACGTTCCACCGGACACAAGACCTGAACGAGCAAGCGCTTAGACAAGTGCCCGTCCGGACCTGTCGAGGCCGCGTTCGGGGTCCGTACGCTTCACGCTAGCCTCAGCCACCGACAGCGGCGCGGCTGCACGACCAAGGGGTGTCATGAGCAGGCTGAAAAGGACGGACCGTCCCTACGACATCGTGCTCTTCGGGGCCACCGGCTTCGTCGGCACGCTCACCGCGGAGTACCTCGCCGCACACGCCCCCGAGGACTTGCGCTGGGCGATCGCCGGGCGCGACGAGGGCCGGCTGGAGCGGCTGCGCGACCGGCTGCCCGGCGGCTCCGGCATCGGGGTGCTGCGGGCCGACGTGCGCGAACCGGCCACCCTGCGCGCGCTCGCCGAGCACGCGCGCGTGGTGGCCACGACCGTCGGGCCGTACATCACCTACGGCGAGGAACTGGTCGCCGCCTGCGCGGACACCGGGGCCGACTACCTCGACCTCACCGGCGAGCCCGAGTTCGTGGACCTGATGTACGTCCGGCACGACGCACGCGCGCGTGAGACCGGCGCCCGCCTCGTGCACGCCTGTGGCTTCGACTCCGTACCGCACGACCTCGGCGTGTACTTCACGGTCCGGCAGCTGCCGGAGGGGGTGCCGCTGACCGTGGACGGGTTCGTGACCGCCGACGCGGCCTTCTCCGGGGGCACACTCGCCTCGGTGCTGAACCAGTTCGCGCGCGGCCGGCAGATGGTGGCCGCCGCCCGCGAACGCGGCCGGCACGAGCCGCGCCTGATGGGGCGCCGGGTGGCGGCGCCGAGGGGCGCGCCGCGGTTCGCCAAGGAGGTCGGCGCCTGGGCGGTGCCGCTGCCGACCATCGACCCGCAGATCGTGCGCCGTTCGGCGAAGGCCCTGGACCGGTACGGCCCCGACTTCCGTTACCGGCACTATGCGGCGGTCCGGCACCTGCCGGTCGCCGCGGGCGGCGTCGCCGCAGTGGGCGCGGTCGCGGCCGCCGCCCAGCTGCCGCCCGCCCGGCGCTGGTTGTCGGACCGGCTGCGGCCCGGAAGCGGGCCGAGTCCGCAGAAGCGGGCGAAGAGCTGGTTCCGGGTGCGCTTCGTCGGCGAGGGCGGCGGGAAGCGCGTCTTCACCGAGGTCGCGGGCGGCGACCCGGGCTACGACGAGACGGCGAAGATGTTCGCCGAGGCGGCCCTCAGTCTGGCCTCCGACGAGCTGCCGCCGACCTCCGGTCAGGTCACCACGGCCGCCGCGATGGGCGACGCGCTGACCAAGCGGCTGCGCGCGGCGGGGATCACCTTCCGGGTGGCCGCCGAGCAGTAGCTCACCGCGCTACATCTGCCACCCCAGGAGGGTCCAGAACATCCCGCCGATCCAGGCGAGCCCCGCCACCACGGCGAGGACCAGAGCGGCCGTCACGGCGCGCTCGACGGGCTGGGCGGGACGGGTCACGGTCTTGGCGGAACGGTGTGTCGTCATGGGCGCCAGCCTGCCGTCGGGCCGGTACGGACACATCCGTACGCGTACTCGGGCGACGTACTCACCAGGTTCCGGGCCCCCTTCTCCCTCGTTTGAGACTTTCCGAGCCAAGGCCGCTCGGACACCTGCGACTACGCGCTCGAAGTTTCACCGGGAACTTCAGTGAGACGCTGGAAGCCCAGGCCGAAGGAGGCGGAACGGAAGTGAAGTTCGTACTCGAAGTGACCGTGGACGAGGGCGCGTCGGCGGCGGACCGGGCCGGCGAGCTGGGGCGGATCCTGCGCTACTGGGGCGGGAACCTCCACCACTACGCCCTCGAACCCGGCGACGGCAGCGCCGTGTACGACTCGCGGTATCAGGAGGTGGGCTCCTGGCGCGTCGACGCCTCCTGAAGCGCCCGCCGGCACAGCGCGTCGGCCCTGCGTGTGGTCTCCGGCAGGCGGAACTCCGGGGTCAGGGCCAGGGTGTGCGCCAGGGCGTTGTCGAGGCTCACCCGGTGGCCGACCGAGACGAAGACCGGCTTGACGCCGCCCCGGGTGCGCAGGGCCCGGCCGACCTCCTCGGTGCCCGCGAGGAGCGGTGCGGAACTGCCCCGCGCGGGCCCGGGTTCGTCGTACGTGAAGGTGAACGGGTTCTTGGCGACGCCGATGGTCGGCAGGCCGGTGAGCACGCCGAGGTGGCTGGCGAGGCCGAAGCGGCGCGGGTGGGCGAGGCCGTATCCGTCGCACACCACCAGGCCCGGCGGGCAGAGCAGGGCGTCCAGGGCTGCGCGCACGGTCGGGATCTCGCGGAAGGCGAGCAGACCGGGAACGTACGGGAAGGAGATCCTGCCGACGGCCGTCGTCTCCGCGACGACCTCCAGGGTGGCCGCGTCCAGGACGACGGCCGCCGCGGCGACGAGGTCACGCTCGTCGTCGTAGGCGACGTCCACGCCTGTGACGTGCCCCGTCCCGGGCGGCGGCCCCGGCTCGTCGAGCACCACCCGCCCACGCAGCTCGTCCTGTACGGCGCGGGCCTCGTCCTCGGTCGCGGGCCAGCCCGCGGGTACGCCTACGGTCGTCATGATGGCCAAGACTGTACGGCCCACCGACGCCCGTGGCGGGCCCGGGGGTAGGCTCGCGATCATGTTCGTACTGGAGTTGTCCTACACCGCCCCGCTCGACGCCGTGGACGCCGTGCTTCCGGCTCATGTGGCCTGGCTCGACGAGCAGTACGAGAAGGGCTTCTTCCTCGCCTCCGGACGCAAGAACCCCCGCGACGGCGGAGTGATCCTGGCCGTCGCGGAGAACCGCGCCCGCATCGAGGAGGTCGCCGCGGGCGACCCGTTCATCGCCGCCGGGGTGTGCGAGTACCGCATCACGGAGTTCCTCGCCACGAAGACGGCGCCCGAACTGGCCCACCACCGGCAGACGCTGAGCTGAGCCCCGGGACTCAGCTCTTCTTCGCGTTCAGCGCGCGCTGCAGCTGCGCCTTGTTCATGTCCGAGCGGCCTTCGATGTTGCGCCGCTTGGCCTCCTCGTACAGCTGGTCGTAAGTGGGCCCTTGCGAGCCCTTGCCGGACCGCTGGCCGCCCCGCTTGCCGGACGACATGTCCTGGGTGGAGGTGCGGCTGGCCGTCTTCGACTCGCCGGACCGGGCGCGTTCCTTGTTCACCGTCCGCGCGGCGATCTCCTCGGCGCGCTGCGTGCTCTCGCCCCGGTCCAGCGCGCTCTGCTTGATGTGCTCGTACTGGCGTTCCCTCTTGGGGCTGGAACCGCGTGGCATGACCGCTCACTTCCTCTCGTGTGCGGTGACCGGGTACCCGCGATCAGGCCTTCCGCATCACCGCTCCAGCCGCGCCACGCGCCCCTTCTCCCCGGCCGCCCAGCAGCTCAGGTCGCGGGTGCAGGACACGGTGTCGTACGAGCCGGTGTCGATGGTCCGCCAGGTGCGGCCGCCGTCGGTGGTCAGGTCGGTGCCGGTGGGGCCGACGGCGAGGGCGGCACCGCGGCTGTGCGGAAGCCAGGCGGCGCCGGAGCGGTAGGCGGGCGGAGCGGTGGCGGCGGGGCGCCAGGTGCGGCCGCCGTCGGCGGTCACCGCGGCCGCCTGTGGCGAGGTCCGGTCGGGGCGGTAGTCGCCGCCGACCGCGAGTCCGTGGGTGCGGTCGCGGAAGGCGAGCGCGAAGACGCCCTTGGCCGGATCGCCCGCCGGAACCGGCGTGTCGGCGGCCGTCCAGGTCAGTCCGCGGTCGGCGGAGTGCAGCACGCGCGCGTGGGCTCCGCCGCCGGTCGCCAGCCAGACGTCCCTCGGCCCGGAGGTGACCAGGCACTGGCCGCTCGCCGCGAAGCCGGCCTCGCCGTCCAGGGCGGGCGGCATGCCGTCGGCGGGCAGCACCCGCCAGGAGCGGCCGCCGTCGCTGGTGGACAGGATGCGGAACCTGCCGTCCACGGGGTCGCTCATGGCGAGGCCGTGACGGCGGTCGAAGAAGGCGAGGCAGTCGTAGAAGGCCTTCGGGTCGGTGTTGCGGAACGACTCCGTCCAGGTCTCACCGCCGTCGTCGGTGCGGTAGACGCGGGAGGCCTCGCCCTCGCCGATGGCCAGCACCACCGCGCGCCGCGTGTCGAACGCCTCGACGTCCCGGAACTGCAGGTCGGCCGCGCCCGGCGGAGAGACGTTCCGCCAGCTCGCCCCGCCGTCGGTGGTGCGCAGCACGGTGCCCGCCGTACCGGCCAGCCAGGCGGTGTCACGGTCGACGGCGGACAGGCCGCGGAAGCGCACCTGCGGGGTGCCGCTGTTCTTCGCCTCCCAGTGCACGGTTCCCCGGGCTCCCTGGCCGAACTGCCCCGCCTCGGCGGCCGGCACCGTCAGCGCGGCCAGCGCCGCTCCGCACGCCACCCCCGCCGCCACCAGCCGGCCCGTCCGTCCCCTGCGTCGCGTGCTCCCCAAGCGCCTCATGGCGGGCGAAGCTAGCCCACCTGCCCGCCGCCGTCCAGAGGACCTCACGGGCACACGCCCGTGCATGAAAGCGGTGACCGAGGTCACTCGTTCCCGACGTGCACGCAATGGCCGAATCCATCGTCTCTTCCAGTACCAGGCCCCACCCGCCCGCAAGTACGTCCAGCCGTCACAAGGGAGCAAGGTGTTGTCCACCGTCATCGAGCAGCCCGTAGAGGCCCGCCTCGTCGCCGCCGCACCGCGCATGCCGAGCATTCCCGCCAAGCTGCGCTACGACCGAAGCGACCCGTTCGCCGTCCGCATGACCTTTCCGGCCCCGGCCACCCTGGAGGGTGTCGAGGTCTGCTGGACCTTCTCCCGTGAGCTGCTCGCGGCCGGGCTGCACGGCCCGGAGGGCTTCGGTGACGTGCGCGTACGGCCGTACGGCTACGACCGCACCGTACTGGAGTTCCACGCCCCCGAGGGCACCGCGATCGTGCACGTGCGCTCCGGCGAGATACGGCGGTTCCTGCAAGCGACCGGCGACCTGGTGCCGGTCGGCCTGGAGCACCTGCAGCTGGACCTCGACCACGACTTGGCCGAGCTGATGCGGGATGCCTGCTGACCTGCGCGAAACGCGTTACGCGCGCGTGAGCAACGCGTTCAGCTCACCGTAGTCGAACCCGCCGGCCAGCGCCCCGTACGTCCCCTCCCGCAGCAGCTCCCGCGCGGCGCGGCGGACCAGGGCGTGGGCGGCCTCGGCGAGACCCGAGCCGGCGCTGATCCGGGCGACGCCGAGCGCGGCCAGTTCGGCGAGCGTCGGCGCGCCGGGGCCGACGAGCGCGTTGAGCGGCCCGTCGACGCCCGCGACGAGCGCCCTGACCGTCTCCGGGTCGACGGCCCCGGGGACGAAGATCCCGTCGGCGCCCGCGGCCAGGAAGGCGGCCGCGCGTTCCAGGGTGAGGTCCACTCCCCCGGCGCCGCGCAGGAAGGTGTCGATCCGCGCGTTGACGAACAGCGGCAGGCCCGCCGTGTCGGCCGCCGCACGGGCCGCGGCGATGCTCCCCCAGACTTCGTCCGGGGGGACCCCCATTTCGCTTCGCTCGCCTGCTCGGCGACCGGCCGCAGCGGCTCACCGCCCGCCTCGTGGCGGGCGTCCTCGATGTTGACGCCGACCGCGCCGACGGCGATCACCGCACGGACGGTCTCGGCGACCCCGGCGGCGTCTTCGGCGTAGCCGCCCTCGATGTCGGCGGTGACCGGGACCCGTACGGCGTCGACGATGCGGGGGACGGCCGCGAGCGCGCGGTCACGGTCGAGCCGGTCGCCGTCGGCGGTGCCGAGCGCCCAGGCGAGCCCCGCGCTGGTGGTCGCGACGGCGGCGGCGGCGCTGACCGGGTCCCAGGCGTTCGGCAGGACCAGAGGGCGGCCGGGCACGTGCAGTGCGCGGAAGGCGAGGGCGGAGTCGGCAAACGGGTGCTGAAGCGTCATGCGGGGAAATCAAACAGTCCAGGTGGGGGCGACGCCGGCAGAAATCCGACACCAGCGTGGGCCGCGACCAGGGGCACGGAAATCGGCCACCGGGAACACGCGATTAATCGCGTTGACAGCGTTTCCGGCCCGCTCGTACGGTGTAGGCGTTCCTGTTGCCGCCGATTGGAGAAGGACGTTGCTCGTCTGAGGTCCTGAGACACCGCGTTCACACCGGTGAGGTGTGCGTGGCGTTCGACCTCGGCGTCCGAGCCGTCCTCAGGCACAGGCCTTCTCTCCGTGCCCCAGGTTCTTCGGTTTCCGCCTCGCGGTGTCTCGACATGCGTCCGCCCACACCGCACCCAGCAACCGCGAGGCCTGTATGTCTTCTTCCCTCACCTGCACGTCCCTGTCCTTCGCCTGGCCCGACGGCACCCCCGTCTTCGACGGCCTCGACATCGCCTTCGGCCCCGGCAGGACCGGGCTCGTCGGCGTCAACGGATCAGGGAAGTCAACCCTGTTGAAGCTGCTCGCCGGTGAACTCGGCCCGTCCGACGGCACCGTCAAGGTGGCCGGCGAGGTCGGTCATCTGCCGCAGAACATCACGCTCGACACCGCGCTCCGCGTCGACGAGGCCCTCGGTATCGCCGGCCGGCGAGCCGCCCTGCACGCCATCGAGGCGGGCGACGTGTCCGAGGAGCACTTCGAGACCGTCGGCGACGACTGGGACGTCGAGGAGCGCGCCCTGGTCACGCTCGGCGAACTCGGACTCGGTCACATCGGCCTGGACCGCACCGTCGGCGAGGTTTCCGGCGGCGAGTCGGTGCTGCTGCGCCTGGCCGCACTGCTGCTGCGCCGCCCGGACGTCCTGCTCCTCGACGAACCCACCAACAATCTCGACCTGTACGCGCGCCGGCGGCTGTACGCGGCCGTCGCCTCCTGGCCGGGCGTGCTGGTGGTCGTCAGCCACGACCGTGAACTCCTGGAACTGGTCGACCAGATCGCCGAGCTGCGCTCCGGGGAGGTCACCTGGTACGGCGGCAACTTCTCGGCCTACGAGGAGGCCCTCGCCGTGGAGCAGGAGGCGGCCGAGCGGATGGTGCGGGTGGCCGAGGCGGACGTGCGCAAGCAGAAGCGCGAACTCGCCGACGCCCAGGTCAAGCTGGCCCGCCGCAAGCGGTACGGGCAGAAGATGTTCGAGCAGAAGCGCGAGCCGAAGATCGTCATGGGCGCCCGCAAACGCGCCGCCCAGGAGTCCGCGGGCAAGCACCGCATCATGCACGAGGAGAAACTCGCCGAGGCCAGGGAGCGGCTGGACGAGGCGGTCGAGGCCGTACGGGACGACGACGAGATCCGCGTCGACCTGCCGTACACGGCCGTACCGCCCGGCCGGCAGGTGCTCACCCTGCAAAACCTGGGGCTGGCCCACGGGGCGCGTGTCGAGGGGATCCTCGATCTGCGTGGCCCGGAGCGGATCGCCCTCGTCGGCCGCAACGGTGCGGGCAAGACGACACTGTTGCGGACCATTGCCGGGGAACTGGCGGCGGTGGCCGGCGAGGCGCGGGCGCACGTCCCCCTGCGGTTCCTGCCGCAGCGCCTGGACGTGCTGGACGACGCACTGACGGTCGCCGAGAACGTGGCCCGGTTCGCGCCGGGCGCCACGAACAACCGGGTCCGGGCGCGCCTGGCCCGCTTCCTGTTCCGGGGCGCACGGGCCGACCAGAAGGCCGGGACGCTCTCCGGCGGCGAGCGCTTCCGGGCGGCCCTGGCCGCGCTGATGCTCGCCGAGCCCGCACCGCAGCTGCTCCTGCTGGACGAGCCGACCAACAACCTCGACATGGCGAGCGTCCGGCAGTTGACGACGGCCCTGGAGTCGTACGAGGGTGCCCTGCTCGTCGCCAGCCACGACCTGCCGTTCCTGGAGTCGATCGGCATCACGCGGTGGCTGCTGATGGAGGACGGGCAGTTGCAGGAGACCACGCCCGAGACGCTCGGCGATCCGGCCTAGCCGGACCGGCGGGGGTCTCAGGTGGGGCACAGCCTGACAACGAGGGTTTTGTCCAGGCCACCGTGCCCTGCATGATGGCGGACCGGCGCCGCGTCACGGGCGCCGGACCGCACCGCCGACATCGAAAGGTCCCTCGTGCCCAGCAAGAAGGCCCTCGTCCGCCGCCCCAGCCCGCGCCTCGCCGAAGGCCTGGTGACGCACATCGAGCGGGAGAAGGTCGACGTGGACCTGGCCGTCGAGCAGTGGGAGGCGTACGTCGAGGCGCTGGGCGAGCACGGCTGGAAGACGATCGAGGTCGATCCGGCCGACGACTGCCCGGACTCGGTGTTCGTCGAGGACACCGTCGTCATGTACAAGAACGTGGCGTTGATCACCCGGCCCGGCGCCGAGTCCCGGCGCGCGGAGACCGCGGGCGTCGAGGAGGCCGTGGCCCGGCTCGGCTGCTCGGTGAACTGGATATGGGAGCCGGGCACCCTGGACGGCGGCGACGTCCTGAAGGTCGGCGACACGGTCTACGTCGGCCGGGGCGGGCGCACCAACGCGGCCGGAGTGCAGCAGTTGCGGGCCGCCTTCGAGCCGCTGGGCGCGCGCGTGGTCGCCGTACCGGTGAGCAAGGTGCTGCACCTGAAGTCGGCGGTCACCGCGCTGCCGGACGGGACGGTCATCGGGCACATCCCGATGGTGGACCGGCCGTCGCTGTTCCCGGGTTTCCTGTCGGTGCCGGAGGAGTCCGGCGCGCACGTGGTACTGCTCGGTGGCCACAAGCTGCTCATGGCGGCGAGCGCCCCGAAGACGGCGGAGCTGCTCACCGATCTCGGCCACGAGGTAGTCACGGTGGACATCAGCGAGTTCGAGAAGCTCGAGGGCTGTGTGACGTGCCTCTCGGTGCGCATGCGGGAGCTGTACGCCTGATCGGGTGATCCCGTCGCTCCGACAGCCCCGGGACCTGCGGGTCCCGGGGCCGTTTGGCATGCCCTCGAAAAGCCGGGCCCTGGGCGCTGATCAGCGATCTTTACAACGAACTTAACCTACGGCTTCGTAACCTACGGATTCGTAGCCTACGATCTCGTAGGTTTCCGGCGCCGCTCGCCGGACCATCCCCGTCTCTCCCCCTCTGTTCGGCGTCCCCCTGGAGTTCCTGTGACGATCACCTCCCCTCACCTCGGCAGCCCGTCCGTGTGGACCGACGCGCGGCTGCTGTACGCGCTGGAGGAAGTGGTCGAGAAGGAGCTGAACCGACATCTGAAGGTCGCCAAGGACTGGATGCCGCACGAGTACGTGCCCTGGAGCGACGGCCGTAACTTCCCCGGCCTGTTCGAGGACGGCGAGGCCTGGGACAAGGAACAGTCCAAGGTGACGGAGATCGGGCGCATCGCCCTCATCGTCAACCTCCTGACCGAGGACAACCTGCCCAGCTATCACCACGAGATCGCCTCGCTGTTCGGCCGCGACGGCGCCTGGGGCACCTGGGTGCACCGCTGGACGGCCGAGGAGGGCCGGCACGGCATCGTGATGCGTGACTACCTGCTCACCTCGCGCGCGGTGGACCCGGACAAACTGGAGCAGTTCCGGATGTCACACATGAGCGAGGGCTTCGAGTCCGACAACCGGCACTCGATGCTGCACTCGGTCGCCTACGTCGCCTTCCAGGAGCTGGCGACCCGCATCTCGCACCGCAACACCGGCCACCAGTCCGGCGACCCGGTCTGCGACCGCATGCTGGCGCGCATCGCGACCGACGAGAACCTGCACATGGTCTTCTACCGCAACCTGCTGAAGGCCGCCTTCGAACTCGCTCCCGACCTGACCATGCAGGCGGTCCGGGACGTCGTGGTCAACTTCCGCATGCCCGGCCACGGCATCCCCGGCTTCGAGCGCGCCGCCGCGCAGATGGCGATCGGCGAGGTCTACAACCTGCGCATCCATCACGACGACGTCCTCGAGCCCGTGCTGCGCTTCCTGAAGATCATGGAGATCGACGGCCTCGGCCCGGAGGGCCGCCAGGCGCAGGAGGAACTCGGACTCTTCATGGGCGGCCTGAACACGGAGGCCACCAAGTTCGACGAGAAGCTGGCGGCCCGCAAGGCGCGGATGGCGGCGCGGGCCGCGGGCTGAGCGGCGCTCGGGCCGTCGCCCGAGGTGGGTGCCGGTGGGACGTGCCACGCGGTCAGTGGGACGTGCGGCGCAGGGCGAGGCGCTCCTTCTCGGAGAGGCCGCCCCAGACGCCGAAACGCTCGTCGTTGGTGAGCGCGTAGTCGAGGCAGGCGGAGCGCATCTCGCACATGGCGCAGATGCGCTTCGCCTCGCGCACCGAGCTGCCGGGCTCGGGGAAGAAGAAGTCCGCCCCGGTCTGTGCGCACAGAGCCTGTGCCTGCCAGGCGGTGTCGGCCGGGGTGATCGTGTCGATGTGCATGCCCAGGATCGTGCCGTGCGGCGAAAAACGTTCGATCAACGCCGGGTCAACGGCGCGGCCGCGACCCGGGCCGCCCGTTGACGCTCCACCGGAGCCCTGGGCCGACCCGATGATGCTCCGTGCGCGGACGCCCGCGCACGGCGGCGCGCGGAAGCGGTGTGAAAACCCGGAGAACCCGGCGCGGCGCCCAGGGTGACCGGGAGCATCGGTCCGGCGTGCGGCGGCGCTCCGGCAGCGGTTGTCAGTGGGCGGTGCCAGACTCGGCAGTGCAGAGGACGGGACCCGTTTCCGGACACCCCTTCCAAGGGTTTCCGGACCCGCTTTCAAGGAGGGCGAAGATGCTCACCACCCGTTTCGTCGACGGCGCGCCGAACTGGATCGATGTCGGCACCCCCGACCTCGACGGCGCCCTCGCCTTCTACGGCGGGCTGTTCGGCTGGCAGTTCCAGTCGGCGGGGCCGGACGCCGGCGGCTACGGCTTCTTCCAGCTGGCCGGCAGGACCGTCGCGGGCGGCATGCAGACCGGACCCGACCAGGGGCCTGCGGCCTGGACCGTGTACTTCCAGAGCGAGGACGCGCAGGCCACGGCCAAGGCGGCCGAACAGGCGCACGGCAGCGTGCTGTTCCAGCCCGTGGACGTGATGGGCCAGGGGCACATGGCGGTCCTCGCCGACCAGGCGGGCGTCCCATTCGGGATCTGGCAGCCCGGCCAGACCAGGGGCGTGGACGTGGCGAACGAACCGGGCGCGCTGTGCTGGGTCGAGCTGTACACGCCGGACATCGCGGCGGCCGCCGCGTTCTATCAGAGGGTCCTGGGCATGGAGACCTCGGCCGTGCCGTTCCCGGGCGGCACGTACACCTGTGTGAACCCGGGCGGTGCCGGTGAGGACGCCATGTTCGGTGGGATGGTCCCGCTGGCCGACGACCCGACGGAGGCGGAGGCCGGCCCGTACTGGCTGCCGTACTTCGAGGTCGAGGACACCGACGCCGTGGTCGAGAAGGCACAGCAGCTGGGCGGCACGGTGCGCATGCCGGCGACGACCATGGAGGGCGTCGGCCGGATGGCCAAGCTCGCCGACCCGTACGGCGTCCGCTTCGCGGTGATCAAGAGCGAGCCGCCGCAGGGCTGAGGCGTCGGCGGGCGCTGTGTGCCTAGGCGGACGCGCGTCGGATCAGGGTCGTCGGCAGGACGACGCTGGAGACGGTCGCGTCCGCCGGGGCCGCGTCGCGCGTGCGGCCGGCCAGGTCGCGCAGCAGGAGGCGGGCCATCAGCCGGCCCATCTCCTCGATGTCCTGACGGACCGTCGTGAGCGGTGGATCGGCCTCTTCGGCCACGGGCAGCACGTCGTCGAAACCGATCACGGCCACGTCGTCCGGCACGCGTCGGCCCCGCTCGCGCAGCACGCGCAGGGCGCCGAGCGCGGTGAGGTCGTTGGCGGCGAACACCGCGTCCACGTCCGGGCAGCGGTCGAGCAGTTCCCGCATGGCGCGCTCGCCGCCACCCGGGGTGAAGTCGCTCTCCACGACGAGCCAGGGAGCGGCGTCGCCCACGACGTCCCGGTAGCCGTCGAGCCGGTCCACCGCCGAGGTCTGGTCCAGCGCGCCGGTGATGTGCGCGATCCGGGTGCGGCCCAGGTCCACGAGATGGCGTACGGCCTCGCGGGCGCCGCCCCGGTTGTCGCTGTCGACGTACACCGGACCGGGGGTGCCGTCGCTCCAGTCGGGGCGGCCACCGAACACGGTGGGCACGCCCGCGTTCCGGATCAGACCGGGCAGCGGGTCGTCGAGGTGGAGGGAGAAGACGAGCGCGCCGTCGACATGGCCTCCGGCGAGATAGCGGGCCACCCGGGCGTGGTCGGCGCGGCCCTCGGTCAGCAGCAGCACGAGCTGGTTGTCGTGGGCCGTCAACTCCTTGCTGATGCCGCGCAGTTGCAGCGCGAAGAAGGGGTCGGCGAAGACCCGGGCCTCGGGTTCGGCGATGACGACGGCGACGGCGTCGTGCCGCTTGGTGACGAGGCTGCGTGCGGCCTGGTTGGGCACGTACCCGAGTTCCTCGACCGCCTGCCGGACCCGTTCGACCAAGGGCTCCCTGACCCCGTCGCCGCCGTTGACGACCCGGGACACGGTGGCCCGGGACACCCCGGCCCGCGCGGCCACGGCCTCCAGCGTGGGACGCGACACTGCCTCGGTCACTTCGGGACTCCTCATCGGCGGCTGGCGATCAGGATAACCGCGGTGCGGTGGGGCCGTCGGGGGCCGGAAGAGGGGTTGCTCCCTGGCGTCTCGCCAGGTGAAGATCGCCGCATGAAGACGAGAAAGGCTCATGCCGGCTGAGCGCCCGGAGACGCGGCTCGTGCCCTACGCACGACTGCCGCGCACCTACCGCGACCGGCACATCGTCCACAGCTCCGTCGACGCGTTCGGCCGGGCCCACTGGCTGCTCACCGAGCAGGCGCCCGAAGACCTGGGCACCGATCCGTACGACGCATTGGTGGTGACCGTCGAGGACGGCGCGTGCCACGAGACGTACCTGCATGCGGTGTTGCGCTGGTGCCGCCACATCGAGGCCCTGCCCGACGGCGGGTTCGTGCTGGCGTCGCCCCGGGCGGACAAGGACGACCAGCAGCAGGTCCAGGTCTTCGACGCACTGGGCCGGGCGACCGGCACGTTCCGCGTGGGGGACGGCATCCAGCACCTCCTGGCCGACCGGGCGGGAGACCTCTGGCTCGGCTACTTCGACGAGGGCGTCTACGGTGACGCGTTGAGCGCGCCCGGCCTGCGCCGCTGGAGCATCACGGGCGAACCCCTGTGGTCCTACAGCCCGGTGCCCGGCGCGGGATGGATCGACGACTGCTACACCTTGAACGTGGCGGGGCGCACGGCCTGGGCGTGCCCTTACGCCCGCTTCCCGCTCATCGAGGTGGACGAGGGCCGGGTCGTGCGGGTGCGACAGAACCCGGTGCGGGGTGCGAACGGGCTCGCAGTCCTGGGCGAACGGGCGGTGTTCTTCAGCGGATACGGAGACGACCGCAACCGGCTCGTCGACTGCCGTCTGACGGAGACCTCCGTGGAGCCGTTGACCGAGAGCCGCCTGGTCCGCCCCGACGGCGGCCGGCTCGGCCGGCGCCGGACCGTCTCCCGTGGTTCCCGGATCCATGTGCAGGTCAAACCGTTCACCGAGTGGTTCGTGTTCGACCTCGCGTGAGGGTTGTCCACAGGCCCGGCCCGTCGTCAGTGGCGTGCGGCATCCTGTGATCAGTGGCGGAACACGCGCCATGAACCAGGGGGAGGGCCGGATGTTCAGGGGGATCGACGACGTCGACTGGGCGTCGATGGGGCATGCGTACACGGAATCGGCGACCGATGTGCCGGAGCTGCTGTGGGGGTTGGCGTCGGACGACCCGGAGCGCCGGGAGATCGCGCTGGACGGCATGTACGGCGCGGTGCACCACCAGGGGGAGGTGTACGACAGCACGGTCGCCTGCGTCCCGTTCCTGGAGGTACACGAGGAGTGGCTGCGGCACTTCTTCGTGGCCCGTGACCTGGTCCGCGAGCGGGCCGGGGACTTCCTCGGACTGCTCGGCGATCCGGATCCCGGGGTGCGGACCGCCGTGCCGGGTGCGCTGGCTCGGCTGCACCAGGACCCGGTGCGGGTGTTCGGCGCCCTGCGCGGTCGTGGAGCCCGTGGTACGCGGCCCTGCAGCTGACCGAGTCCCTGGGCCGGTCCGGCGCCGCACTAGCAACCACGTTGCGCGAGATGATCGCGGACGGCCATACGCCGGCCCGGGCGGCCGTCGGCCTGTGGCAGGTCACCGGGGAGACGGGCGAGACACTCCCCGTGTTCCTGACCGAGTGGTCGGCCGCGCCGGCCCAACGCCCCGCCATAGCCGGCTGCCTGGCGGGCATGGGCGCGGCGGCCGCACCGGCGCTGCCGCTGATACGCGCGGAGCCGGCCTCGTCCCGCCGCCACAACAACGACGACTCCACCGGCAACATGCGCTACGACGTTTTCACCGACGTGGCCCTCCAGCAGGACTGCCGGCGCGTGCTGGCCGGGTTCGGCGAGCGGATCGACACGCCGGTGCGCTAGCGCCGGGCCGGGTCGGGTCGGATCGGGCCGGATCGGGTCGGATCGGGTCGGGTCGGGTCGGGTCGGGTCAGGAGTCCTGCTCGCGGCGGGCCCGGCTCGGCTGGACCCGCTTGGGCTCGCCCGGCATCTTCGGGTACTCCGGCGGGTACGGCAGGTCGCCCAGGCCGTGGTCGTGTTCGTCGCGGCGGGCCAGCTCCAGGAGGGCGTCGAGGGAGTAGGCGTGGTCGTCCATGTCGGCGTGCACGTCGCCGAGTTCGGCGAAGCGGGCCGGCATGGTGGCGAGGTCGAAGTCGCGGGGGTGGGCCACGCCGACCTCCTCCCAGCGCAGGGGCGCGGAGACGGGGGCGTGCGGGCGGGGTCGTACGGAATAGGCGGAGGCGATGGTGCGGTCGCGGGCGGTCTGGTTGTAGTCGAGGAAGATGCGTTCGCCGCGCTCCTCCTTCCACCACTTGATCGTGACCTGGTCGGGCATCCGGCGTTCCATCTCCCGGCCGATCGCGATCGCGGCGCGCCGCACCTGGGGGAAGGTCCAGCGCGGTTCGATGGGCACGAAGACGTGCAGGCCGCGTCCGCCGGAGGTCTTGGGCCAGCCGCGCAGGCCGCCGAACTCGTCGAGGACGGCGCGCAGTTCGTGGGCGGCACGAACGGCGTCGGCGTAGTCGGTGCCGGGCTGCGGGTCGAGGTCGATGCGGAGTTCGTCGGGATGGTCGACGTGGGTGCGGCGCACCGGCCAGGGGTGGAAGGTGAGCGTGCCGTACTGGGCGGCCCACACCACGGCGGCCTCCTCGGTGGGGCACATCTCGTCGGCGCTGCGGCCGCTGGGGAAGGTGATGTGGGCGGTGGGGATCCAGTCGGGCATGCCCTTGGGCGCCCGCTTCTGGTAGAACCACTCGCCGCCGATGCCGTCCGGGAAGCGCTGGAGGGTGGTGGGGCGGTCGCGCAGTGCGCGCAGGATGCCGGGGCCGACGGCGGCGTAGTACCGGGCGACGTCCAGCTTGGTGAATCCGTACTCCGGGAAGAAGACCTTGTCCGGGCTGGACAGCCGTACGGTCCGGCCGGCCACGTGCAGTTCCACCGCATCACCCATGCGGCCACGGTAGGCGCGCCTGGCACACCGCGCATACCGGGCGGCAGCTGACGTATGCGAGCAGAATCGGACGCATGGATCTGCCGGTGATGCCGCCCGTGAAGCCGATGCTCGCCAAGCCGGTGGCGAAGATCCCGCCGGGCATGCACTACGAGGCGAAGTGGGACGGGTTCCGCGCGATCGCGTTCCGGGACGGGGACGAGGTCGAGCTGGGCAGCCGTACCGGGAAGCCGCTGACCAGGTACTTTCCGGAGCTGGTTGCGGCGCTGAAGGAGCGGGTGCCGGAGCGGTGCGTGCTGGACGGGGAGATCGTGATCGCGCGGGGCGGGCGGTTGGACTTCGACGCGCTGACCGAGCGGATCCATCCGGCGGACTCGCGGGTGCGGATGCTGGCGGAGAAGACCCCGGCCTCCTTCGTCGCCTTCGACCTGCTGGCGCTGGACGACCACGCCCTGCTCGACGTACCGCTGACCGACCGCCGTGCCCTGCTGGAGCGGGCGCTGTCCGGGGTGAGCGCGCCGGTCCATCTGGCGCCGGCGACGACCGACGTGGAGGTGGCGCACCGGTGGTTCGAGCAGTACGAGGGCGCCGGGCTGGACGGGGTCGTCGCCAAGCCGCTCGATCTGCGCTATCTGCAGGACGAGCGGGTCATGTTCAAGATCAAGCACGAGCGGACGGCGGACGTCGTCGTGGCGGGCTACCGGTTCCACAAGAGCGGACCGGTGGTGGGCTCGCTGCTGCTGGGTCTCTACGACGGCCGGGGCGCCCTGCAGCACGTGGGCGTGTCAGCGGCCTTCGCCATGAAGAAGCGCGCCGAGCTGGTCGAGGAGCTGGAGCCGCTGCGGATGGACGACGTGACCGGGCACCCGTGGGCGGCCTGGGGAGACGAGGCGGCACATGAGACGGCCCGGCTGCCGGGGGCACCGAGCCGCTGGTCGGGCAAGAAGGACCTGTCCTGGGTGCCGATCCGGCCGGAGCGGGTCGCCGAGGTGGCCTACGACCACATGGAGAACGGCGCCCGCTTCCGGCACACGGCCCGCTTCCGCCGCTGGCGCCCGGACCGGACGCCGGAGAGCTGCACCTACGCTCAGCTCGAGGAGCCGGTGCGCTACGACCTCGCGGAGATCCTGGGTGCCAAAGAGGACGGCGCGTAGGCCGCATCAGGATCCTGGGCCGCATCAGGATCCTGGGCCGGATCGGCCGACGCGAACGCGCGACTGGTACGACCCAGGGATGGCCCGCGATGACCTGATGAGCACACAATCAAATCATCCGAACGGGGGGTGGCGGCGGTGGGCATGGGACACGGGGCACGCACACGACGTACGGCGCTGACGGCGGCACTGCTCGCCGCACTGATGACGACCTCCCTCACAGCGGGCTGCACACGGCACGGCCCGGCCGACGATGCCCGCACCCCGCACCGGACCCCGTCCCCGACCCGCCCGGCCGGGCCCGCGGACGGCTCACCGCTCGCCGTGAAGATCGACAACGTGCCCGCGGCCCGCCCGCAGACGGGACTCGACGCGGCGGACGTCGTGTACGCGGAGCAGGTCGAGGGCGGGCTGAGCCGCCTGATGGCGGTGTACGCCACCACGCTTCCCGAGACGGTCGGTCCCGTGCGCAGCGCCCGCGAGTCCGACCTGGAGCTGCTGCGCCAGTTCGACGAGCCGACCCTGGCGTTCTCCGGAGCCCAGCGCAAGCTGCTGCCGCTGATCCACCAGGCCCCCGTGCGGGCCGAGTCGCCCGACGAGGCAGGAGACGCCTACTACCGGGGCACCGGCAGGGCCGCACCGCACAACCTGTATCTGCACCCCGCCCGGCTGCTGTCCTCCGCGCCGGGCAAGGCCGCGCTGACCACCGGGTTCCGCTACGGCCCGGCTCCCTCCGGTGGCACTCCCGAGACCACGCGGACGGTGCGCTATCCGTCGGCGCGCTTCACCTTCGCCTGGTCCGCGGGGCGGGGCGGCTGGCTGGTCGCGATGGACGGCACGCCCACGGTGACGACCGACGGCGGACGGCCGGCGCCGGCGACGGTCGTCGTGCAGTACGTGAAGATCCGCGCGTCCCGGTACCACGACGCGCTCGGCAACAGCACGCCGTACACCGAGACGGTCGGCTCCGGAAAGGCCGAGGTGCTGCGGGAGGGCCGGTCCTTCGACGCCACCTGGTCCCGGCCGTCCGCGACGGGCGGCACAGCGTTCACGGCGGCGGACGGCAGCCCGATGAACTTCGCCCCCGGCCAGGTGTGGGTGGTGTTCGCCGAGGCCCACTCCTGACCGGGCCGCCGTTCAGCCCTGTTGGGCGACCAGTGGCTCGGCCGGGTTGCGCAGGTCCTCGGCGGCGTCCGCGACCCGGCGGATCAGGTCGAAGAAGACGGTCTGCTCCTCGGGGGAGAGCGGGGCGAGGAAGACCTGGTTCATCCGCGCGGTGCGCACGGTCAGCTTGCGGTGGACACGCAGGCCCTCGTCGGTGAGGCGGAGCAGGAAGCGGCGGCCGTCCTGCGGGTCGCGGACCTTGTGCAGCAGCTCGCGGCGGGTGAGCCTGCTGATGACCTCGGCGATGGTCGACCGGTCCAGGCCCACCCGCTCCCCCACGGTCCGCTGGTCGAGGCCCGGCTCGGCGACGAGCGCGTTCAGGACCGCGAACTGCGGTGAGGTGATCTCCTCGGAGACCATGGTGTTCCACAGCAGGTAGTGCGCCTGCTGGAGCCGCCGGGCCAGGTGCCCGGGATGGGTGGCGAGGTCCACCGCGGCCATGTGCGCTCCCCTGATCGATTCGTTGGTGCACTGAACGATACTCGCCGGACGACCCGTCTGTCTGCACAGGAAATCCCTATTACTACGAGGTCTTGACGGGTCCGATGTCCGATGGCAGCGTGAGGAGCACCTCGCCGAAATACTCAGTGCGCTGATTAATTGCAGAGATGGGGCTTCACGGATGGACAAGGTGGTCGCCACTGCCCTGGAGGCGGTGGCCGATGTGCCGGACGGCGCGTCCCTCGCGGTCGGCGGCTTCGGGCTGAGCGGTGTGCCGAACGTACTGATCCAGGCGCTGTACGAGCGCGGGACGACCGGTCTGAGCGTGGTGTCGAACAACTGCGGCGCGATGGGGTCCGGCCTCGCGGTGCTGCTGGCCGCCGGCCGGATCGCCCGGGTGACCGGCTCCTACATCGGCGGCAACAAGGAGTTCGCCCGCCAGTACCTGTCCGGCGAACTGGAGGTCGAGCTGATCCCGCAGGGCACGCTCGCCGAGCGGCTGCGCGCGGGCGGCGCCGGGATCCCCGCCTTCTACACCCCCGCGGGCGTGGGCACGCAGGTCGCCGAGGGCGGGCTGCCGTGGCGCTACGACGGTGAGGGCGGGGTCGCGCTCGCCTCGCCGCCGAAGGAGGTCCGGGAGTTCGACGGCGTGGAGTACGTCCTGGAGCCGGGCATCCGCACCGACTTCGCGCTGGTCCGCGCCGCCCGGGGCGACCGGCACGGCAACCTCGTCTTCGGCAAGTCCACCCGGAACTTCAACCCCCTTGCCGCGATGGCCGGCCGGGTGACCGTCGCCGAGGTGGAGGAGCTGGTGGAGCCCGGGGAGATCGACCCGGACGCGGTGCACCTGCCCGGCGTCTTCGTGCAGCGCGTGGTGGCGCTGACCCCCGAGCAGGCGGCGGACAAGAAGATCGAACAGCGGACGGTGAGGTCCTGATGGCCTGGACACGCGAGGAGATGGCCGCCCGCGCGGCCCGCGAACTCAAGGACGGACAGTACGTCAACCTCGGCATCGGCCTGCCGACGCTGATCCCGAATCATCTGCCGCCGGGCGTCGAGGTGGTCCTGGAGTCGGAGAACGGCATCCTGGGCACCGGCCCGTACCCCGCCGAGGACGCGGTCGACCCGGACCTGATCAACGCCGGCAAGGAGACCGTGACGGTTCTGCCGGGCGCCTCATACTTCGACTCGGCCCTGAGCTTCGCGATGATCCGGGGCGGGCACATCGACGTGGCCGTGCTCGGCGCGATGCAGGTGTCCGCGGGCGGCGACCTGGCCAACTGGGCGGTCCCGGGGAAGCTGGTCACCGGGATCGGCGGGGCGATGGACCTGGTGCACGGCGCCCGTACGGTCGTCGTCGTCATGACGCACACGGCCAAGGACGGCTCCCCGAAGATCCTGGAGCAGTGCACGCTGCCGCTCACGGGCAAGGCGTGTGTGAACCGAGTCGTCACGGATCTGGCGGTGCTGGACGTCACGGATGCGGGGCTCGTCCTGGTGGAGACCGCGCCGGGCGTGACCGTTGAAGACGTCGTCATCAGGACCGACGCCGAACTGACCATCGGGGAGAACGTGCTGTGAACCCTGTACACGTCGTCGACGCCGTCCGCACCCCGATCGGCCGCTACAACGGCGGACTGTCCTCCGTCCGCCCCGACGACCTCGCCGCCCACGCCCTCCGCGCAACGAGGCGTTCCGCGCCCAGGTCCTCGGCCGTGTCGCGTAGTGGCCCGAGTTCGACCCGGCGATCCTCAACCCCCAGGGCGGGGCGATCGCCCTCGGCCACCCTCTGCATCGGCGTGGGCCAGGGCCTCGCACTCGTCCTCGATCGCTGAGGACTGGTCCTCGCACGTCGAAGTCTCCTCCTCGAACGCCAAGGAAGCGTCAGGTATCCCCCAATGGCTCTCACCCAGCAGGACATCGACCAGGAGATCGCGGCCGAGCACGCCGCGTACGAGAAGCGGGTCGCCGACGGAGCGCCCGTCGAGCACCACCCGCGCCGTGACTACGCTCCCTACCGCTCCTCCGTGCTCCGCCACCCCAAGCTGCCCCTGGTCGCCATCGACACCCGCCAGGACCCCGAACTGGTGGAACTGCACTCCCCCGCCTTCGGGGAGCGCGACCTCACCGGCATCGACAACGACCTCACCCGGCAGCACACCGGCCAGCCCGTCGGCGAGCGGATCACCGTCTCCGGACGACTCCTGGACCGTGCCGGGCACCCGGTCCGCGATCAGCTCGTCGAGATCTGGCAGGCCAACTCGGCCGGACGCTACGCCCATCAACGCGAGCAGCACGACGCCCCGCTGGACCCCAACTTCACCGGCGTCGGCCGCACCCTCACGGACGCCGAGGGCCGCTACCACTTCACCACCATCCAGCCCGGCCCCTACCCCTGGCGCAACCACGTGGGCGCCTGGCGCCCGGCGCACATCCACTTCTCGGTCTTCGGCACGGCGTTCACCCAGCGGCTGGTGACGCAGATGTACTTCCCGAACGACCCGCTGTTCCCGTACGACCCGATCCTGCAGTCCGTGACGGACGACGCGGCCCGGCAACGGCTGGTCGCCACCTACGAACACGGCCTGTCGGTGCCGGAGTTCTCCCTCGGCTACCGCTGGGACATCGTGCTGGACGGCCCGGCCGCCACCTGGATCGAGGAAGGACGCTGACGGAAGCGATGACGAAGACCGACACGCGCGGCCCGCACAGCGTGCCGCCCACCCCCTCCCACACGGTCGGCCCTTTCTACGGGTACGCGCTGCCGTTCCGCGGCGGCGAGGACATCGCGCCCCTGGGACACCCCGACACGGTCACCGTGCACGGGTACGTCCTCGACGGCGGCGGCAATCCGCTCCCGGACGCCCTCGTCGAGGTGTGGGGGCCGCGCCCCGACGGCACCGTCCCGCAGGTGGACGGCTCCATCCGGCGGGACCCGGCGACCGGCGGCCATCTGGGCCGCAACGGTGTGGAGTTCACCGGTTGGGGCCGCGTCCAGACCGACGCGAACGGCCACTGGTACGCACGGACGCTGCGGCCCGGCGCACGCGGGCGCAGTGCCCCGTACCTGAGCGTGTGCGTCTTCGCGCGCGGCCTGCTCGCGCACCTGTTCACCCGGATCTACCTGCCGGGCGACGAAGCCGCGCTCGCCGCGGACCCGCTGCTCACCCGGGTGGGCGACCGGCGCGACACGCTGATCGCCGGTGACGAGGGCGGCAGCACCTACCGTTTCGACATCCGCCTTCAGGGTGAAGGCGAGACGGTCTTCCTGGAGTTCCAGTGACATCTGCTTCCCCGCCGTACGCCGACACGGGTCTGCTCGCCCCCGAGTGGGGGCTGTCCGAGGCCGCCGCCGAGACCGGCGACCACGCCTGTCTGCGGGCCCTGCTCGACGCCGAGGCCGCGCTGACCCGGGCGCAGGCCGCGCTCGGGCTCGCCCCGGGCGAGGCCGCGGCGGCGGTGACCGAGGCGGCCGTCCCGGCGAACTTCGGCATCCGTTCGCTGGCGGCCCGCACCCCGGCGGGCGGCAACCCGGTCATCCCGCTGGTCGCCGACCTGACGGCGGCGGTCGGCGAGGAGTACGGCCCGTACGTCCACCGGGGTGCGACCAGCCAGGACATCATGGACACGGCGACGATGCTGGTCGCCGTGCGCACCCTGGAGCCGATCCTCGCCGACCTCGGCCGGACCGAGCGGGCGCTGGCCGGGCTCGCGGCGGAGCACCGCGACACGGCACTGCCCGGGCGGACGCTCACCCAGCACGCCGTTCCCACGACGTTCGGGTTGAAGGCGGCCGGCTGGCGCTCGCTGGTCCTGGACGCACGCGATCGCGCCACCCGGGTACGGGACTCACTGCCCGCCCAACTCGGCGGCGGGGCGGGGACCTTGGCGGCCTTCCAGGCGTACGGCGCCCGGGACGCGGACGCGCTGGTCCAGGCGTACGCCCGCGAAGTCGGCCTCGCGGCACCGGCGTTGCCCTGGCACACGCTCCGCACGCCCGTCGCCGACCTGGCCGGCTGCCTGGCCTTCACCGCGGGGGCGCTGGGCAAGCTCGCCGTGGACGTGCTGACGCTGTCGCGCACCGAGATCGGTGAGGTGAGCGAGGGCAGCGGCGGCGGCTCCTCCGCCATGCCGCACAAGGCGAACCCGGTGCGGTCCACGCTGCTGGCCGCGGCCGCCCGGCGCGCCCCGCAGCTCGCGGCCACCCTGTACGGCTCCCTGGCCGCCGAGGACGAGCGGCCGGCCGGTGCCTGGCACGCCGAGTGGGAGCCACTGCGCGACCTGCTCCGACTGGTGGGCGGTGCGGCCGCCCACGCGGCCGGGCTGACCGAGGGGCTGCGTGTGCACCCCGCCGCGATGCGCCGGAACCTCGACACGACCCGGGGTCTGATCGTCTCCGAACGGCTGTCCGCCGCGCTGGCACCCGTCCTCGGTCGTGCACGGGCCAAGGAGCTGCTGACCGAGCTGGCCCGCCGCGCCCACGAGGAAGACCGCTCGTTGCGTGAACTCCTCGTACAGGAAGCAGAGTTGAAGGAGGTCGAGCTGGACGACCTCACCGACCCGGCCCGCTACACCGGATTCGCGGGCGCCCTCACCGACCGCGCCCTGGAGCGACGTTGACCGTGAAACTCCTCAACCACCGCGAAGAAGGCCCGGCCTGCGCTCCCCCACTGCTGCTCGGCCCGTCGCTCGGCACCTCGTACGCCCTGTGGGACGCGGTCGCGCCCGAGCTGTCGATCACCCACCGGGTGGTGCGCTGGGACCTGCCGGGGCACGGCGGTTCGGCGCCGGACCTGATCGGGCCGGGCGCCACTGTCGGCGACCTCGCCGCGCTGGTGCTGGCGCTCGCGGACGCGCTCGGCATCGAGCGGTTCGCCTGTGCGGGCGTGTCGCTGGGCGGCGCGGTCGGCCTGCACCTGGCCGTGCACCACCCCGAGCGGCTGACCTCGCTGGCCGTCATCTGCTCCTCCGCGCACTTCGGCGGCAGCGCGCCCTGGCGGGAGCGGGCCGAGCGGGCGCGCCGGGAGGGCCTGGAGTGGCTGGTGGAGAGCGCCGACGCGCGGTGGTTCACACCCGGCTTCACCGTGCCGCGGCTGGTGCGGGACCATCGGGAGGCCGACCCGGAGGCGTACGCGGCCTGCTGCGACGCGCTGGCCGCGTTCGACCTGCGCGACCGGCTCGCCGACATCGCCGTACCGACCCTGCTCGTGGCAGGGCGGCAGGATCCGGCGACACCGCCCGCGCATCTGCGGGAGATCGCGGACGCGGTGCCGGCGGCCGCGCTCGTGGAGCTGCCCGGGGCCTCGCACCTCGCGCCCGCGCAGTGCCCGCAGGCCGTCCTGACCGCCCTGCGCACCCAGCTGACCGGGGCGCCGGCGAGCGGGATGGCGGTGCGCCGGGAGGTGCTGGGCGATGCACACGTCGACCGGGCGCAGACCCGGCAGACCCCGTTCACCGCGCGGTTCCAGGACTTCATCTCCCGCTACGCCTGGGGGGAGATCTGGGCCGACCCGACCCTCTCGCGCCGCGAGCGCAGCATGATCACGCTGACCGCGCTGGTCGCGCACGGCCACTACGACGAGCTGGCCATGCACGTCCGGGCGGCGCGGCGGGGCGGGCTGACGCCGGAGGAGATCGGCGCGGTGCTGCTGCAGACCGCGGTGTACTGCGGGGTGCCCGCGGCCAACTCGGCGTTCGCGACGGCCCAGCGGGTGCTCGCCGAGGAGGACGGGAAGGACGAGGCCGGGACGCCCGGCCGAGGCTGACCCTGCTGGTCGTAGCTTCAGCAGCACCTCCTTGCCGGGGGCGGGGCCGTGTCCAGGGTGGGGGCATGTCGACTGTTCTGATCACGGGCGCCGCCTCCGGGCTCGGCCGGTACATCGCCGGCCTCGCTCGCCGAGGTGCGCGAGCTGGGCGCCGACGGCCACGAGCTGCGACTCGCCGTGAACCACGAGCCGCTGGACTTCGCCGACCCGGAACCGACCCGTGGTTACAACGGCGTGTCGGCGTACCGCCGCAGCAAGTGCGGGCCGGCGGGCACCGGGGTATCCGTCAACGTGCCGCATCCGGCGACCACATGGACACGACGATGACGCGCGACGCGGGCGTGACGCCGTGAACACGGTTGCCGACGGCGCGCCGGGCGTCCTGGCCCCGGCCACCCAGGACCTGGGCACGGGCCGCGGTCGGCGGTGGTCACCGACCAGTTGCCGGCCATCTGGCCTATCGCAGTCCCCGACCCGTCTCCAGCACCTCCCGCGCCTGCGCCACCAGCCCGTCCGCCCCGATCGAACGGGCGAGCGCCAGGCCGCGGTTGAGTTCCGCGACCGAGCGGATCGCGATGCCGTACTCGACCCGGGCCGCCGCGTGCTCGTACTGGCAGGGGGAGGCCTCCAGATAGGCGACGGCCTGGGCGGCCAGGTGGACCGCACGCTGGCCGGTCTCCAGGGCGGCGGCGCAGCGCAGGGCCTCGCCGATGGCGGTGTCCGTGCCGAACCGCTCCGCCTGCCGGCGGGCGTCCGCGGCGAGCTGGGCGGCCCGGGCGGGGTCCTGCGTGGCGAGGGCCTTGGCGAGGTCGATGGACCAGGGTGCGAGAACGGGGTTGTGGCCACCGCGGGAGGCGGCGGTCTTCTCGGCGGCCTCCAGTTCGTTGATGCCCTCGTCGGTGCGGCCCACCGCGAGCAGCAGCCGGCCGCGCACGGAGCGGATGTCGGGCAGCACGATGGTGGACGGGTAGGGCGGGGCGAAGCCGTACTGCTCGGCGATCGACCAGGCCTCCTCGACATGGCCGCGGGCCAGAAGGGTGTCGACGAGTCCGCAGGTCGAGGACCAGTACAGCGGCAGGCCACGCCCGACGCGCTCGGCAAGGGTCAGCGCCTCGCGCAGCGTGGTCTCGGCGTCGCGGAGCCGGCCCTGCCTGCGGTAGGCGAGGCCGAGGAAGGCATTGGCCAGGGAGAGGTGGCCACCGCGCCAGCCGGCGCCGGTGTAGGCGCGCAGGGCCTCGGCGAACAGGCTCTCGGCACGGTCGAGCCGGTCGGCGTAGGCGTACGCGCTGCCGAGCATCATCAGCAGTTCGATGCCCCACTCGCCGTCGGTCCAGCCGAGGCCGGGTGCGAGACGGCCGTTGACGAGGGCGCGGTCGCACAGCTGGAGGACCTCCTCGGCGTTCTCGCCGTGGGTCATCGCGTCGAAGCCGCGCAGGATCAGCAGGGCGCGCTCGGAGTTGTCCCGGCCGGTGCAGGTGCCGGCCAGTTCGGCCAGGCGCCGGGAGCGTTCCTGGGAGACTGTCTCGCCGTGGATGCCCTCCCACATGAACTGCACGGCCTGCAGCCGCAGCTTGACCGGGCCCGTCTCGTGCCGGGCGGCCTCGGCCTCGACCGTGCGGACTGCCTCCTCCAGCTGGTCGTTGTGGAGCAGCGCCTGGGAGAGCCGGACCACGGCGTCGACCCGCTGGGCACCGTTCAGGCCGGGCATGGCGAGCGCGGACTGCAGGTGCTCGATGGTGACGGCGGGTGCGGTGAGCAGGGTGGCGTGGCCCAGTTCGAAGAGCACCTGTGCGTGCGCCTCGGGGAGCGGCGGCTCTTCCAGGGCGCGCTCCAGGCAGCGGCGGGCCGCGTCGGGCGCGCCGACGGCCAGGTGTTCGCGGGCCGCCTCGCGCAGTTGCTCGACGAGTTCCTCGTCGTCGTCCGGGTGCACCTTGAGCAGGTGCCGGGAGGCCTCGGCGGCGCTGTGCCCGGTCTCGGTGAGGATCTGCGCGGCGACGCCGTGCATGGCGGTGCACACGCCCGGCGGGATGGAGTTGTAGACGGCGGAGGCGATCAGCGGGTGGACGAACTCCAGCTCGCCGTCCCCGGTCTCGACGCCGGCCGCCGGCTCGGGTTCGGTGAGGATGCGGGCGGTGCGGAGCAGATCGGCGCAGCGCTCGGCGATGTCGGGGTTCATGGAGGCGAGCCGTGCGACGAGATCGACGGAGATGCCGGTGCCGAGGATGGCGGCGGCCCAGGCGAACTGGGTGGCGTCGATACCGAGTCCCTTGAGCCGGTCGACCAGGCCGCCGCCGCGGGCGGAGCGGTTCAGGTCGCGCAGTTCGCCGGCCCGGGACTCGACCGGATGGACCTCGCTGTCCAGCACCTTGGCGAGGAGTTCGACGGTGTCGTACGGGTTGCCGCCGGTGACGGCCCAGACCTCGCGGCAGAACGGGTCGTCGGCGTGCCGGCCGACGGTGGCGCGGGTGAGCCCGGCGGTGGCCGCCGGGGTGAGGGCGCTGAGGTTGTTGACCGGGCGGCCCGCCGCGGCGGCGACCGCTTCGAGGTGGCGGGCGCTCTCGCCGCTCACCTCGCCGGGGCGGCGGGCGACCAGGACCAGCACCGACAGGTCGTCCAGCCGTTCGACGAACGCGGCGAGCCAGCGCAGGGTCTCCTGGTCGGCCCAGTGCGCGTCGTCGATGATCAGCACCAGCGGCCACTCACGACGGGCGAGCCGGCGCACGGCCGCGACGAGCCCGTCGCAGACGTACTGCGGGTCGACGCTGCCCGCGCCGGGGTCCACTATCCCGAGAGCGGGGCCCGCGATGTCGTACCAGTCGCCGAGGTACTCGCGGGCCTCCTCCGGGAGCAGGGAGACCAGCGCCGGCTGCAGCAGCTGCCGCACCACGTTGAACGGCACGGACTTCAGGGTCTCGCCGCCGCGGGCGTACCACACCGTGCAGCCGCGGCGCTCGGCGATGCGGCGCGTCTCGGTGAGCAGCGCGGTCTTGCCGAGTCCGGCCTCGCCCCGGAAGACCAGCAGGCTGCCCGCGGATGACTGATCGGCACACAGGACGTCGAGCGTCCGCGTGACGGTGGCGATCTCCGCGTCCCGCTCCCACAGGGAAGCCGCGGCGGCCGCCGACGGCCGTCCCTCCGTCATCCCGTTACCTCCCCAGGTCGCCCGAATGACGTACAGACCACGAGCGTAGCCGTCCGATGGGATGTGTGGAGGCCGGTACGGGCAGCTGTTGCCCCGCCGGGTGAACGAAGAGGCGAGTGGGCGACGCGCACGCCGTCCCACCAGCCGGTGCAGAGCCGACGAACCGTCAACAGGGCCTGGAATGAAGCTGATTTTCGAACCTCCCGGAGATCGCGGGGATCATGGAGAACGACACGACCGCGACGAGCGCGGATCCCGCGGCTATGCGGCCGCCCGCACGCAGACGGTGCGGGCGGTGGCGGCGGGGTCGGTGGGCAATCTCGTCGAGTGGTACGAGTTCGGCGTCTACGGCTATCTGGCGACCGTCCTCGCCGACCGGTTCTTCACCCCGGCGGGCGGGACTCCGGCCGAGGGCCTGGTGCGCACGTACGCCTCCTTCGCACTGGCGTTCTTCTTCCGTCCCCTCGGTGCGGCCCTGTTCGGCAGGCTGGGCGACCGGATCGGGCGGCGGCCGGTGCTGATCGGGGTGATCGCGCTGATGACGGCCGCGACGACGCTGATCGGCGTGCTGCCGACGTACACCACCGCGGGTGCCCTGGCTCCGTGGCTGCTGACGTTCCTGAGGGTGCTTCAGGGACTTTCGGCAGGCGGCGAGTTCGGCGGTGCGGTGGCGCTGATGACCGAGTTCGCCCCGCCGGGGCGGCGCGGACTGTACGGCGCGTGGCAGTCGTTCACGGTGGCGCTGGGCCTGCTGGGCGGTGCGGGTGCCGCGGCGGCGACGGCCACGGTGCTCGGCGAGGCCCAACTCCTCGGCTGGGGGTGGCGGTTGCCGTTCCTCCTGGCGTTGCCGCTGGGGCTGGTGGCGGTGTGGCTGCGGGTCGGACTGGAGGAGACGCCGGAGTTCCGGGAGCGGGAGAGGACGGCTGACGGCCCGGGTGGCGCCGGGGTGGTCGCGTCGGCGGTGCTGCTGGGCGTCGGGCGGGTCATGGGCTGGTCGGCGGCCGGATACACGTTCCTCGTCGTCCTGCCCTCGTATCTCCAGACCTCGCTGCACACGGGCGTCCGGGAGGCGCTGCTCGCCACCGTGCCGGCCAACGTCGGGTTCGCCGCGGCGATCCTCCCGGCGGGGCTGCTCAGCGACCGGGTCGGGCGGCGGCCGGTGATGCTCACCGGGGCGGTGCTGGTGGCCGGGCTGGCGGTGCCGTTGTGCAACTTGCTGCAGAGCGGCGGGACTTCGGCCGTGGCCAAGGGCGTGGCCACGTGTGCCGCGGGCGCCGTGGTGGGACTGATGGCCGGGCCGGGGCCCGCGCTGCTCGCCGAGATGTTCCCGGCGCGGGTGCGCTGGACGGGCCTCGGGCTGGCCTACTCCCTGTCGAACGCGGTGTTCTCCGGGTGCGCGGGACTGATCATCACGGAGGCAGTACGCAGGACCGGGAACGTGGACGTGCCCGCCTACTACGCGGCGGCGGCGTGCGCGGTGAGCGCGCTGGCGCTCCTGAAACGGCAGACGACAGAGGTGAGTTGACCATGCGGGTGATCGGGCTCATGTCGGGGACGTCGTACGACGCGGTCGACGCGGCGGCCGCGGATCTACGGCTGGACGGGGAGACGCTGGTTCTCAAGGCGCTGGGGATGGTGAGCACACCTTACGACGGCAAGCTGCGCGAAGCGCTCGCCGCGGCCCTGCCGCCGGCCGCCGTCCCGCTCGCCGAGGTGTGCCGGCTGGACACCCTGATCGGGCAGGCCTTCGCCGCGGCGGCGGTCCGGGCGGACCATGAACTGTGCGGTGGGCGGGGCGAGTTGGTGGCCTCGCACGGGCAGACCGTCTACCACTGGGTGGACGGCGGCCGGGTGCACGGCACGCTCCAGCTGGGGCAGCCGGCGTGGATCGCCGAGGCGACCGGGCTGCCGGTGGTCGCCGACTTCCGCGCCCGGGACGTCACCGCCGGCGGCCAGGGCGCGCCCCTGGTGAGCCTGGTCGACCTGCTGTGGCTGCGGGGCAGGCCGGGCACGCCGGTCGCGCTGAACATCGGCGGCATCGCCAACCTGACCGCGCCGGACGGTACGGCCTTCGACACCGGGCCGGGCTGCGCGCTGCTCGACGCGGCGGCCAGGGAGTTCAGCGGCGGGCGCCTGGCCTACGACGCCGACGGGGCGCTGGCCGCGCGGGGCCGGCCGAACCTGCCGTTGCTGGACCGGCTGCTCGCGGAGCCGTACTACGCGCTGGTCCCGCCCAAGACGACCGGCAAGGAGCTGTTCCACTCCGGGTACCTGCGGGCGGCCGGGGTGAACGGCCTGCCCGCCCCGGACGTACTGGCGACGCTCACCGTGCTGACGGCCCGGACGGTCGCCGACGCGGTGCGGTCCGTCGGCGCCACGGAGGTGATCGCCTCCGGCGGAGGCACCCGCAACCCGGTGCTCATGTCCCACGTCCGCGGCCTGCTCCCGGAGACCGCCGTACGCACCTCGGACCAGCTCGGCCTGTCCGCCGCCGCGAAGGAGGCGTACGCCTTCGCGGTCCTCGGTTTCCTCACCGCCCACGGCCTCCCCGGCACCGACCCGCGCAGCACGGGCGCCCGGCACCCGAGCGTGCTGGGCTCACTGACACCGGGGCGGGAGGGCCTGCGCCTGCCGCCGGCTCCGCGGGTCGGGCCGGTGCGGTTGGTGGTGGCGGTGTGAGGACGCCCACCGTGCCGTACCGCACGCCGGCCCGGCCGTGGCGGTCGTGGCACGGAAATCCACGGCGGAAGCGTGGAAGCCGAGGCGAGGGCACGGAAATCGGAGGTGAGGGCACGGAAATCCGAGGTGAAATGTGCCGGTCCGAGTAATTGGCCGCGGATCCTCTCATCCGGCTTTCACCGATGCCTCATACGGTGGGGGCATGACGCAGGTGACTCCTCCCGGGTGGTACGCCGACCCCGGGCAGACGAATGACGGTCCGCCCACCGAGCGCTGGTGGGACGGCAAGGCCTGGACGGACCAGACCCGCCCCGCCGGGACGGCCGCCACGTGGGGTCCCCCGGCGCAGCAGCTTCCCGGCGGCCCGCAGCCGGCTGCTCCGGCGTACGGGGCCGCCTACCCGGGGTACCCGGCGTACCCGGTCCAGCCGCCGACCGCGCCGCGGCACGGTCTGCGCACGGGCATAGCCGTCGCGGCCGCGGTCGCGGTACTGGCGAGCATCGGGGTCGGGGTGTACGCGCTCACCAAGGACGGAGGGGGCAGCGGGGGCAACGACCGTGCAGGTTCCCAGCAGGGACCGGGCGGGCAGAACGGCGGGCAGGGTGGGCCCGGTGGCGGATCCGGTGGTCCGGGCGGGTCCGGCGGTCCGGGCGGGTCGCCGTCCCCGGGGCAGTCCGCGGCGCCCAAGATCCGGGGCGGCGGCACGGTGCCGGATCCGGTGAACGGGATCAGCATTCCCGTGCCCAAGGGCTGGACCGGCCAGACGATCAGTGTCGGCGCGCAGGTGACGTCCGACGACTCCTACAAGTGCCCGGGCAACAAGGAGCAGACGTGCACCGCGGGCGGCGCCTACTCGGCGCCGGCCGTCGCGCTCGGCACGGACGGCGACACGGCCGAGGCGGTCGCCAAGGCGGACATCGCGGCCAACGCCAAGGAGTCCTACGGCGGCACCACCTACGGCAGCATCACCTCGCACGAGGTGCTGGCCTCCAAGGCGGTCACGGTGGCCGGGCAGAAGGGCTACCTGGTGCGCTGGAAGGCGGTCACCGCCAACGGCGCCGACGGCTACGTCGAGTCGGTCGCCTTCCCCTCGCCCAACGACACCAAGCAGATCGTCGTGGTGCGCTTCGGCGTGGACGTCGGCCAGAAGGTGTCCGTCATCGACGACATCCTGAAGGGGATCAGGGTCTCGTCGGGCGGCGGGAACGGCCAGAACGTCTGAGGAAGCCCGCAGACGTAAGTCGGCCGGGTGGGGTTCCCCTCCGCTCAAGAGGAACCCCACCCGGCCGGGGGGTGCGCGCCGCCCCCGTCCCCACGGTGCGGCGCCGGCAGGTCACCGTTCAGTCATCCCGTGAACGGCGGCCTGGGTCCTGGGTGAGTCCGAGTGCGGGCAGCACGGTGGACTCCACGAAGCGGTCGAGATAGTCGGCGTCGGCGTACTCGCCGCTCAGCACCGGGCGCACGCGCAGGACGCCGAACATCATGGCCGGGATGTACTCCAGCGCGGGGTGGTCCGCGGGCACCTCGCCCCGTTCCACGCCCCTCTCCAGCATCTCCTGGAGCGCTGCGATCTCCGGCAGGACCAGTGCCTCGCGCAGCGCCTGCGCCAGTTCGTGGTCGGCCGTGACCGCGTGACCGAGCGCCTGCATGAGCCGGGCGTCCTTGTTGGACCAGTCACCCGCGGCCCGCGCCGCCTGGCGCAGGTCCTCGGCGAGCGAGCCGGTGTCGATACCCGCGAAACGCACCTTGCGGTTGGCGCGCAACGCGGCCGCGACGAACTGGGGCTTGGTCTTCCACTGCCGGTAGAGCGTGGACTTGCTGCACCGGGTGCTGGCGGCGACGCCCTCCATGGTCACGGAGTCGTAGCCGCACTCGCGGATCTGCTCCAGCACGGCGTCGAAGAACTCCCGCTCACGCTCGGGCGTGATCTTGGAGCGGCGCGAGGCGGCGACCGTCTCCGGTCCGTCCGCGGCCTGCGACGTCATGCGTGACTTCCCCTCACTCGTACCCGATCCGCTGAAGATCCGCGCAAGGGCGGCTGCGGAACCTGTCTCCAGTGTGTCGCACATCAATCGATACGCAAGTGTACCGGTACTCCAGCGTATCGGTACACTGCCGTATCGGTACACTGGCGTATCGGTACTGAGGCGTATCGATGAGCTCCGGGTCCGGTCCGGGTCTCAGCCCGCACCACCACACGCACGACCGTCAGCGAAGGGGCCGGGGGATGAATGCCCGAACCGAGCCTGCAGAAGCGGAGCCGGACGCGATATCGCGCCCGCCGCTCCTCCGTGAGTTCCTGCTGGTCGCAGGACTCTTCCTCGTCTACAAGCTCGGGCGGCAGCTGGCCGTCGGCCACACCGCCGACGCCTTCCGCAACGCCCATCGGGTGTGGGACCTCGAGCGGGCCGTGCACCTTCCCCACGAGACCGCCGTGCAGTCCGCACTGCTGCACGGCGACACCCCCGTGCACCTGGCGAACACCTACTACGCGACCGTCCACTTCCCAGCCACGCTGGCCTTCCTGGTGTGGCTGTACCTCAGGCGGCCCACGCACTACGTGTGGGCCCGCCGGGTCCTGGCCGTGGTCACCTCCGCGGCCCTGGTGCTGCCGTTCGCGTTCCCGCTGGCCCCGCCGCGGATGCTGACCGGCACCGGCCTGGTGGACACGGCCCGGATCTACGGCCCCTCCGTCTACGGCCCGCCGTCCAGCGACCACCTCTCCAACCAGTTCGCGGCGATGCCGTCGCTGCACTTCGGCTGGGCCCTGATGGTGGCCGTCGGCCTGATCGCGGCCACCCGGTCGCGCTTGCGCGGGCTGTGGCTGCTGCACCCGCTGATCACCCTGCTGGTGATCGTGGGCACGGCGAACCACTACTGGCTGGACGCGATCGTGGCGACCGCCATGCTCGGCATCGCGCTCGCGGTCGTCCCCCCGCCGAAGCGGACGTCCAGTACGGCGGGCCGCGGTGCCCGGCGGCTCGCCCCGAAGGAGCCCGTCCTGGTGGGAGCGGGCCGATGAGCCTCGCCGCCCTCCTCGCCGTCGGCCTGTCCCTGATCTCGGCCGTCGCCTACGCCGCGGCCGCGGTCGCCCAGGAACGCCTCGCCTCCCGCAACCCCGGGACCGGCCTCCTCCGGCTGCTGGGCTCCGGCGCCTGGTGGTCGGCGGTCGGGCTGAACGCGGCCGCCGCACTGCTGCACGTCGTGGCCCTCAAGTACGGCCCGCTCACCGTCGTCCAGCCGCTGGGCGCGCTCACCCTCGTCGCGGCCGTGCCGCTCGGGGCGCGGGCGGCCGGACGGCGGGTCAGCTCGGAGGAGTGGCGCGGTACGGCGCTCACGCTGCTGGGGCTGGCCGCGCTGCTGGTCACCGCGTCGGGTCCGGCGCCCGAGCGGGTGCTGACCCTGACCCAGGCACTGACGGTCGCCGGTACGACCGCTGCTCTGATCGGCATGCTCTCCCGGCCCGGCGCCCGGCCGGGCCTGCGGCACGCGACCGCCTCCGGGTTCGCCTCGGGGATCGCCTCCGCCCTCACCCAGACCGTGACAGTGGCGGCAACCGACCGCACGGGTCCGGCGCGGAGTGCCGAGGTGATCGTGGTCGCCGTCCTGGTCGCCGCGTTCGCCACCGGCGGGCTGCTGCTGTCGCAGACGGCCTACCGCGGCGGTCTCGGCGGCCCGCTGGCCGTGGTCACCCTGGCCAACCCGGTGGCCGCCGCGGTCATCGGGCTGACCCTGCTCGGGCAGGGCCTGCGGGGCGGTGCCGTCGGTGTCCTGCTGGGGCTGGCCGGAGCGGGGCTGGCGGCCTGGGGCGTGGTCCTGCTGACCCGGGCGGCGCCCGAGCCCGACCGGTCCGACGAACACGACGACCACCCCGTCGCCGCGGTCCTGGCCCTGGAGCCGGGCTCAGCGGCAGCGGAACCGGCGCTGGTGCCCCGGCAGCCGGAGCAGCCCGGGCATCTCACCGCACTCTGAGCGGACACCCGATCCGACCGGACACACGGCCCGACCGGACACACGACGGCGGCCGGTGCGCGCGAAGTCCGCGTGCACCGGCCGCCGTTGCCGTACTCCCCGTGCGGGTCCTGCTCAGTTCCAGCCCCGGGAGTCCTGCTTGAGCGCGGTGTCGACGGTCAGCGCCGTCGCCACGACCAGGCTCAGCAGCGGCTCGGGCAGCTGGTAGTGGATCTGCAGGACGTAGTTGTCCGCCGTCGTGAACAGCGTCTTGGCAAGGCCTTCCCAGGTCTTGGTGATCCGGGCCACCTCGTTGTCCGAGTGGTCGACGATCGCGAAGTTCCACGCCCGCCAGTTCTCCGCCTTGATCGCGCCGACCTGCTGGCCGTTCACGTTCATCGCGAAGTTGATCTTCCCGATCATGTTCTGCTGGACGATCTCACCGACCGGCGAGCCGTCCGGACGGGTCACGATGACCCGGGACTTGATGAACTTCGCGGGCCGGGTCAGCACCAGCTGCGGCTGCCCGTAGGAGTCGCGGATCTCCAGCTTGTGCGTCATGAACTGGTCGAGGCTGGAGACGAAGCGCAGGATCTTCTTCAGCGCGCTCTGGCCGACCTGGACGACCGCGCCGATCTCGCGGCCGTTCTGGTCCATGACCTTGTACTCGTTGGTCAGCTCGATCAGCTTGGCCTTCTGGTTCACCACCAGGACCGGCTCGGTGAAGAGGGTGCCGCCGCCGGGACCGCCGGCCGCGACCCCGGCCTGCTGCTGCACCTGGCGCTGCACCTTGGCGTCGGTGCCCTGCTGGTGCGGGATGTGGGCGGCGGGCTGCTGGGGCGCGGCCTGCTGCTGCGGAACCTGTCCGGCGGCCTGCTGGGCCGGGTTCGTGTGCTCGGTCCACTGCGCGCCGTCCCAGTAACGGAGCGTCTGGGCAGCCCCGTGCGGATCGGGGTACCAGCCTGCAGGAGTGTTCGATTGCGTGGTCACCGGGGCACACTACCCTGATGTGACCGGTACCTGACCAGTCCGCACGGAGCGGTGTTCATCGCCCGTTCACCCCGTTCACCCCGTGATGATGGCCGGGTCGCTGACGCCGGGGTGCCCGTTCTCGACGTGGCCGGCGAAGGCGCGCAGGAAGGCCGGGTCGTTGTCCGAGGTGACCGTGAGGTCGTACCAGCGCTTGCTGGCCGTGAGGGCGACGGTGTGCTTCACGGTGGCGCCGGGCCGCACGGTGACGGCGACCGGGCTGCCGCCGTAGCGGTTCACGAGCTTCAGCTTCACCGTGCCGGAGCCCTTGTTGGTGAAGGTCAGCTCGACGTCGTCCCCGGCGTAGCGGGCCGTGACCTCGGGCCCGGCGACCTTGTTGCGGCCCTTGAACAGGCGCAGGAAGCCGTTCGGGCCGTGCACGGCGAGGTCGTACGAGCCGCCGGAGTAGACCGAGTTCCAGGTGTCGGAGAGGGTCTTGCCGGCCTCGGTGGTGTAGGGCCAGGGACCGTCGGCGCGGTTGTTCGAGGTGACCAGGAACGCGGCGCCCGCCTGTGCGCCGGAGGCGAAGGAGAGAGTGAACTTCCCGGCCGCCGTGTCCGCGGAACCGTCCACCACGGGGGCGTACTTGAGCGGGCGGGTGGGCCGGCAGCCGCGCTCCTGCTTGGGCAGGGCGGTGTTGGCGGGCGGGACGGGCACGTAGTCGGGGTGCCGGTCGTGGTCCGGCGGCTGGTAGCCGGCCGTGGACGGCAGCGTGACCGGCCTGGTGTCCTTGCGGGAGAAGTCGAAGGCGGCGGTCAGGTCGCCGCAGACCGCGCGGCGCCAGGGCGAGATGTTCGGCTCCTGGACACCGAAGCGGCGCTCGATGAACCGGATGATCGAGGTGTGGTCCAAGGTCTCGGAGCAGACGTAACCGCCCTTGCTCCAGGGCGAGACGACCAGCATCGGCACCCGCTGGCCGAGCCCGTAGGGGCCGGCGGCGTGGCCGGCGTCGCCCTTGAACAGGTCGAGCGAGGGGTCCACGGTCGACAGGCCCTGGGCGGCGGAGGCCGGCGGGAAGGGCGGGATCACGTGGTCGAAGAAGCCGTCGTTCTCGTCGTAGGTGATGAACAGCGCGGTCTTGCCCCACACCTCGGGGTTGGAGGTGAGCGCGTCCAGGACCTGGGCGACGTACCAGGCGCCGTAGTTGGCGGGCCAGTTGGGGTGCTCGGTGAAGGCCTCGGGGGCGACGATCCAGGAGACCTGGGGCAGCTTGTCCGCCTTGACGTCCGCCTTGAGCTGGTCGAAGAAGCCCTCGCCCGCGCGCGCGTCGGTGCCGGTGCGGGCCTTGTCGTACAGCGGGTCGCCGGGCTTGGCGCTCCGGTACTGGTTGAAGTAGAGGAGGGAGTTGTCGCCGTAGTTGCCGCGGTAGGCGTCGTTGATCCAGCCCCAGGAGCCGTTCGCGTCCAGCCCGTCGCCGACGTCCTGGTAGATCTTCCAGGAGACGCCGGCCTGCTCCAGTCGCTCGGGGTACGTCGTCCAGCCGTAGCCCTTCTCGTCGTTGCCGAGGACCGGGCCCCCGCCCTTGCCGTCGTTGCCCGTGCAGCCCGTCCACATGTAGTAGCGGTTGGGGTCGGTCGAGCCTATGAAGGAGCAGTGGTAGGCGTCGCAGATGGTGAAGGCGTCGGCGAGCGCGTAATGGAAGGGGATGTCCTCACGCGTCAGGTACGCCATCGTCGTGGACGACTTGGCGGGCACCCACTTGTCGTACTTGCCCCCGTTGAAGGCCGCGTGTCCGTCGTTCCAGCCGTGCGGGAGGTCCTGGATGAAGGCCAGGCCCAGGTCGTCGGCGTCCGGGTGGAACGGGAAGATGTCCTTCGTGCCGTCGGACTGCTTCCAGACGGACTTGCCGTTCTGCGTCACCGGACGCGGGTCACCGAAGCCCCGCACACCCCGGAGCGAGCCGAAGTAGTGGTCGAACGAACGGTTCTCCTGCATCAGGACGACGATGTGCTCGACGTCCTCGACCGAACCCGTGCGGTGGTGCGCGGGCAGTGCGGCCGCACGCTGGATGCTGCTGGACAGCGCGGTGAACGCCGTCGTGGCGCCCGTGAGTTGGAGGAAGCGCCGCCGGTTGACTTCGGTCATGAGTGAGGGTCCTCTCGTCCTGCGTCCTGACGTACGCGACGCCGCCGGAATGACGGAATCTGCGCGCAGCGAGTGTTCCAAGAGCACCAAACGTCAGGGAAGGGTCTGATGGCGCCGATGTGAAAGTCGTCGGTACGGAGGGGGTTGGGGGCGGCTGCGCCCTTTGCCCCCCGTTCGGAGAAGTCCTCATATGGGGGGATCAAAGGGATGAAGAGACGTAATATCCCGCGCACATGACGCCCGCCGAGCCGTTCTCGGCGGTACGGGAGGGGGCGGAAATCCATGATCAGAAAGTGTGCGTCGGCACTCGGGGGGTTACTGCTCGCGAGTGGGTGCGGCGGCGCCTCGTCGCATGACCGGTCGAGTGCGGAGCAGTCCCCGTCGGCGGACGTCTCCGCGTCGGCCTCCGACACGGCCTCGGCGACGCCGGACGTCAGCAGCTCCCCACTGCAACTCGGTGTCGTGGACGGCCTCGTGACAGTCCGGGACTGCGCCCCGCTGACCTCGGGCTCGCCGTTCAACGTCCGCTACTTCTCGTTCACCCTGTCCGGGACGCCGGGCACGAACGCGCACGCCGGGGCGTCCTTCGCCCTCACCCAGGACGCGCTCGGCCCGGTGTACCCGGCGATCGTCCAGCCGAACGGATGGATCCTCAAGACCCTGTCCGCCCCTTCGTACGACGTCGTCGACGCGGACGGGTCCTGAGAATCCTCACAGGGCACGGGAATTCACTTCTGTTCCTTATTGACCGAATGCGAATTGACGGCTCTTTAAGGCGCACTATCCCTTAAACTTTCCGGCATCACGCCAGGAAGCGGGCTGGGGGGCGCGTCGGGGGGAGCTGGTTCTCGTGCGCTGCAGATCCTTGTGCGCAACACTCTTGAGCTGCGCAGCATTACTCATCCCGCTGTATCTGTCCGCGGCGCCGGCACACGCCGCGGACCCGACCGCGCCCTACGCCGAACTGACCTCGGATTCCGGGGAGATCGTGCCCGGTGGTGACCCGCTGGCCGTGGACGCCACGTTCCACAACACGCTGGACACCGACATCACGGACAGCTTCATCGTCGCCGTCGGCATCCGGCTCGCGCCGCCCGCGGACCGGCTGACACCCGATCAGGTCACCGTGGAATGGTTCGACGCCGGCCCGTCCGTGTGGCGGCCGGTGGAGTTGACTCCCGGGGACACCGCGCTGAGCGGCTACCTCAGCACGGACGCCGGACTGCCCTCCGTGGGGTCGCTCCCGGCGGGCGACTCGGCCCGCATCCCGCTGCGCGTCTCCCTGGCCTCCGGAGTGCCGGCGCCGGCCACGCTCCAGTTCGTCACGCAGGGCCTGATCCAGCCGACGACCTCGGTCGACCCGGCGCCCCTGATGGACGGCAAGGCGTCGTACTCCGTGGTCGAGCAGGCGACGTCCCCGGCACCGACGCCGGACACGCCCTCGGCGAGCCTCGCGCAAGGGAGCCCGGTGAGCGAGGCGACGACACCGACCGACACCCCGTCCGCCGCGCCCTCCTCGCCTCCCCCGACCGCCACCACCCCCGCCCCGTCGGCGCTGTCCGACGGCACCGGAGGGGACGGGCACGCGGACGGCGCTACCTCCGCGTCGATCGTGGCCGCCGGCGTGGCAGGCCTCGTGTTCGCCGCCGTCGTCGCCGCCGGCGTGACCCTGCGGCATCGCCGCAGCCGGCACTGAACCCACCGCGGTCAAGGCAGACCACCGCCGTCCGCACTTGCACACCGCTCGTCCGCCCGCCCGTCCTCACAGGAGGAACTCATGTACCACCGCACGGGCCAGGACGTCCTGCGCGACGTGGTCCGCCGCGTCGCTCCGGCCGAACTGGGGAAGCTGGACGAGACCTGCCGGGCGTACCTGGCCCGGCCCCATCCCCCGCAGCGCCTGCACCGGCCGGCCGGGGACCCGCTGGGCATCGGCTTCGAGTCGGCGGTGGTGCTGCCGGTTCTGGTGGCGGTGGTCTCACAGGTCCTCGCCGACCTCGCCTCCGGGCGCATCCAGGCGGGTGGCACCCGGCTCAAGCTCTGGTGGCGACGCCGGCGCGAGGCCGACACCGAGGGCAGACGAGCCGCGCTGACCTCGGCCGTCCCGGAACTCTCCGGGGTGACCCGGCAGGAACTCGCGGACTGGGCCCTGGCCGTGGGCCGTTCCGCCGGTCTGTCCGCGCCTGAGGGCGAGAGCTGCGCGGAGGTCATCGTCGTGGCAGTGGTGCGTGGTGGCGCGGGGGCGCAGCCGGTGCCGGATGCGGCGGTTGCGCCGACTGCGCCCATGACACCGGTTGCGCCGGCGGACCCCGGGCACCGAGCGGATCCGGAGCCCGAGCGACGTGGCGCGCCGGACGCTGGTGACGCATCGGCTGCCGCGAACCCGTCGCCGTCGTGAGCGCCTTGCCGGGCCCCCATGGCCCGCCCTGCCCCTCCCACTCCCCCACCGCCGAGCAGTCGGACGTGGCCCGCGCACTCGTGTCCAGCCCCCTGCCGCTACCGACCACCACCCGGCTGGCCCTGCTGGTCCTCGTCGCGGGCGCCGGTGCCTCGTTCGCCACCTGGTGGTGGCTGGTCCTGGGCCGGGACAACTGGCCGGGAGCCCAACTCGCCTGCCTGCCCGACGCCGACGCCGCGCCCGACGAGGTTCTCGCCGGTTTCACCGGCTGTGTGAACGACGTACGGCTGGCGCAGTCGGCGGTGGTGCTGTGCGGGCCGCTCGCCCTGCTGGCCCTCGCCGTGCTCTGCCGAGCCGCCGGACGCCGGCTGAGCCTGTGGCGGTGGAAGGTCACGCCGGACCACTCCTCAGCGCTGGCCCGGCGCCTTGCCGCCGTGGTGCCGGAAGGAGAAGGACCCCGGCCGGTGCTGTGGGTGCGCGGCCGGGGCGTCGGGATCCGGGCGCGTGCCTCGGGCACCGTCCGCCGGCCCCGGATCGTGGCCGACTCCTACGTCCTCAGCCAGTCCGACCGGAGCGTGGACGCGATCTTCCGGCATGAACTGGCTCATCTGCGGCTGCGGGACGTGGGCCGGGTACGGCTGGCCATGGCGGCCGGGTGGCTTCTGCTCCTCGGCGTCACCCTGCCGATGGTGGTCGCACTGGCCCGCGACCCCGGACTGCTGGGCACCGGCCTACTGGTCCGGATGGCGATCGTCCTGGTCGTCGTGCTGCTCACCCTGTGCGCCGTGCTGCGCGTGCGGGAGCACGACGCCGACCTCGCCGCGGTGGCGGATCCACGCGCACCACGGGACGCCACCGCCGCCCACATCAGCTCGGCCCTCGCGCCGCGCCGCACCGAGCGCCTCGTACGGTCCCTGGGCCTGGCCACGCATCCCGCACCCGCGGTCCGCCTGGCCGTGCTCGCCGATCCGGCGCGGTCCTGGGGGCTGTCGTCCCTGGAGTGCCTCACCACCGGGCTCGCCGCAGGGCTGGTGTTCACCGACCTCACCCTGCTGGTGGCCGCCCTGCTGCCCGATCACACCCAACTGGCCTACATGGTAGGCGGTTTGCTGACGGGCTGGGCCGTGTCCGGGGTGGTGACCGTGGCGTGGTGGCGGGCCGTCGCCGTGGGACACCGGGACGCGGCCGGCCGACGCGCGGCGCCGGCCGGGGCCGCGCTCGGAATCGGTGTGCTCCTCGGCAGCCAGCTCGCCGGGCGGGCGGCCGGTGACTGGGTACGGGACACCGGCACGGCGGACGGACTGGCGACCGCGCTGTCCCTGACCCAGGTGCCGCCCGTGCAGGCGATGGCCCTGGGGGCGGTGCTCGTGGCCGGCGGGGCGCTGTTCGCCCTCTGGAGCACCTCCCTCGCCCGAGCCCTGGGGGCCACGGTGGACGGTCCCCGTTCCGCACCGGTCTGCGCGGCGGCCATAGGACTGTCCGGGCTCCTGCTGGCCGTGCCACTGGGCAGTTGGTTCCTGTTCGCCCGGCTGACGGCGGCCCGCGCCGCTCCCGACATCCGGTGGGCCGTGATCGACACGCCCTGGTGGGTGGCGGGGGCGCTGACGACCGTCGTCGGCGCGCTGGTACCGGCGACCGCCGCCCGCGGGTCGAGGCACCCGGGGCCGCGCGGCGCCGGGCGGTTCCGGCCCCTGGTCCTGCTGGCCGCCGCCACGGTCCTGGTCACGGCCGGGGCCGGCTGGGCGGCGTTCGGCAGCGAGCCGAGCCGAGCGCCGACCACGCACATCTCCGGCGACTCACCGGTGTCCGCAGCCCGGACGGACTCGCCGAACTCGCAGAACCAGCCGGACCCGGCCGCCTCACCGGTCTCCGGCAGCGGTGACCGTACCGTCCCCCTGGACCAACTCCCCGTGCTGCCGCCCAAGGAGGAGCGGACGGACGCCATGCGGGCGGACACCGCCCTCGTCTGCCGTGCACTGTCCCTGGGCGGGACCGCCATCTGGACCGACCCCCGGCGCCGCGCCGACATGGCCGAGTTGCTCGGCGGTCTCGACGACACCGTGCTGCGGGCCGCCTCCGCCGTCCTCCGGCGCGACCCATCTGGCCCCGTGGACACCCACGCGCTGGTCGCCTCCGTCCTGCGCTGCGACCTGTACTTCCGCTACGGCCGCTGGCCGGCCGTGCCAGGCGATCCCCCGCCGTCCGAAGGAGGCTCCCGTGAGCCCGAGATCCGTAGCGAATGCCGCCACCGGGCGCCGACGGCTTGCCACCCTGTCGGTCGTGGCGGCGGTGCTGGCGGGTGCGACCCTCGCCGGCTGCGCTAGCGAGGGCCACCGCTCGGACACCGTGCCCCCGACGCAGGCACCTGCGCCCTCCGCCTCCACCGGCACCGAGGACCTGTCCGCGGCCCTGCTCACCACCGCCCAGTTGCCGGCCGGCTATGTGAAGACCGTCCTCCGAGACGATCCCCCGACGCGCTCCGACCGTCCCGAATGTCTCACCGCGCTCAACTCCCTCGAGTCCGCTCGCAGTTCCCACCCCGACGCAGTCGAGGCCAGGGTCAACTTCGCCATGAGCCAGAGCGGCCCGTTCCTCCAGCAGGTGCTGCGCCGGCTGCCGGGAACCGGGGCACGGCAGAACTTGAGGCAGGCCGCGCGTACCCTGTCCGGCTGCCCCTCGTTCTCCATCGGCTGGAGCGACGGATCCACGGGTACGGAGCAAGTGGTGCCGCGTGGCTCGGCGGGGATCGGTGACACGTCGTGGCACGCCACGGTCACCGCGACCACCGGGACGTTCACCGTCCAGGAGACCCTGGTCCTGGTGGCCGTGGGCAGGACCCTGCTCGTGCTCAGCGACGCGGGCAGCCCCACGGCACCCGAGCGCTCCCGGACACTGGCTCTGGCCCGCACCGCCGTATCCAGGCTCCCTTGATATCCCTGACCAGTCGCTTTGGCGGGACCGTCGACAGCCCCGCCGACGGCTCAACTCGGCAGTTTCCAGCTCTGGGCCGCCGTACCGTTGCAGGTGTACAGCTGAAGCTGGGTGCCGTTCGTGGTCGAGGAGTTGGGGTCGTCCAGGCACAGGTGCGACTCGGGGTTGACCAGGGACCCGTCGGCTCCGGCGGCCCACTGCTGAGCGCCGGTGCCGTTGCAGGTCCACAGCTGGATCAGCGTGCCGTTGGTGGTTCCGCTGTGATCGGCGTCCAGGCATTTGCCGAGGGCCCGGACCGTTCCGTCGCCGGCGACGATCCAGTCCTGGGCGTACGTGTTGTTGCAGCCCCAGATCTGGACGTGGGTGCCGTCGGACGTGCCCGAAGACGCGTCGTCCGCACAGAGGTTGGAGGCCACCGCGGAGGTGAGCGGACCGATCCGCGGCGAAGTCGGCGCCGTGGTGTCCCCCGCGTACGAAGGCGGGGCCGCGCCGGCCGCGGTCGCCCACGACGTGTTGGCACTGGTGCCGAGTGTGAAGTCCAGCGTGCCACCGGCCGTGATCGCTGTGGTGGGAGCGTAGGCGTTGTTCCACGCCGTGCCGTTCCACGCGGCGGACTGGACGTAGGGGGCGTTGTCGGCGGCGCCGTTGCCGTTGACCGTCAGCGTGTTGCCCGAGGGAAGGGTGACCACGGTTTGCGTGAACAGCGGTGATCCCAGGGCGAGATCAGAGGTTCCGGGCGTCTCGGGGAACATGCCGAGCGCCGACCAGACGTACCAGGCACTCATCGCACCGAGATCGTCGTTGCCGTCGGCCAGGCCGCCCGGGGTGTTCGACCAGATCTGGTCCTGGATCGCCCGCACCGCACCCTGCGTCTTGTAGGGCTGCCCCGTGTAGTCGTACTCCCACGGCAGTTCGATGCTCGGTTCGTTGCCGACCCAGGCGTAGCCGTTGGCGCCGGTGTAGCTGCGCAGCACGGTGTCCAGGTAATGGTTCATCGCGGTGTTGCCGCCCTTGGCGTGCGCCAGGCCGCCGATGTCGAACGGGACCATTCCGGTGTAGATCCACGAGTCGGCCTCGACCATGTCCGTGCCGCTGGTGGGGTCGAAGCCACCGGTCCACGAGCCGCCGGCGTTACGGGGTTCGACGAAACCGGAGGCGGGGTTGAGCACGTTGCGCCAGTCCTGTGCGCGGTTGGCGTACGTCTTCTGGTTCGCGGTGTCGCCGAGTGCCCCGGCCATCGCGGAGAGCGCGAAGTCGGCGGTGTCGTACTCCAGGGTGGTGGCGACCGGGCCGTAGAAGTTGCAGCAGCCGTAAGTGCCGTCGTGGGGCATGTATCCGGGCGAATTCAAGTAGGTGAGGCCGGGACGGTCGTTGTTGGCCGTGCTCGCCTGCTTGACCATGTCGGCCAGGGCGGTCGTGGCATCGAAGTCCCGGGCGCCGAAGGCGTAGTAGTCGGCGAGGATGGCGTCCGCCGGGTCACCGACCATGACGTACGACTCGCCGTTGTTCTCGGACCACTTGGGGAAGATTCCCGTCTGCGCGTAGTCGTCGACCATCGACTGCGCAGTGTCGGAGGCGACCTGAGGAGCGACCAGGGCTTCGAGCTGGGCCTGTGAACGGTAGATGTCCCAGCCGGAGTAGTTCGCGTACACGGCGCTGTGGCCGGCGTCCACGGTGTGCGTCTTCCCGTCGAAGCCGTAGTACCGGCCGTTGGTGTCGCTGATCACGTTCGGGTGCAGCAGCGAGTGGTAGAGCGCGGTGTAGAAGGTCTGCTGCTGCGCGGCCGTCCCACCGGCGATCCGCACCTTGCCGAGCGCGCCGTTCCACGCGTTCCGCGCCGCGGTGCGGGTCGCTTCGAAGTCCCAACCGGTGTTCTCCGCAGTCCGGTTGGCGACCGCGCCCGCCACCGACACGTAGGAGATGCCGACCTTGGCCTGCACTACGGGGTTGGTCGTGGTGTTGAAGGTGACGTAGCCGTTCGAGGCGGCGGCATCCGGGGCAGCGCCGTCCTTGGTGGACTTCGTGGACTTCGAGTCCGAAGCGCTGGGGTTCTTGCCGTGCAGCACCGGCTTGTTCGGCTTCTCGGCGGCGTTCTTCGACGCCTCGGCCGGCGTCGTGGAAGGCGCGGACGCCTTGGCGACCGAGCTGCCCTGCGAGGTGAACGGCCGGTCGAAGACCATGTCGAAGTAGACGGTGTACGTGTTCGCGGCGCCGCAGAAGCGGCCGCTGGTCACCTGCCCGCTCACCTCGGTGCTCGACACCTTGGTGAACTGCGTCGACGTGGCACCGTTCTGACTGCTCGTCAACTTGAAGACCAGATTGGCCTGACTGGTCGAGGGAAAGGTGAAGTGCGCCATACCGCTGCGCGTCGTGGTGGTCAGTTCGGTGGTCACCTGGTTCTTCAGCGCGACCTTGTACGACCCGGCGGAAGCCGACTCGTCGGCATGCGAGAACGCGTCCGTCGCACCGGTGTTCACGGCCCCCACCGTGGGCAGCACCGGTACGTCACCGGCCGCGCCACAACCGGGTCCGGCGATGTGGGTCAGACTGAAACCGGTGATCGACGAGTCGTTGTACTCGTAGCCGCCGCCGTCGGGACGCGACGGGGTGTCCGGGCTCCACTGCACCATGCCGAACGGGACGTCGGCCCCCGGAAAGTCGTCGGCCTGGTTCGACGTGCCGATGAACGGGTTGACCAGAGTCGCCGGCGCGGTGACGAGCGCAGCCTTCCCGGCCGCCCACGCAGGGGTGCACAGCCCGGCCGCGGCCAGCGTCGCAGCGGCGAGGAGACCGATCGCCGTGCCTCCTGGTCTCGACAGTGGTGTCATCACGGGGTTTTCTCCTCTACTCGGAAGCGAGGGCCGACAACGTTGTCTCCGTGCCGAGAGAGCAACCCCGGGTGATGAGCGAGCTTGCCGAGATGTCTGGATCCGGATCACCGAGGGCTGACAACGTTGTCCAACCGTGGAGATGAGGTGCCTGGAATTCGAGCGCTTCGATGGGACCCTGGGGCTGCGGACGCCCGGGGGCGCAGGGAACTCCTCGCGAAGCTAGCCACAAGGCAGGGACATGTCAACGACTTGCGTAGGTCCGTACGGTCAGGACTGGTCGGCGAGCAACCGGAACAACCCACGCCCCCGTCGGAGGTGAAGGTGTACGACTTCTGGGCCGTCTCCCGGGACTTGGCCGGGAGATCCACCGCATCGAGTGGCTGCACGGCACCTGCCACTGCGGGGCCGAGCAGACCGCGCAGGACCGGTCGAGGTGTGGGAGTGGATGCTCGGGCATCCCGAAGGGCACCGACCTCAGGAGGCCGCACGGGAGTTCGCCGCCGACGGCGTTCTCGCCCTGACCCTGCGCGACCCGGACTGGAACGGCAGTGCCCGCTGTGCGGCGACCGGGGCTCCCTCGCCCCGCAGGAAGAGACCGGGCTCCTCGACCTGGGCGCGGTGCTGGACGAGGTTCCCGACGGCATCCTGGTCCACTGCTGCGGTCCGGCGCCCTTGCTGGACGCGGTACGCGGCGCCGGGGTCGAGGTGCTGCGCTCCGCACCGAGGGCACCTGCGGGACCTGCGGGACCTGCAAGACGGACGTCCTGGACGGCACCCCGGACCACCGGGACTCGGTCCTCACGGAGGAGGAGCGGGCAGCGGGCGACACGACGATGATCTGCGTGTCCCGGTGCCGGGGCGCTCGCCTGGTGCTGGATCTGTGACGCTCGGGCCGGGTCAGGAGGTGAGGTAGGCCTCCACCTCGCTGAACTGCCCGGCGGGCCAGCCCGTGTTGGCGCTGACGACGAGGCGGAGGTAGCGCAGGTTGGTGCTGCCGGGCAGGGCGACGTTGGCCGTGTTGCCGGTGGCCGGGTCGAAGCGGTAGCCCTGGGAACCGACCACGGTCGAGTAGGTCGAGCCGTCGGTGCTGCCGAGCACCGTGATGGTCTGGGTGCGGGCGCCCCAGGCCGAGGACGGGGGCAGCTTCAGCACCAGTCGGCGGACCGCGTAGGAGGAGCCGAGGTCGACCGTCCAGGACTGCGGGAAGGCGTTGTTGGTGGACTCCCAGTAGCTGTTGGCGTCACCGTCGACCGCCTGGCCGGGGGTGTAGACGTCCTGCGAGCCGGTCGCGGTGGCCGGGCGGCCCTTGGCGAGGTTGCGGTTCGGGTCCGGGTCGGGGTTTCCCTGTCCTGGCTGGGGCCAGGTGGAGCAGTCCGACCAGGTGCTGGACCAGCCGGAGTTGCCGCCGCCGTCGGTGAGCGTGAAGGAGCCGGAGTTCGCCGGGTAGGGGCAGTTGTAGATGCCGGCGGCGCCGACCTGGGTGGCGGTGACGTCGCGGAAGGTGGCTGCGCCCTGTGCCTCGGCCTGGACGACGACCGTACCCGTGTTCCGCACGGTCGCTCCGGTCACGTTGACGTTCCTGACCGGATAGCCCTGGCCGCCGCCGGAGACGAACTCGAAGGCGCTGTAGGGGCTGTCGGTGATCGTCGTGTTGGTGATGTCGACCGTCGCGTTGATCGCGCTGTCGTAGGAGTCGACGCGCAGCGCGCCCATCGGATGGTTCCAGTTGGGGTTCATGGCGCCGGCGCGGACGAGGGTGTTGCCGTCGACGGTGATGGTGCCGGACAGGGGGTGGAAGGGGTCGAGGAACTTCTGGTTGGAGATCGCGATGCCGCTGCCGAGGGCGTTGGTGTCGGAGATCAGGTTGTTCTTCACCGCGATGTCGGTGCCGCCGTAGATGGCGATGCCGTTGGCGAGGTTGGGCTGCGAGATCGTGTTGTTCTCGAAGCTGGAGTTCGTGTCCGGGGAGTACAGCGACCACATGGCGAGCGCGTCGTCGCCCTGGTTGCGCAGGAAGTTGTCGCTGACGCGGACGCCCTTGGCGGTGCCGTTGAGGTTGAGGCCGTCGGCGGTGGTGTCGAGGATGCGGTTGTGCTCCACCACCAGGTTGTCGTTGTCGCCCGTCAGCCAGAGGCCGACCTTCATGTGCTGGATCCACATGCCGGAGACCGAACTGCCCGGCCCCAGCGAGCCGTTGACGAAGTTGTCCGGGCTGGAGTCGACGCGCTCGGTGACCTCGCCGATCACCGCGAAGTCCTTGATGTGCACGCCTCCGGAGGAGTTGGACTGGTCGATGAACCGGGAGGTGTGCACGACCGAGTGCCAGCTGCCCGCGCCCTGCAGGGTCACGTTCTGTACCCCGTTGAGGGAGGAGGTGATCCGGTAGTCGCCCGGCGGGATCCACACCACTGAGCCCTGAGCCGCCGCGATGGCGTCCCGGAAGGCCTGGGTGGAGTCGCCGTTGCCGCTGGGGTCGGCGCCCTTGGACACGACGGACACCGAACCGGCGGGCTGGGCGGCGGCCGCCGCGACCTGCTCGAAGTCGGCGACGTCCACGGTGACCTGGGTGCCGGTCGACTCGAAGGCGATCTTGTCGCCCGCCTGGACGTTCTGCCCCAGCAGCAGCCGGGCGTTGTCGAAGAAGTGGTGGGTCTTGGCGCCCGGGATCCAGCCGGTGTCGATGTAGGAGTACTTGGAGGTCACCGGGAGCGTCTTGGCGAGCTTGGTGCCGTTGACGTACACGTTGAGCGATCCGGACTGCCCGTCCGGGACGCTGTAGGCGACGTTCACGGCGTCGGACGCGCGCGGCACGGTGAACTCCACCCGCTGCCCGGAGGTCAGCCGTACGGCCTGCCGTCCGGAGGCCTCCGAGGCGAGGGTGCCCTGTGTGTGGTCGGGGCCGATCCTCGTGCCGGTGGTGCTCGCCGACTCGGCCTCGACGGAGGTGAAGGGGAGCGTGGCGCCCGAAGCCGCGTGGGCGGTGGGGGCCACGGCGACGAGCATGCCGGCGGCCAGGGCGACGACCACCCCGACGACTGGCATGCGCCTGACATGTTCGGCGGTGCTGCTGTGCATGTGCTGATCCCTCCATGGGGGTGCGTGGGATAGCAAGGGGTGCCGGGGGCGGCTCAGGCGCGCAGCCAGGCCGCCGTGTCCTGCGGGAGCCGGCCCCGGTCGTCCAGCGGGCCGCTGCTGAGCAGGAGTTCGGAGTGCGCGGGCAGTTCGGCGGGTGCGGCGGCGAGGTTCACCACGCACGTCACGCCCGCCACGCGGGAGAAGGCGAGCACGCCCTCGGGGGCGGGCAGCCAGGTCAGGGGGCCGTCGCCGAGGACCGGGCGGGTGGCGATGGCTTCGCGGTAGAGGGCCAGCATGGAGGACGCGTTCCGCTGCTGACGGTCGACCGCGTACGACGGCCAGTCGGCCGGCTGCGGCAGCCACGGCTCCTCGCGTGAACCGAATCCCGTGTACGCAGCGTCGGCCGCCCAGGGCAGCGGCACCCGGCAGCCGTCGCGGCCCGGGTCGACACGCTGCGATCGGAAGTACATCGGATCCTGGATGCGGTCGACCGGGATCTCGGCCTCCGGCAGGCCCAGCTCCTCACCCTGGTAGAGGTACACCGACCCGGGCAGGGCCAGTGAGAGCAGTGCCGCCGCCCGGGCCCGGCGGGTGCCGAGCGCCAGGTCCGTCGGGGTGCCGAAGGCCTTGGTGGCGAAGTCGAAGGCGGTGTCCGCGCGGCCGTAGCGGGTGACCGTGCGCGTCACGTCGTGGTTGCACAGCACCCAGGTGGCCGGGGCGCCGACCGGGGCGTGCTCGGCCAGGGTGCTGTCGATGACGGCGCGCAGCCGCTCGGCGTCCCAGGGGCAGGACAGGAAGGCGAAGTTGAAGGCGGTGTGGAGTTCGTCGGGGCGCAGGTAGCGGGCGAAGCGTTCGGGGTCGGGGAGCCAGACCTCGCCGACGAACACACCGCCGTAGGCGTCGGCCACGGACCGCCAGGAGCGGTAGATGTCGTGGAGTTCGTCGCGGTCGACGAAGGGGTGCGGCTCGGGGTGCGCGGCGAGGTCGGGCAGGTCCGGGTCCTTGGCGAGCAGGGCCGCCGAGTCGATCCGCACGCCGGCCACCCCGCGCTCGAACCAGAAGCGCAGGATGTCCTCGTGCTCCTGGCGGACCGCCGGGTGGGTCCAGTTGAGGTCGGGCTGCTCGGACGTGAACAGGTGCAGGTACCAGTCGCCGTCCGGCAGCCGGGTCCAGACCGGCTCGCTGGAGCCGACGAACTGCGAGGGCCAGTCGTTGGGCGGGAGTTCGCCGTGCGGGCCGCGTCCGGGCCGGAAGTGGAACAGCTCGCGCTCGGGGCTGCCGGGCCCGGCGGCGAGGGCCGCCCGGAACCAGGGGTGCTGGTCGGAGACGTGGTTGGGCACGATGTCGACGATCGTGCGGATGCCCAGCTCGCGGGCTTCGGAGATGAGTTTCTCGGCCTCGGCGAGGGTACCGAAGGCCGGATCGATCGCACGGTAGTCGGCGACGTCGTAGCCGCCGTCCTTCATGGGTGACAGGTACCAGGGGTTGAACCACAGGGCGTCGACACCGAGTTCGGCGAGGTACGGCAGCCGCCCGCGGACCCCAGCGAGGTCGCCGGTGCCGTCGCCGTCGCCGTCCGCGAAGCTGCGGACGTACAGCTGGTAGATGACGGCCGAGCGCCACCAGTCGTGGTCCGTCGGGGCATGGGTGGGCTGTCCCACTGGGCTTGCCTTTCTGTAGACGGGGCCGCTGTCTCAGCCCTTGGTGCTGCCCGCGCTGATCCCGGCGATGATGTGCCGCTGGAAGACGAGGAACAGCGCCACCATCGGGATGCTGGCGATCACCATCGCGGCGATGAGCACGGTGAGCTGGATGTTCTGCGACAGCTGGACGAGGGCCACGCTGATCGGCTGCTTGTCGGTGTCGGAGAAGACCATCAGCGGCCACAGGAAGTCCTGCCACACCGCGACGCCTGGTCGGCGAGGCGGCGCCGCCCCCGGCCCCCTACCGGGGGCGGTGCCTGCACCGGGTGGACCATGCTTCTGGATGGTGTCGTAGCTCTTCAGTTCCTTGAGGTACGGCGTGAGATCGGCGGCCTGGTCGATGTCGACGACGTGCCTGGCATCGGTGAAGTACGTGTAGAAGACGTCCTCCATCTGCCCGCCGGCGAGCTTGGCGTCGAACGTCTTCGGGTCCTGGCAGGGGAAGGCGTCGTGCGCGACGACGTCGATGTCCGGGTTCTGCTTCTCGAAGGAGGCGATGTCCTGCTCGAAGAACCGCCGGTCGACCTCGGCGCTCCTGGGCGGCTCGCAGTTGACCGTGATGCGGGTCTTGCCGCTCGCCGAGCCGTCGTCGCCCGACCCGCAGGCGGACGCGGCGAGAGCGAGGGAGGAGCAGACGCCGATCGCGGCGAAGGTACGGCGGATCCCGGTGCTTCTCATCGGTGGACCCCTCAAGGCAGGAGCGGTGGGCGCCGCACACTCAAGCACCGACGACATCGGCTCGCAATATGTCGCGTAGAATCTGTAATTATTCGACAGGAGCGTGGATCTCAGGGACGCGGTGCTTGCGCGGTCGACCCGCGGACCACCAGTTCCGGCTCGAACAGCAGCTCCTCCGCCGGTACGGCCGTCCCGCCGATCTGCGCGTTCAACAGCTCGACCGCCGCCCGGCCCATGGCCTCGATGGGCTGGCGGACGGTGGTCAGCGGGGGTTCGGTGCAGTTCATGAACGCGGAGTCGTCGTAACCGACCACGGAGACCTGGGACGGGACGTCGAGCCCTTTGCGACGGGCCGCCCTGATCGCGCCGAGCGCGAGCGGGTCGCTGACGCAGATGATGCCCGTGACCCCCTGGTCGATCAGCCGGGCGGCCGCCGCGTGGCCGCCCTCGATGGAGAAGATGGCCCGGGCGACGAAGGCGTCCGGCAGCTCACCAGCGACCGCGCGCGCCGCCGCCAGCTTCCGCGCCGACGGCACATGGTCCCCGGGCCCGAGCACGAGACCGATGCGCTCGTGCCCCAGAGAGGCCAGGTGCCGCCAGGCCTGTTCGACGGCGACGGCGTCGTCGCAGGACACGCCCGGGAAGCCGAGGTGTTCGATGGCCGCGTTGACCAGCACCACCGGGATGTTGCGGTCGGCGAGCAGCCGGTAGTGGTCGTGCGGGGCGTCGGCCTGTGCGTACAGGCCGCCGGCGAAGACGACGCCGGACACCTGCTGCTGCAGCAGCAGCTCCACGTAGTCCGGCTCCGAGACCCCGCCCTTGGTCTGCGTGCACAGCACCGGGGTGAGTCCCAGCTGTGCGAGAGCACCCCCGATGACCTCGGCGAACGCCGGGAAGATGGGGTTCTGCAGCTCCGGCAGGACCAGGCCGACGAGCCGGGCGCGCTCGCCGCGCAGCTGGGTGGGGCGCTCGTAGCCGAGGACGTCGAGAGCCGTCAGCACCGCCTGCCGGGTGGCTTCGGAGACCCCGGGCTTGCCGTTGAGCACCCGGCTGACCGTGGCCTCGCTGACCCCGACCTTCTTCGCCACTTCCGCAAGTCGACGCGTCATGCGTGCAAGAGTAGCGCAAGTTACGCAAGCCGTTTGCGTAAACGGGGCATGGGGTGCCGCTGGACGGAGGGGGTTCCGGCCCGGCCCCGTCGGCGACCTGAACGCCGACGGAGCCGGGTCAGCCCTCGGGGTCCGGGACGACCGCCAGATGCGTGCCCGCTCCGCGCGCCCGGCGCGGCCGCCGTGAGGTCGCGGCCGGGCGGCGGGCGTCACGCAGGACCATGGTCAGGCGCGCGCAGCCGATCTCCTGAAGCGTCCGGGGCGTCTCCTCGACGATCCGGCACTCGGTCGGGCCCCGCCGCGGATCGGGGTGGACCAGGAGGCGTACGGCACCGTCGAGCTGCGTCCCGGCCTCACCGACGGCGCGGATCCAGTGCGGCAGACCCTGCCGGTAGGCGGCCTCCATGATCGGGTCCTGGGCGATGTCCCGGCGGACGGCCTGGAGTTCGTGATCGTGGCCGTAGCGCTCGACGGCGGTCTTGAAGTGGGCCAGCATCGGCAGGCACCAGCCCGCCTCGTGGTCGCCGAGGATCTCGGCGGCGTCGGGGTGGAACAGGACGAACCGCAGGAAGTTGTCCCCGGGCATGGCCGTCGGATGAGGTCGCACGCCCCGGAAAAGTGTCCCGAACGCGCCGTTGGCCAGCACCACGTTCCAACGGTGGTCGACGACCAGGGACGGGAGCGGAACAGCCTCCAGAAGCGTGGCGTAGTCCTGTAGATACGCCTGGACCTCGCAGCCCTCGGGGACGGGCCGCGGCGCCGGCCACTGCCCTCCTGCCTGATGTGCCATCGGGAGGTCACCCCTCTTGCCTCTGCGGCCTTCACGCGGCGAAGCGATCCTGCTGCCCCGACGAGAGGCATGTCAACTATCGTGGCATTTCATGTCGGTTGACGGCTGAAACTCGCCACAGTTGTGGCGGGACCTGGCTGCGAGTTCGAAGCACCCGCTACTCTCCGGGAAGTTCACGACAACCGCTTGTGAGAAGCGACGCACCTCAAGCCCTCGAGAGACGTAGGAGTTCTGTCGGTGACGGATGGCTACGAGGATCCGGGCGCCACGGAGACCGCTCAGCTGCCGGCCGTCGTCGCCCGCGTCACCGCACTCGCCGACCGGCTCGGCGTGCCGCATGCCGAGGTCTTCGACGTCGGGCGGCTCTCCGTCGCCTGCGGTGTCCCTGAGCCGGTGGTCAGGGCCCTGCTCAGCGACCGCCCGGCGGGCGAGCCGGACGTCCAGGCCCGCTTTCTGCAGCGCCTGGACCTGCTGCGCCGCACCCGGCTGAAGCCGGGCGGCCGCAAGTACACCCAGCAGGAGATCGCCGACGGCGCGGGCATGTCCCGGCAGCAGGCCGGCGCGCTCATCAACGGTGACCGGCGGCCCACCATGGAGCACTGCGACGCCCTGCAGCGGTTCTTCCGGGTGCACGCCGGCTTCCTCACCGCGGAGGACCCCGAGGCCCTCGCGGGCGCGCTGCAGCGCACCGAGCAGGAGCTGCTGCAGAAGCTCGCCGACCGGGAGCGGGCCGCGGCCGAGGCGGCGGACGATCCGCTGGAGCGGCTGCTGCAGGACCACGGGGTGCGCGGGATCGCCTGGCGGGCCGCGCAACTGCCCACCGACCAGCACCGGGACAAGGTCGCGGAGTGGCTCGACATGCTGCTGGAGAGCGTCAAGCGGCCCGAGTCGTGAACCAGGGAAGGACCGTGGGCATCGGCAGGGGCCTGCGCCGGTTGTGCGCCGAGCTGGCCGGGGAACTCACCCTGCCCGCGCCGGCCCCGCCGCACGAGCTGTACCGCGCGCCGTGCGACACGATGAGCCGCCGCCGCGGCCGCCCCGTCCACTTCCGTACGGCCGCCTTCCCGCCCGGCACGGCCAGCGGGCTGTAGCCGGACATGGCCGACCGCGACCTGGTCGTCGTGGAGCAACGCACCGCGCCCGCCCACCAGTTGGTGATCCTCGGCCACGAGCTGTGGCACATGCGGGCCGACCCCGCGGCCACCACCGCGACCATGCCGGAATCGGCGTCGCGACGCGTCTGCTGAGCGACGACACCGAGCAGACCGCCCTGCGGGCCACGATCCACCGCGCCGCCGCCCGCACCCGCTTCGACCAGACCGAGGAGCGCGAGGCCGAGACCTTCGGCCTTCTCCTCGCCAGCAAGTGCCGCACCTGGCTGTCCGGTTCGGCCCTGCGCGGCCCGGGCCGCCCGGACGACGTGGCGGGCCGCATCGAGGCGTCACTGGGGTATCCGGGGCCACAGGGCTGACCCCCGGCGCCCCGCCGCGAACGTCACGTCGCGCTGCGTTCGCCCGCCTCGCGCAGCTCCCCTCCCGTGCGCGGCCGTACCGCCCGCACCGGGCGCGGTCGCGGCATGTCGGCCACCCTGGGGTATTCGGTGGCGTTTCGCCTCGGCTAAGCGGGCGAACCATGGCAGAGCGAAACGGCGTTGTCAGTGGTGCGCGGCAAGCTGGTGGTGTGCGCCGTACGACTGCGGTGCACGGCGCCGCAGGGCGCGCGACCGTGACGCCGAACCGGGGAGAGCCGACCGATGCCCACCGCCGTACTGACCGACCGTGAGCGCACCGCCGTACAGGCCTATCTGAGGCTGCTGCACACCGTGCGCGCCGCCTTCGACGGGCCCGTGGACGGCGGCCGGCCCGTCGTGGTGCCGCCCGCCGTGCTCGCCGAGGCGGACGGGGCCCTGGCCCGGGCGGGACTCGCGGGCAACGAGGAGGAGTTCTTCAGGTTGCTGCGCCACTGGTGTCCACAGGAGTGAGCCGGCGACGCGTGGCCGTCCCGTTCAGTGGTGCGCGACGGCCACCGTCGTCAGTACGAGACCGTCCGCGACCAGCCAGCGGCCGTCGAACCCGGTCAGGCGTACGCCGTCCACCTCCGGCCCCGGGACGAGGAGCCGGGCGTGGAAGCGGCCGCGCGTGCCCGGGCCCGGTTCGTCGACCAACTCGATGTCGGCCTCGGAGAAGTCCAGCCAGGCGCGGGCGAGGGGAAACCACGCCTTGTAGACGGACTCCTTGGCGCTGAACAGCACCCGGCCCCAGTGGACGCCGGGCCGAGTGGCGCTCAGCCGGCGATGGCGGTCCTGCTCCGCGGGCAGTGCGATGCTCTCGAACACACCCTCCGGCAGGGGTCCGTGGACCTCGGCGTCGATCCCGACAGAGGCCAGATCCGCGGCGCGGACCAGCGCCGCGGCGCGGTACCCGTCGCAGTGGGTCATGCTGCCGACCAGCCCGGCCGGCCAGCGGGGCGCACCGCGCTCGCCGGACAGCACGGGCTGCGGCGGCACGCCGAGCTTCTCCATGGCACGCCGGGCGCAGACCCGTACCGCCGTGAACTCCCGGCGGCGCTTGGCCACCGCCCGTGCCACGAGCCGCTGCTCCTCCGGGTACAGCGAGCTCTCCCGGGCCTCGTGGTCACCGAACGCCTCCACGGCCACCACCGACTCCGGGAGCAGCTCCTCGATCACCGGGTTCGACCTCCATCGGCAGGATGCGGCGCGGTTGCCCCGGGGGTACCGAGCGCTTGCGCCATTCACGGGGGTATCCCACGGACACCTCTTCGAAGCGGACACCCTCGTGCCAGGTGGTCCGTGGGATGTGCAGGTGTCCGTAGACCATGGTCTCGACCCGGAACCGGCGGTGCCAGTCGGCGGTGAGGGCGGTGCCGCACCACATGGCGAACTCCGGGTGCCAGAGCACGTCCATCGGGTGCCGGTCGAGCGGGTAGTGGCCGGCGAGGACGGTGGGCAGGTCCGCGGGCAGCTCGGCGAGTCTGCGCTCGGTCTCGGCGACGCGGGCCCGGCACCAGTCCTCGCGGGTCGGGTAGGGGTCGGGGTGCAGCAGGTACTCGTCGTTGCAGACGATGCCGGTGCTCTCCGCGTAGGCCAGCCCCTCCTCCTTGGTGGCGCAGCCGGCCGGCAGGAAGGAGTAGTCGTACAGCAGGAACAGCGGGGCGACGACGACCGGGCCGCCCGGGCCGTGCCAGACCGGGTACGGATCCTCGGGCGTGGTCACGCCCAGTTCCCGGCACAGGGCGACGAGGTGCTCGTAACGGGCGACGCCGCGCAGGGTGACGGTGTCCCTCGGATGGGTCCACAGGTCGTGGTTGCCGGGCGCCCACAGGACCTTGCGGAAGCGGCCCGCGAGGGTGGCGAGGGTCCACCGGATGTCCTCGACGGTCTCCGCGATGTCCCCGGCCACGATCAGCCAGTCGTCGGCCGTCCCGGGCCGCATCCGCTCGACGAGCGCGCGGTTCTCCGGATAGGAGATGTGCAGGTCACTGATGGCCAGCAGCTGTCCGGCACCGGCCGTCGACTCCACCCCGCGCCCCTTCCGATCATCCTGTCCGCACCACGACAACACATTTCACCGGCCGGGGACAAGGGGAACCCGCGCCGGTCGGGTCCCGCTGGACAAGCCCTGGACAGGCGCTGGGAATCCGTAACATCCGCGTTGCACGCCGGGGCTCTTGAAAGCCGTATGATCGCCCCAACACCGACGCCCCGAATCCCCCTTCGCGCAGGGCCGTTCGGTGTCCCTTCCTCCCTCCTGCCCGGGCACGGGCCGCTCAGCCCTGCCCGAAAACCCCGAAAGGCGGCCTGCATGCTCTCTCGCGTACGCGTCTGGCTCAACCGCACGTACGCGGAGAACGTGTTCTTCATGGATCAGCTGCGGAGAAATCCCAGCGACCGGGCGGTCGAGATCCATGCCACGCACGGGGACGCCGACTCCCCCGTGCTGGCCGCCGCCGACACCGCCGACCTGGAGCCGGAGGGCCTGTCCCCGGCCGCGTACGTCGAGTACGCCCTCGACCAGTGCGCGCGGCGCGGCATCGACGTGTTCGTGCCCCGGCTGCACCAGACGGCGATCGTGGCGCACCGCGCCGAGTTCACGGCGGTGGGTACGGCGCTGCTGGCGCCGACGCCCGAGGGGGTGGCCGTGTTCGAGGACAAGGCGACCGCGTACGAGGCGGTCCGCTCGGTCGGCGTGCCGGTACCGCCGTGGTGGCGGGTGCGTACGGCGGACCAACTCGTCGCAGCGGTCGAGGAGTTGGAGGCGGCCGGGCACAAGGCGTGCTTCAAGCCGGCCGCCGGCGCGGGCGGGGTCGGCTTCCGTGTGATCACACGAGCGCCCTTCTCGCTCATGCACCTCAACGGCTTCCCGGGTCCGCACGTCCAGCTGGATCTGGTCGTCGAGGCACTGGAGCGGGCCGAGGAGACCGTGGACTGGCTGGTGATGCCGCGCCTGGAGCAGCCGGAGGTGTCCGTCGACTGCCTGACCGGGCCGGACAACCGCGTCCGGATGGCCGTGGGGCGCACCAAGAACGGCCGCCGCCGGGGCTTCACGCTGCACGAGCAGTGGCTGGAGCCGGCCCGGCTGATCGCGGAGGGCTTCGGGCTGCACTACCTGTCCAACATCCAGTTCCGCATGCTCGGCGACCGTCCGGTGCTGCTGGACGTCAACACGAGGCCCGCGGGCGGGCTGCACCAGCTGTCACTCTGTGGGGTGAACGCGCCCTGGGCCGCCGTGCAGTTGGCGCTGGGCGAGGATCCGGGTGCGGTGGAGCCGCCGTTCCTGGGCCAGGACTACACGGTGGTGTCGGGGCCGCGTCCACTGCGGCCGGTGTCGCTGCCGCAGCAGAGGCTGGAGGAGGCCGAGGTCCTGTTGCCGGCCGTACCGACGCCCGCTCCCGAGGTCACCACGGAGGCCGGCGCACCCGCCACCGCCCCCGCATAGCCTCGACACCCACACCGGTCTGGACCAATCCGGGTTCATCCTCTTGACACCCCGATTGGTCCATACCAACTTGGTTGGCGCACCCCGCACTCCCCTGCACACTCCCGAACACCCCATTCCCCACAGGGAGATCGCGTGCGCCACACACTCACACGTTCCAGACGTCGGCTTCTCGCCCTCCTCGGCACCGCCGCCCTCGCGCTCGGCGGAGCCGTCGCCCTCCCCGGCACCGCTCAAGCCGCCGACATCCTCACCAACCCCGGCTTCGAGTCGGGCGGCCTCTCCCCCTGGAGCTGCACCGGCAACCTCGGCTCGGTCGTCTCCTCCCCCGTGCACGGCGGCTCCAAGGCCCTGCAGGGCGCGGTGACCTCGAGCGACAACGCGCAGTGCAGCCAGACCGTCGCCGTGCAGCCGAACACGACGTACACCCTCAGCGGCTGGGTCCGCGGCTCGTACGTGTACCTCGGCGTCAACGGCGGCGCCTCCACCTGGACGACGTCCCCGTCCGCGTACAGCCGGCTCAGCGTGTCCTTCACCACCGGTGCCTCACAGACCAGCGCCACCATCTATGTGCACGGCTGGTACGCGCAGGGCTCCTACTACGCCGACGACATCGGCCTGGACGGCCCGGGCGGCGGAGGCGGCGGGGACACCCAGGCGCCGACCGCGCCCAGCGGGCTCACCTCGACCGGCAAGACCTCGTCGAGCGTGTCGCTGAAGTGGAACGCCTCCTCGGACAACGTGGGCGTGACGGCGTACGACATCTACAGCGGCTCCAGCCAGGTGCTCAGCGTCTCCGGTACGTCCGCCACGGTCAGCGGGCTGTCGCCGAGCACGGCCTACACCTTCACGGTCAAGGCGCGGGACGCGGCCGGGAACACCTCCGCGGCCTCCGACTCCGTGTCCGTCACCACGGACGCGGGCAGCGGCGGCGGCACCGGATTCAAGCAGGCGGCGCCGTACCTGTACGAGGGCTGGGGCGATCCGCCGAACCCGAGCACGGTGATGAGCGCGACCGGCATCAAGTGGTTCACGATGGCGTTCGTACTGGACTCGGGCGGCTGCACCCCGGCCTGGGACGGCAGCCGGGCGCTGACCGGCGGTGTCGACCAGACCGCCGTCAACCAGATCCGCTCGGCGGGCGGTGACATCGTCCCGTCGTTCGGCGGCTGGCAGGGCAGCAAGCTGGGCGCCAACTGCTCCTCTTCGAGCGCGCTGGCCGGGGCGATCCAGAAGGTGATCGACGCCTACTCGCTCAAGGCGATCGACATGGACATCGAGAACACGGACGAGTTCGAGAACGAGGCCGTCCAGGCGAAGATCCTCACCGCTCTGAAGACGGTCAAGGCCAACAACCCCGGCCTGAAGACCATCGTCACCTTCGGCACCTCGACCACCGGCCCGACCTACTACGGCAACCGGCTCATCGAGCAGGCACAGTCGCTCGGCGCCGGCATCGACGTCTTCACCATCATGCCGTTCGACTTCGGCGGCGGCTCCGACATGTACGGCAACACGGTCAACGCGGCCGAGGGGCTGAAGAACAAGTTGAAGTCCACCTTCGGCTGGGACGACACGACCGCCTACTCCCACATCGGCATCTCCGGCATGAACGGCCTGTCCGACCAGCAGGAGAACACCACCCCGGCGATCTGGACCCAGATCCGCGACTGGGCGAACTCGCACCACATCGCCCGGCTCGCCTACTGGGCCGTCAACCGCGACCGGCCGTGCCCCGGCGGCGGCGTGGTGAGCAACTGCTCCGGCATCAGCCAGAACACCTGGCAGTTCACCTCGATCACGGCCGGGTTCACCGGCTGAGCACGGCACCGGCACGACCGGAATCCCCCGGCTCCCGAGCCGGGGGATTTTTTTCCGCCCAGGGTGTATCAGGCGGCGACCCGGCCGCTCTCCATATCAGGAACGGGAAACACGGGGGAACAACGGGGGAGGCACCAACACGGGGGAAGTACCAACACGGGGGAAGTACCAACGGGGGATCGGGTCGGTCGGTCGCGGTCACGGGGAGCGACCGGCCGACCCGATGCACATGGCCAACTTGGCGTCGGTGAACCAGGATTGTACGGCCCTGGGTCAGCCCACCTCGGCGCGCCGCAGCCGCAGGGTCAGGATCTGGAAGGGCCGCAGGGCGACGGAGACCCCGCCGCCGGGCCGCACGACCGCGTCCTCCAGCGGCCGTTCCAGCAGGTCGGTGACCTGAGCGCCCGCGAGCGGGAACCCGGTGCGCAGCACACCGCTCGCCCGCCCGCCCCGGGACTCGTAGAGGCGTACGACGACGTCACCGGAGCGGTCGTCGGCGAGCTTGACCGCCTCGACCGTCACGCCCTCGCCGTCCACCGAGACGACCGGCTCCGGCGCGCCCGCCGCGTCCGTCACCCGCAGCGGGAGGTTGAGCGCGTAGCCCTCGGCGACCGCGTCCGCGATGTCCGCGCCGGGCAGCAGGGAGTAGGTGAAGCGGTGCCGGCCCTGGTCGGCACCCGGGTCCGGGACACGCGGGGCGCGCACCAGGCTCAGGCGGACCGTCGTGGTCGTACCGCCGTCCTCGCGGACCGTGCGGGAGACGTCGTGGCCGTACGTCGAGTCGTTGAGGACCGCGACGCCGTAGCCGGGCTCGGCGATGTGCACCCAGCGGTGGCCAAAGACCTCGAAACGGGCCGCCTCCCAGCTGGTGTTGGTGTGGGTGGGGCGCTGGACGTGGCCGAACTGGATCTCGGCCGAGGAGTGCGGGGCACGGATGTCCACCGGGAAGGCGGCCTTGAGGATCTTCTCGGTCTCGTGCCAGTCGATGTCCGTCTCGATGTCGACACGGGAGCTGCCCGCGCGCACGGTGAGGGTCTGGGTGATCTTCGAGCCCTTGCCGAAGGAGCGCGTGACGCGGATCGCGCCGACCAGCGGGTCCTCCTCGACGACGGTGACGGAATCGGCGTCCAGAAGGTCCGTGTACCGGTTCTTGTAGTGCTTGTCGATGTCCCAGGCGTCCCAGTGGTTGGGGAGGTCGGTGTGCAGGCGCAGGAGGTTGCCCGGCTCGGCGAGGACCTCGCGGTCCGCTCGCAGGTCGTACACGGACGACAGTGTTCCGTCTTCTGCCACCGCTACCCGGACCAGGCCGTTGTCGAGGACGCGGCCGCTGACCGTGACCGGCCGCGGGGGCTCCGCGTTCGCGACCGGCGCGCTTCCGTTCGCGGGCACGCGCACGAACGCCGGCGCACGCCCGGACGTGCGGACCACCTCGGCACGGTCGTACGGGCTGGTGTTGAACACGCGCGTCCCGCCGGCGCCGAGCGCCGCCACCGCCTCGGCGGTCAGCTCCTCCAGCTCCCCCGCCACGCGGGCGTACTCGGCCTCCGCCTCGCGGTGCACCCAGGCGATGGACGAGCCGGGCAGGATGTCGTGGAACTGGTGCAGCAGGACCGTCTTCCAGAGGCGGTCGAGCTTCTCGTACGGGTAGGTGTGGTCCGGCGCGTGCAGCGCGGCCGTCGTCGCCCACAACTCGGCCTCGCGCAGCCGGTGTTCGCTGCGCCGGTTGCCCTGTTTGGTACGGGCCTGGGAGGTGTAGGTGGCGCGGTGCAGCTCCAGGTACAGCTCGCCGACCCAGACCGGGGCGTCCGGGTACTCGGCGCGGGCCTTCGCGAAGAACGCGTCGGGGTGTTCGATCTCGACCTTCGGGGAGCCCTCCAGGTCCCTCAGCCGCCGGGCCCGCTCCATGATCTCGCGGGTGGGTCCGCCACCGCCGTCGCCCCAGCCGAAGGGGGCGAGGGAGCGGGTGGCGCCTCCCTTCTCGCTGTAGTTGCGGACCGCGCGGGCCATCTCCTCGCCGCTGAAGCGGGCGTTGTAGGTGTCGACGGGCGGGAAGTGGGTGAAGATGCGGGTGCCGTCGATGCCCTCCCACCAGAAGGTGTGGTGGGGGAACTTGTTGGTCTGGTTCCAGGAGATCTTCTGGGTCAGGAACCAGTCGTTGCCGGCGAGCCTGGCCAGCTGCGGGTACGCGGCGGTGTAGCCGAAGGAGTCGGGCAGCCACACGCCCTTGGTCTCGACGCCGAAGTGCTCGATGAAGAAGCGCTTGCCGTGGACGAGCTGGCGGGCGAGGGCCTCGCCGCCGGGCAGGTTGCCGTCGGCCTCCACCCACATGCCGCCGACCGGCACCCACTGGCCCTTCTTGACCGACTCCTGGATGCGGGCCCACACCTGCGGGTAGTTGTCGCGCACCCACTCGTACTGCTGGGCCTGCGAGCAGGCGAAGACGAACTCCTCGTACTCGTCCGCCAGGGAGGTCACGTTGGAGAAGGTGCGGGACGTCTTGCGCTTGGTCTCGCGGATCGGCCACAGCCAGGCCGAGTCGATGTGGGCGTGGCCGACTCCGGAGATGCGGTGCGCGCTGGCGTTCGCGGGCTTGGACAGGGCCGGCTTCAGCGCCTCGCGCACGGCGGCCGCCGAGCCGGGGACGTCGTCCAGGTCCAGGAGGTCCATGGCCCGGTCGAGGGCGTGCATGATCTCGTGGCGGCGCGGGTCGTGCTCGCCCAGCTGCAGCATCAGCTCGCGCAGCACCTGGACGTCGAGGTCGAGGTGCCAGACCTCCTCGTCGAGGACGGCGATGTCGGCGCGGCGGAACGTGTACAGGGGACGGTCGCCCGCCGTCAGTACATCGCCGAGAGGGGTCGGCCCCACGAAGTCGCCCGCGAGGATGTCCGGGTTCGAGGCCGCCTCGACCAGGTAGTCCACCACCTCACCGCCCGCCGCCGGGTTGGCGATCGGCACGTACTGGTTGAGCGGGTTGACCGCCTTCAGCTGCGTCCCGTTCGTCAGGTGCACCAGCGCCTCGGCCTGGTTGCCGGGCCAGTCGCCCACGAAGCCGAGGTCTATGACGGCCTCGACGCGCCGGCCCGCGAACTCGGCGGGCACCCGGCCGCGCATCCGGAACCAGGTCGTGCCCCAGGGCGGTCCCCACGGGGTGTCCATCGCGAAGGGCTCGTACGGCGCGGCCGCGGCCTCCTCGAAGGAGACCGGCTCTCCCGGGGCCTGCCAGGACTCCACCTCGAAGGGAACGGCGGCCGCGTGGATCGCGGGCTTGATGCGCTGGTTGTGGAGTCGCTCTACGCGCTCCTCGATCCGGCGGCGTTCGTCGTGCATGGAAGTCTCCAGGGAACGGGGAGGGAAAGCGCTTACCCAAGATACGCCAGGCCCGGATGGACCCGGGTGTAGCCCTCGACCAGCCTGCGGGCCACGTTCACGGAGTCGACCAGCGGGTGCAGCGCGAAGGCCTTCACCGCCGTCGTACGCGAACCGGACGCCGCGGCGGCGAGCACCTCGCGCTCGACCGCCTTGACCGCGCACACCAGGCCGGTGGCGTGACCCGGCAGCGGATCGACGGCGACCGGATGGGCGCCGTTGGCGTCGACCAGGCACGGCACCTCGATGACGGCGTCCGGGTCGAGGACCGACAGGGTGCTCTGGTTGCGTACGTTGAGGATCAGGGTGGTGCGCTCGTCCCGGGCGATGGCCCGCATCAGTGCGAGGGCCACCTTCTCGTAGCCGCCGGAGAGGTCGTCGGCGTCGCGCTCGCCGGCGCCGGCCGTCTCCCGGGCCTCGGCCATGTAGGTCGCCTCGCGTTCGGCGCGGGTGCGGTCCCAGGCGTCGAGGGCGGAGACGTCCGCGCGCCGGGCCTCCTCGTAGAACCGCGCCTGCTGGTCGCACAGGAAGGCACCCCGGGTCTTCTCGGCCTGCTGGTAGGCGCGTACGGCCTCGCGGTTGAAGTAGTAGTAGTGCAGGTACTCGTTGGGGACCGCGCCGAGGGACCGCAGCCAGTCGGCGCCGAAGAGCTTGCCCTCCTCGAAGGAGCCGAGCAGGCCGGGGTCGGCGAGCAGGCGCGGGAGTTCGTCGCGGCCCGCGATGCGCAGGCCGCGTACCCAGCCGAGGTGGTTGAGGCCGACGTAGTCGATCCACGCCTCGTTCGGGTTCGCGCCGAGCGCCCGGGCGATACGGCGGCCGAGGCCGACCGGCGAGTCGCAGATGCCGATGACCCGGTCGCCGAGGTGGCGGGACATGGCCTCGGTGACCAGTCCGGCCGGGTTGGTGAAGTTGATGACCCAGGCGTCGGGCGCCAGGCGGGCCACCCGTCGCGCGATGTCGACGGCGACCGGGACCGTCCGCAGACCGTAGGCGATCCCGCCCGCGCCGACCGTCTCCTGCCCGAGGACGCCCTCCGCCAGGGCCACCCGCTCGTCGTTCGCCCTGCCCTCCAGGCCGCCGACGCGGATCGCGGAGAAGACGAAGTCGGCACCGCGCAGGGCCTCGTCGAGGTCGGTGGTGGCGGTCACGCGGGGGGCGTCGGCGACGGCCGACGCCTGTTCGTCCAGCACACGGGCGACCGCGGACAGCCGGCTGTCGTCCAGATCGTGCAGCACGACCTCGGTGACCCGCCCCTCGGCGCGGTCCGTCAGCAGCGCCCCGTACACGAGCGGCACCCGGAATCCGCCGCCGCCCAGAATCGTCAGCTTCACGTCTGCACCCTTCCCGCCAGGACCACTGCGACGCCCGCCTCCTCCGGTGCGGAGCGGGTCACCGGGTCGACCGGCGCGTGCGTCACCACCACGTCCAGGTCCCCGGGACCGCAGACCTTCGCCATCCCCGTACCGTTCCTGAGGCTGTTGCCCGGTGTTGACCAACTCACCATAATCCGGACGTGCGGTCCGGTAGCCCTCCGAACGGTCTCCCGGCCGGCAGCGACTCCCCAGGTCGGCCCGCTGAATGCCCGAGGCGCTCGCCCACCAGGCGCTGGACCTTCTCGTCCGCCGCTCCCACGCGCAGCCGGTCCCGGATCCCTGCCCCGACGGCGTGGCGCCCGTGAAGGGAGCAGTCGGCACACGCAGTGCACGCTTCCTCCCGCACTTGCGCACCACCGGCCCCTCCCCCTGGTCGCACCGAACACAGCCGCCATGATCGATGATCCGTTCCAAGCGCCGGTGGTGATATCGGGAACCGGACCCGGTTCACCCGCACGAGGGACAGACTGACCAGCCACGGCCAACACCCCAGCCAACAGCCGCCTACCCGTCCATCATCATCTGGCCGCTGGGCCGACTACGGCGCGAACCACGACGCGGCTGCAGCGGGACTGCGACTTGGGGCGGGACGTGACGCTGGGTGGCCGGCTGCGCGTCCGCAGGGGCGAGAAGATCACGCTGTACGTGACGGTGACCACCGCCTCCCGGGCCAACCCGCAGGATTCCTGTCGGCGCGGCGGTCGACCCGCACGGGCCGCTCCCCCACAAGCCCGGAAACGGTGACCCGCGGGCTGATACGTGGTTCTATTCCAACCCCATCTTCGTCGACGTGACAGGAGCCTGATGAGACGTCATCTCCTCACCCTCACCGCCTTATTGGGCACGCTCGCCCTCGGCGCCCCGAGCGCCTCCGCCGCCGAGGGGCCCCAGTGGGCGCAGGCCGGGACGTCGTACACCGACACCCTCGGCGGCGGTCAGGGGCTCGCGAGCCGGGCGGACGGTTCGCTGCTGCACCGCGGTCTGCTGGACATCCCGCTGGACCTGCGGATCAAGGGCTGGAACCACGTGGGCGACCCGGACATCGTGCGCGGCTACGTCTTCGACGCCTATCAGGGCGCCGACACGGCCACGTCGAAGCTGTACGCCGTCACCACGCCGTCCGGGAAGCGGTACGACTTCGTGCACCGGCTGGATCCGGGCGAGAAGGTGAACAACTCCTTCGCCACCGTCTCGCCCGACGGCCAGTGGCTGGTGTCGGGCGAGTGGGGCGACCAGAACCGGCTCCAGGTGTTCCCGGCACCCCTGCTCAACCCGGCCACGCCGGCCACCGGCGGGTCGCTGGCGCAGGCCGGGCAGATCAGCCTGGACAAGCCGGTGCGGGACATCCAGGGCTGTGACTTCGTCACCGCCACCCGGCTGGTGTGCGCCTCGGACGACGCCTCCGGCGCGCTCTTCCCGCAGAGCAGGCCGCTGCTCCGGGTCGACCTGCCGCACCCGCTGGACGGCAAGCCCGTCACCGGCACGGTGACCAGCCTGTTCGGTCTGCCGCAGAAGAGCGTGTGCACCGGCACGTTCGAGGCGGAGGGCGTCGACTACGACCCGGGCAGCGGCACGCTGCGGGCCGAGGTGATCCCGCCGGGCGTGTGCGCGGTCGCGACGACCGTGTACGCCTACCGGCAGCAGTAGCCGCTCACGCGTAGAAACGGGAGAGACTCTGCAGGACGGCGGCGGGCTTCCCGCCGCCGTCGATCTCCACCGTGCCGTCGACGGCGATCTGCACCCCGCCCGGCACGTCCTCCACGGAGGCGAGGCGCGCGGCGAGCCGGATGCGCGAGCCCACCTTCACCGGGGCGGGGAAACGCACCTTGTTCAGCCCGTAGTTGACCTTGGTGGTCACGCCCTGGACGTCCAGCAGTTCGGTGAAGAGCGGGATGAACAGGGAGAGGGTGAGGTAGCCGTGGGCGATCGGGGCGCCGAAGGGGCCCTCCTTGGCGCGTTCGGGGTCGACGTGGATCCACTGGTGGTCGCCGGTGGCGTCGGCGAAGGTGTCGATCCGCTCCTGGGTGACCTCGATCCACTCGCTGGTGCCGAGGTCGCTGCCGGCCAGCTTCTTCAGCTCGTCCAGACCGTTGACGGTGACGCTCATGAGGTGCCTTTTCCTTGCGGGAGTCGGTGGCCGAAGTGCTTGCGCACCCGGGACTTGAGGAGCTTTCCGGAGGCGGTGCGCGGGAGTTCGTCCGCGACCACCAGCGACTTGGGGATCTTGTACTTGGCGAGCCGGCCGGCCAGCGAGGCCAGCACCTCGTCCGGGTCGAGGTCCACCCCCGCCTCGGGTACGACGACCGCGCGGGGCACCTCGCCCCACTTGTCGTCCGGGACACCGATGACCGCGCACTCGGCGACGCCGGAGTGGGCGAGCAGCAGGTCCTCGATCTCGGCGGGGTAGACGTTCTCCCCACCCGAGATGATCATGTCCTTCATGCGGTCGACGATGTGCACGTAGCCGTCCGCGTCGACACGGGCCGCGTCCCCGCTGCGGAACCAGCCGGCGGCGAAGGAGGCGGCCGACTCCTCGGGCAGCCCCCAGTAGCCGGACATGACGTGCGGCCCGCGAACGACGACCTCGCCGGTCTCGCCCACGTCCACCGGGGTGAGGTCGGGCCGCACGACCCGGACGTCGCTGAAGAAGTGCGGTACGCCCGCCGAGCCGGCCTTGCTCACCGCGTGTTCGGCGTCCAGGAACAGGGTGCCGGGCGCGGCCTCGGTCATGCCGTAGCCCTGCAGGAAGGTGAGGCCGCGTTGTTGGTAGGTGGCGATGAGCGGTGTCGGCACGGGTGAGCCGCCGCAGGTGAGGATCCTGAGCGAGGACAGGTCGGCGGCCGGCCAGCGGGGGTGCCGGGCGATCCGTTCGAACATGGTCGGCACGCCGAACATGAAGGTGATCCGGTGCCGTTCGACCAGGTCGAAGGTGGCGTGAGGGTCGAAGGACTCCACCAGGACGCAGGTGCCGCCCTTCAGCAGGACCGGCAGGGTCAGCATGTTCAGGCCGGCCGTGTGGAAGAGGGGGGCGCAGACCAGGGCGCGTTCGTCGGCGGTCAGGTCGGTGTCCACCAGGACGTTGATCGCGTTCCAGGTGAGGTTGCCGTGGGTGAGCATCGCCCCCTTGGGCCGGCCGGTCGTCCCCGAGGTGTACATGATGATGCAGGTGTCGTCGGGGGTGACCGGTTCGTCGATCGGCCCGTCGTCCGCCGACGTCAGCAACTCCTCGTACTCGGCGCCCACTTCGACGTACGTCCGTACCTCGGGGGCGTCGGGCAGTACGGTGCGGGAGGGGGCGTGGACGAGGACGCGGGCACCGGAGTCGGCCAGCTGGTAGGCGAGTTCGGGGCCGGCGAGGCGGGTGTTGAGCGGGACGAAGACCGCGCCGAGCAGGCCGGCCGCGAACAGGGTCTCCAGGTAGGCGGGGTGGTTGGGGCCGAGGTAGGCGACGCGGTCGCCGCGGCGGACGCCCCGGGCGCGCAGGACCCGGGCCAGCCGGCTGGTGCGGGTGTGCAGTGTGCGGTAGTCGGTCGACCGGTCACCGTGAACCAGCGCTGTGCGGTGCGGGGTCTTGCGGGCCCGGCGTGCGGGCCACGACCCCAGTCCCTCGTTGCGCATCCGGCACCCCTTACGGTTTCGTCAGCCCGAGCAGGCGGGCGGCGTTCTCCTTGAGGATCTTCGGCCTGACCTCGTCCTTGACGGGCAGCCCGGCGAAGTCGGCGAGCCAGCGGTCCGGGGTGAGGACGGGGAAGTCGGAGCCGAACAGGACCTTGTCCTTCAGCAGCGTGTTGGCGTACTGCACCAGTTGCGGCGGGAAGTACTTCGGCGACCAGCCGGACAGGTCGATGTGCACGCCCGGCTTGTGGGTGGCGACGGCCAGGGCCTCGTCCTGCCAGGGGAACGAGGGATGCGCCAGGATGATCTTGAGATGCGGGAAGTCGGCGGCGACGTCGTCCACATGCAGGGGGTTGGAGTACTTCAGGCGGATGCCGCCCCCGCCGGGAACGCCCGCGCCGATGCCGGTCTGGCCGCTGTGGAACAGGGCGATCGTGCCGGTCTCCTCGATCACCTCGTACAACGCGTACGCCACCGCGCGGTCGTTGGGGAAGAAGCCCTGGATGCCGGGGTGGAACTTGAAGCCCTTCACCCCGTACTCCGCCACCAGCCGCCGGGCCTGCCGTACGCCGGCCTTCCCGCGGAAGGGGTCGACGGAGGCGAAGGGGATCAGGACGTCCGCGTTGGCCGCGGCCGCCTCGGCCACCTCCTCGTTCGGGACGGGCGCGGTGCCGGTGGCGGACTCGGCGTCCACCGTGAAGATCACCGCGGCCATCCTCCGCTCGCGGTAGTACGCGGCCGTCTCCTCCAGGGTGGGCTTCCGCTTGCCCTCGACCTTGAAGTAGGCGGAGGAGGCGTCGTGCAGGTCGTCGTCCAGGGAGGAGTGGCCCTTCGAGGACACCTCCGCGTGGGTGTGGACGTCGATCGCGACCAGGTCCTCGATGTCCATCACGCCTCCGGGATCCTCGGTGCCGGGATGCCGACCGTCTGGGGTTCGGCGCCCACCGACGTGTGCCAGGCGTCGGCCAGCGCCTCCGGGCTCCAGCCGCCGTCCGCGTAGGCCGTCCGGATCTCCTGCGGGTGCGACCAGAGTGCCACCTTGTCGCCACCGATACCGATGGCCTGGCCGGTGATGCCGCGCGCCGCCTCGGAGGCGAGGAAGGGCACGAGGGCCGCACAGTCCTCGGGGGTGCCGAAGCCCTCGCCCCTGCGCAGGAAGTCCGGCAGCGGCTCGCCACCCCGCATCGCCTCGACGTAGGGGGCGAAGGCCGGGATCGTCTCGGTCATCGCGGTCGCGGCGACCGGCACGATCGCGTTGACGGTGATCTGTGCGCGGGCCAGCTCCATCGACCAGGTACGGGTCATGGCGGCGATGCCGGCCTTGGCGGCGGCGTAGTTGGTCTGCCCGAAGTTGCCGCGCTGCCCGGCCGGGGAGCCGACCAGGATGAGGGTGCCGCCCTCGCCCTGCTCGCGCATGCGGACGGCGGCGGCGCGGGCGCAGGTGAAGGTGCCCCTGAGGTGGGTGGTGACCACGGCGTCGAAGTCGTCGTCGGTCATCTTCCACAGCACCTTGTCGCGCAGGATGCCGGCGTTGGTGACCAGGACGTCGAGGCGGCCGAACTCCTCGACCGCGCGGGCGACCAGCCGGTCGGCGGCCTCGGCGGTGCCGACCGGGACCACCTCGGCCACGGCGGTGCCGCCGGCCTCGGTGAGGGACTTCACGGCCTGCTCGGCCACGGCCTCGTCGACGTCGTTGACGACCACCGAGGCGCCGTGGGCGGCTAGGGCGTGGGCGTAGGCGAGGCCGAGGCCCCGACCGCCGCCGGTGACGACGGCGGCCTTGCCGGTGAGATCGATGGGGGGCACGTGCGGGTCCCTTCGGACGGGAACGGCTCGGGAGGCGGACGGAGGCGTCCTGGAGAAGCGGACGGATGCGCCGCGAGATCGAAGCTAAGAGCAATAATTGTTGTCGTCAATAGTTGTTGCCGTCCTTCGGATGCGGCATGCTGGGCTCCACCCAGCCGAGGAGACCGAGACCAGGGGGCCCGCCATCACTCGCCGGCACACGAAGAACCCGAGCCCGATCGACGCGGACGAGCCGTGGATGCGCGGGCTGCACGCGGACACGGGCTATCTGCTGTACCGCCTCGGCCTGCGCTCCGGGCAGATGTTCAACACCTTCCTGCAGGAGTCCGGGCTGCGGCTGCGGCACTACGCGGTACTGCGCTTCCTCGCCACCTCCGAGGGCGCGCTCCAGCGCGAGCTGAGCACCCGGCTCGGCTACGACCCGAGCGCGATCGTGGGCCTGGTCGACGACCTGGAGAAGCTGGGCTTCGCCGAGCGCCGTTCCTCCCCCGACGACCGGCGCAGCAGGATCGTCGTACTGACCGAGGACGGCCGTACGTTCCTGCGCGACACCGACGAGGCGGGCCTGCGGGTGACGAACGACCTGCTGGCCCCGCTCGACGCGGCGGAGCGCGAGACGCTGCACGCGCTCCTCCTGCGGGTCGCCGACCAGCCATGACCGCCGTCCGCTCGGCGCACGAGCGGCTGCTGACCGTGCTCGCCGCGTTCGACCACGCGCACCCGGCACTGTCCCTGACGGACATCAGCCGCCGGGCCGGGCTCAGCCTGACCACCGCGCACCGGCTCGCGCACGCGCTCACCGCGTGGGGCGCCCTGGAGCGGGACGACGACGGCATCTACCACGTGGGGCCCAGGCTGTGGGAGCCGGCCGCGCTCGCCCCGCGGGGCCTGGCACTGCGGCAGGTCGCGCTGCCGTACCTGGAGGACCTGTACGAAGCGACCCACGAGAACGTGCAGTTGGCGGTGCGCGACCCGAGCGGCGGCGTGGTCGCGGCCGTCTCGGTGGTGGTGCCCCATGAGGGCGCCCGGACACCGGTGGTGATCCCGGTTGTGCGGCTGGCGGCGCGCGGGATGTCCCGGACGCTCGGCTGGCGGCCGTGAAGCGACCTGGACGGTGAGGTCCCCACGCCGTCGTGTTCCGGCGCGAGAACCCGGTGCGGCGGTGGGGCTGTCCAGGGCCGGTCGATGCCGGCGTCGGCGGCGGAGCACGCCGACGGCGTCCCGGCCGCCGCGGTCACCGCCGGCACCGCCGGCAGTCCGCCGAGCAGGCCCGCGGCGGCGAGCAGTGCGGCTCTCTTCGGCAACGGCTTCCCAGGCCTGCGGGAGTTCACCTCAGAGCGGCCCTTCTGTGGGGTGAAGAGGTACGTGAAGCTGAGCAGCCGAGAGGTTGCGGAGGCGTGGGTAAGCGCTGACAGTCAAAGGACGACGCACCGGCGGGGGCAGGGCTGTGCGCCGGTGACCAGCGCGGCCGGAGGGCCGATCGGCTCATCGGGCAACCGGAGCCGGGCCGGATGTCGTCCTCCTGATCACCATGCCCACTACACATCCGGCCGGCCTCCCGGCGTCCCCGATCAGCCAGTTGCTCGACTTCACCTGGACCCAGACCCGGGCCTGCGCCTTCGCCATCGCCCTGCTGTCCGGGGTGGCGGCATCGGCCCTGCTGCCACCGCTGCCGGTGGCCCGCTACGACCTGCTCGCCTGCTACGGCGTGCTCCTCACGCTGCTGTTCTGGCGGCGCGGCTGGGAGAGCGGACGCGACGTCGCCGTCATCGCCGCCTGCCACGTCATCGGTCTCGCCTTCGAGTTGGTGAAGGTCTCGCTCGGCTCGTGGAGCTACCCGGAACCGGCCGTGCTGAAGTTCGCGGGCGTCCCGCTGTACGGGGGCTTCCTCTACGCGGCCGTCGGCAGCTACATCTGCCGGGCCTGGCACCTGTTCGACCTGGAGGTGGTCCGCTACCGGCCACGGGCGACGGCCCTCGTGGCCGCCGCCGTCTACGTCAACTTCTTCAGCCACCACTGGCTGCCCGACGCCCGCTGGCCCCTGGCGGCCCTCCTCGTGGCCGTCACCGCGGGCACCACCGTGCACTTCACGGTGCGCGGGACACGGCGGCGCATGCCGCTCGCGCTGTCCTTCACCCTGATCGGGTTCTTCCTGTGGCTTGCGGAGAACCTCGCCACCTATGTGGGCGCGTGGCGCTACCCGTACCAGCTGCACGGCTGGCAGCCCGTCGACGTCGCCAAGTTCGGCGCTTGGGCCCTGCTCATCAGCGTCACGTTCGTCCTCGCGGCGTTCGGCCGGTCGAAGACACCCTCTGCACCTAAGTAGCTACCCTTCCCCCCAGGCTCTGCGGGCAGGGGGAGCCTGGGGCCCGTTTCCGACGTGTGACCGGATCGGGGCCCCGGTGGCGGCGGACGTCCGGTCAGTCGGGCAGGCCGGCCAGCAACCGCCGGTCCCGGGGTGCCGGTTTGCGGTCGAGGCGGGCGTCCAGGAGGCGGCGGGCGGCGTCGCAGCGGCCCGCCGCCATGAGGGCGTACAGCAGTGTCTCCTCGACGACCTCCCGCTGGGCCGCGCTGCCGCCGACGCTGCGCAGCACGGGCAGCAGCGCGTCGAGGCCACGGGCCGCCTCCACGAAGCGTTCCTCGACGAGCGCGGCGAGCGCCTCGCACAGCGGCGCGACGACCTCGCGTTGCACCAGGTCCGCCCCCAGGGCGTGGTCGCGCAGCCGGCGCAGGGCGGGCAGGTCCCCGGCGGCGGTGCGGGCGACCGCGACGTGCAGCGCGGTGAACGCGGTCGCCGGCCGCTCCAGCACCTCCCGCTCGACCGACTCCAGCACGTCGGCCGCGGGCAGTTCGCCCCGCCAGCTGTCGCTCAGCCGCGCCCGCCACAGCAGCGACCCCGAGTCGACCAGGGCCCGCATTCCGGTCACGCGGCCGGGCGCGAGCTGCGCGAACCAGCGCCTGCGGACCGCCGCCGGGTCGTCGAGGGCGAGTTCGTGCAGGGCGATGTGCCAGGAGAAGTGGGCCCGGTGCACCGCGCCCCGGCCCCGGCCGGACACCCAGCGGTCCAGCCAGTCACGTCCGGCCTCGTGGGCACCGGACTCGTAGTGCACGTGTGCCAGGGCGTGCACGGCGTGCCCGGAGGCGGGCTCGACGGCCAGCGCCCGGTGCGCCAGTTCGCCCGCCTCGTGCAGGCGGCCCTCCCCCTGGCGCAGAAAGGCGAGCAGCGAGGTGTGGAACCAGTGCCCGTCGTACGCCGGTGACGTCAGCCGGAGCAGACCGAGCGCGTCGTCGTCGTGCAGGTCGCTGACCCCGGAGAAGGCGATGGTGGGCACGGCGGCGGCGAGCGCGAGCGCGTCGGCGGGGTAGGTCCGCAGGTGTCGTACGAGCGCCTCGTCCCCGTCGTCGCCGGCGATGCGGCGCGTGACCACGTCCACGAAGGACCGCTCGCGTGCGTCGGCCCGCTCGCGGGCGCAGCGCTGTGCGTCGGCGAGGGCGCGGGGCACGTCGACGGCGGCCCCGCACTCGTGGCCCAGCAGGGCCAGGGCCGCGTGGCCGAGGGCGAATCCTGGGTCGAGGGCGACCGCGCGGGCGAAGGCCTGCGGGGCTCCGGAGCGGACCTTGAGGACCCGGTCGAGTCCGCCGCGATAGGCCGCGGCCGCCTCGGCGTGGGTGGTCAGGGCGAGGCCGTGCCCGTCGACGGGGCGGCGGGTCGTACGGCGCCTCGGCGCGAGCGGCACCAGCAGCTGTTGGGCCAAATCGGCTGCCTGGACGCGGATTTCGGGGATCGCGGTGGTCTCCCACAGCTCGCCCCGGCGCGGGGCGCCCAGCGTGAACAGCGGAAGCCCGGCATCGCCCCGGGCGTCGCGGAGGCGGCCGTCCCGGGTCGCGGCGCCCATGCCCAGGGGACCGGGAACCGCCGCCCCGGACGCGAACAGCCCACGCCACAGCGGGTCGTCGAGGTTGCGTCCCGGGCCGGTGCAGTCGACCACCCAGCCCACGTGCAGCGTACGACCGCCCGAGAGCTCGACGGCGATCCGTCCGCCGTCGGACGCCGTGGCCCGCACGACCGTACCCGTGTGGACCTGGAGGCGGCGCGCGGTGCGGGCCCGGGAGACGTGCTCGGCGGTGGCGGGGGCCATGCGGTGGCGGTGGGTGTTCCACAGGGCGCCCTCGCGGGCGAGGAACTCCTCCCGCTCCTCGGGAGTGAGGCTGCGCCACAGACGCGTGGTGTGCGGGCGGAGGCTGTCGAGGCCGGGGCGCCAGTCGCCGTGGGTGCGGACCGAGCGGCTGAGGTGCCGGTAGACGGCGCGGCGCAGCCGGCCCAGGGACGAGTCGTGCAGGTCCTGAGGCGCGGGCATCACGGCGGCCGGGCCGAGCGCGTGCGGCTGCGGCAGCAGGCCGTTGCGGGAGAGGGCGTGCACGGTGCGGCCGGGGCGGTCGAGGGTCAGGGCGAGGTCGACGGCGGTGAGGCCGGTGCCGACGAGCAGCACGTCGTCACTGCCGTCCCGGGCTCCGTCCAAGGCGCCTTCCAAGGCCCCGTCCAGCGCGCCCGGTGCCCACGGCGTGCCGACGAAGCGAGGCGAGGCGCGCAGGGCGGGCGGAGCCCATGCGGCGGTCGCGGCGGCGGGACCGGTGGCGAGGACGGCGGCGTCGGCGGTCAGGCGTCCCCCGTCGGCGAGGTGCAGCTCCACCCTGCCGTCGGGGGTGCCGGTACAGTCCTGCGCCCGGGTGCGCAGCCGGCGTACGGCGACCGTGCCGTGGGCGCGGACGATGGCCTGGCCGAGGGTGTCGGCGAGGTAGGCGCCGTAGCGGTAGCGGGTGGCGTAGTCGGCGCCGGTGACCTCGGGTTCGCCGTGCCGGCACAGCCAGCGGGTGAAGTGGCCAGGATCGTCGGGGTAGGCGCTCATGTTGTCCGCGGGCACGTTCAGGCGGTGGCGTGGGTCGCGGGTGGCGTAGGCGGTGCCCCGGCCCGCTTCGGGGGCCGCGTCGATCAGGACGACGTCGAGGGGAGTCCGGCGGCGGGTCGCCGTCTCGCAGAGCTGGACGGCGGTCAGGGCGCCCGCCGCGCCGGCTCCGACGATGGCCACGGTGTGCCGCTTGCGGACTTCGGTCACGGATACCTCCGGCGGGTCGCTGAAACTGTTTCTTCACTCTTCCGATCGGGTCCCGGCCCCCACAACCACGACTTCCAGCCGTCTCTCCGCGTGTCCTCACGGGAATCTCAGGGAGCACCCCTCGGATTCAAAGGGTCGGCCCAGACAACCGGCTCAGGATGCCCACGCACCGACAGACAACTCAGGAAGGCGTGTCGTGGGCGTCTCGCACATATCGAACCGGTCGGGACAGCGGTCGCGCGGGTGGTCCCGGCGTGGGATCCTCGCCGCTCTCGGGGCGGTACCGGCCGCCACCGTGGCGGGCTGCGGTTCCTCGGCGGCCTCGGGCGGCAAGGGCGCGACGGCGTCCACGCAGGCCGCGACGACGAAGAAGGCGACCATCGCCGTCACGCCCGCGGCCGGCACGAAGAAGGCCGGCTTCACCAGCCCGGTCGAGGTCACCGTCACCGACGGCACGCTGTCCTCCGTCCACGTCACCGGCAACGACGGCTCCACCCTGGCCGGCACCCTCAACTCGGCCAGGACCAAGTGGACTTCGGCCCGAAATCCCTACTCGGGAACGAAGTACACGGTGACGGCCAAGGCGCAGGGCGCCGCCGAGGAGACCGTCTCGACGTTCACCACCAGGTCGCCCGGCGCCACGTTCGTCGGCTACTTCACGCCCGAAGCGGGCTCCACCTCCGGGGTCGGCATGCCGGTGTCGATCAACTTCACGCACGCCGTCGCCGACCGGGCCGCCGTCCAGAAGGCGATCACGGTGACCACCGAACCGGCCGTCGAGGTGGTCGGCCACTGGTTCAGCGACTCCCGGCTGGACTTCCGGCCGGAGACCTACTGGGCCCCCGGCACGGAGATCACCCTGAGTCTGCGGCTGAAGGACGTCGAGGGCGCGGACGGCGTCTACGGCGTCCAGCACAAGGACGTCACCTTCCATATCGGCCGCGAGCAGATCAGCACGGTCGACCTCGCGACGAAGACGATGACGGTCCGCCGGAACGGGCAGACCGCCGCCACCTGTCCGGTCACCGGCGGCGACACCGGCCACACCACCTGGTCCGGGATCATGGTGATCAGCGAGCGGTTCAAGCAGACCCGGATGGAGTCGTCCACGGTCGGCCTCGGCGACGAGTACGACATCCCGGACGTGCCGCACGCCCAGCGGCTCACGACCTCCGGCACCTTCGTGCACGGCAACTACTGGGCGTCCACCACGGTGTTCGGGCAGCAGAACACCAGTCACGGCTGCATCGGTCTGCACGACGCCAAGGGCGCGGGCGACAGCTCCGTGGCCGGCTACGAGTTATACGAGAGTTCGATGCTCGGCGACGTGGTGATCGTGAAGAACTCCGGCGAGAGGACGGTGGACCCGGCCAACGGGCTCAACGGGTGGAACCTGTCGTGGGCCGACTGGAAGGCGGGCAGCGCGGTCTGAGCCGGTCTGGGTGGCTTCATGGAGTGAACTCCCGTGCGCCAAAAGGAGTTTCTCTGCTTTAACTCTTGACGATCGCAGGGCCGGAGAGCACATTGGCGACACCTTGAGAGCGCTCTCACTCCGTCACGGGAGCGCTCTCACAGGGCTCCCCGCACTCCCTCCGTACCCGAGAGGCCCTCCCCCATGAGCGAATCCTCCGGCATACCCAGACCCGGCGCCTTCCGTCGCGCGCTCGTCGCCGCCGTCGCCACGCTCGGTCTGGCCGCGACCGTCGCGACGGCGGCGACCGCACCCGCCAGCGCCTCCGCCCCCACACCCCCGTCGGGCTGGACACAGCTCTTCCTGGACGACTTCAACGGCTCGGCCGGCTCCGGCGTCAACACCTCCGACTGGCAGTACGACACAGGCACTTCGTACCCTGGCGGCGCCGCGAACTGGGGCACCGGCGAGGTCGAGACGATGACCTCCAGCACCAACAACGTCTCGCTGGACGGCAACGGCAACCTGCTCATCACCCCGCGCCGCGACGCGTCCGGCAACTGGACCTCCGGGCGCATCGAGACGACCCGCACCGACTTCCGGCCACCGGCCGGCGGCAAGCTGCGCGTGCAGGCCCGTATCCAGATGCCCAACGTCACCGGCGCGGCCGCCAAGGGCTACTGGCCGGCGTTCTGGATGCTGGGCGCGCCCTACCGCGGCAACTACCAGAACTGGCCGAGCGTCGGCGAGCTGGACATCATGGAGAACGTCCAGGGCCTGAACACCGACTGGGCCACAATGCACTGCGGCACCAACCCGGGCGGCCCCTGCAACGAGACCTCCGGCATCGGCAACTCCACCTCCTGCACCGGCAGCACCTGCCAGGCGGGCTTCCACACCTACGCGATGGAGTGGGACCGCTCGACCAGCCCCGAGGAGATCCGCTTCTACCTCGACGGCGTCAGCTTCCACACGGTCAAGGCCAACCAGGTCGACGCCACGACCTGGGCCAACGCCACGGACCACGGCTTCTTCGTCATCCTGAACGTGGCGATGGGCGGCGGCTTCCCGGCCGCCTTCGGCGGCGGCCCGGACAGCGGCACCGAGCCGAACCACCCGATGGTCGTGGACTACGTACAGGTGCTCCAGGCCACGGGCGGCGGCACCACTCCCCCGCCCTCCGGCAACCGGGACGCCTACAGCGCGATCCAGGCCGAGTCGTACGACAGCCAGTCCGGCGTGAACACCGAGACCACCACGGACACCGGCGGCGGACAGGACATCGGCTCCCTCGCGAACGGCGACTGGGCCCTCTACAAGGGCGTCGACTTCGGCTCCACACCGGCCACCCAGTTCTACGGGCGGGTGGCGAGCGGCGCCGGGTCCGGGGTGAGCGGCCTGGTCGAGGTCCGCCTCGACAGCCGCAGCAACGCCCCCATCGGCAGCTTCGCGCTGTCCAACACCGGGGGCTGGCAGAGCTGGAGGACGATCCCGGCGAACATCGGCTCGGTGACCGGCACGCACGACGTCTACCTCACCTTCACCAGCGGCCAGCCGTCCGACTTCGTGAACGTGAACTGGTTCGACTTCGGCCACTGACAAGGGTGTCGACGCCGCCCCGCGAGCAGGACCGACGCGGCCGGCGCATTCAGCCCGGCCCGGGAGGGAGCGCACACTCGCCCCCTCCCGGACCGGGCTGACGCACGCGCGGCGGGGCTGCGAGGATGTGTGGCGTGGTGACGGATGCGGAGTGGGAACGGACGCGGAGGAGTCTTCGCTTCGGGCAGGCCTTCCGAGGCACTGTCGTGAAAGTGCCCAGGCCCGGAACGATCGGGATCTTCGTGGACATCGGCCTGGACGTCGGAGGCTTCGTGGACGCCCTGCTGCTGCCGGAGCAGGAAGAACTCTGGCCCGCCGAAGGCACGGTCGCCGATTTCGAGATCTGGTGGGCGGACAGCCGCCGGCAGATCCGCCTGAAACCGTCCGATCCGCGCTACCTGCGGAGCGACTTCGCGGAGTACACCGCACGCTTCAGGCCCGGATGGCCGTCCGACATCGGCCGGCCCGTGCTCGCCGACGGACCGTCGTCGCCGTCAGGCCGACTGCGGTCGCCGTAGCCCCCGAAGGAGCAGTTCGACCAGTCGGCGGGGGTCGTAGCGGGGGTCGCTGTCGCGGCCGATGCAGAGGTTGCCGATGCCGCGCATCAGTTCGTAGGGGTGCGTACCGGGCCGGATCTCGCCGGCGTCGACCGCGGCGTCGAGCAACTGTGCGCAGACGGGCACCAGGCGGTCGAGGAAGTAGGTGTGCAGCGCCTCGAAGCCGCCACTGTCCGATTGCATCGCGTTGGCGAGTCCGTGCTTCGTGACGAGGAAGTCGACGAAGAGGCCGACCCACTGACCGAGTGCCGCGAGCGAGCGAGTGGCCGCGATCCAGCGGCTCACCTGGGCCTACCTCCGCACCCGGCTCAACCCCGGGGATCCCGCCTGGCAGGCGGCGTGTGACGCACTGACGGCCGGTCCGAGCCCGCTCGGACGGGTCGAGTCCAAGTAACCCTGAGGCGCCCTTACCGCAGCTCCGCCCGGAACGCCGCCGGCGTGACGCCGGTGTGCAGATGGAAGAACTTGGAGAAGTTCGCCGCGTCGGGAAAGCCCACGGCCGCCCCGACGCGGCCGATCGGCAGGTCCGTGTGGGCGAGGAGGCGCTTGGCCTCCAGGACCACCCGCTTGTCGATGAACCCCTTCGGCGTCTCGCCGGTGGCCGCACCGACCGCACGGACGAGGGTGCGGCGGGAGTATCCGAGCGCGTCGGCGTACGCGCTGACGCTGTGGTTGGTGGCGAATCCCTGCTCGACCGCGTCCCGGAAGAGGGTGAAGGTGGTGTCCGTCTGCTCCCGGGACGACTCCGCCGAACTGGCCGCGAGGTGCGCCAGACGCAGCAGGAACGCAGTCAGCGTGTGCCGGAGCACGGCCGTGTGCAGGCTCAGCGGGAGTGTCGCGGTGTCCTCGTACTCGCGGCGCAGTTGCTCGAGAGAAGCCTGGAGCGCGGCCAGTTGTGCCGGGTCGGGGTGCAGCAGCGGGGGCAGGTCGTAGCGGTAGAGGCCGGTGGCCTCGACGGTGGCGCGGGGCAGGAAGCCGGGCTGCATGGTCAGGACGGTGCCGCGGTACTCGCTGGTCCGGGAGAACCGGTGGACCTGTCCGGGGCGGATCCACAGCAGGTCGCCGGCCGACGCCTCGTACTCGGCGAAGTCGATCATGTGCCGTACGGGGCCCCCGGTGAAGAGCATGACGACGTGGAAGTCGATGCGGTGGACGCGGTGCAGCGGGGCGTCGACGTGCCAGGTGTGGTCGGTCCCCATGGGGCCGACCTGCATGCCGACGCCGCCGACGGCCAGCTCGGCCGGGAAGGGGAAGGTTCTGATGCCCTCACCGTCACCTTGGTGTGTTCTGTCCGCCATGTCCTGCTCGTGCCGTCCCTGTCGCGCGTTCACTGTCCCAGATTCACCACAGGCTGACACACCTCTCCCTTCCCTCGAAAAAGTCAGACTTTTACTTTTGAACGCGTCCGGCCAGCGATCACGCACTGAACGAGGACTTCTTGAAGATGAGCACGCAGACATCCGACGGCTTCGAGTGGACCGACCTCGACCGGCGTGCCGTGGACACGGCCCGACTTCTCGCGGCTGACGCCGTACAGAAGGTCGGCAACGGCCACCCGGGCACCGCGATGAGCCTGGCCCCTGCCGCCTACACGATCTTTCAGAAGGTGATGCGGCACGACCCGGCCGACCCCGAGTGGACCGGCCGTGACCGCTTCGTGCTGTCCCCCGGCCACACCTCGCTGACCCTCTACACCCAGCTCTTCCTCGCCGGGTACGAGCTGGAGCTGGACGACCTGAAGGCGTTCCGCACGCACGGCTCGAAGACGCCCGGCCACCCCGAGTACGGGCACACCGCCGGCGTCGAGACCACCACCGGCCCGCTCGGGCAGGGCGTCGCCAACGCCGTCGGGATGGCGATGGCCGCCCGCTACGAGCGCGGCCTCTTCGACCCGGAGGCCCCCGAGGGCACCTCCCCCTTCGACCACACCGTCTGGGCGATCGTCTCCGACGGCGACCTGGAGGAGGGCGTCTCCGCCGAGGCCTCCTCCCTGGCCGGTCACCAGAAGCTCGGCAACCTGGTCTTCCTCTACGACGACAACCACATCTCCATCGAGGGCGACACCGCGACCGCCTTCTCGGAGGACGTGCTGAAGCGGTACGAGGCATACGGCTGGCACACCCAGCGCATCGAGCCCACCGCCGACGGCGACGTCGACGTGCCCGCCCTGTACACGGCGCTGAAGGCCGCGCAGGCCGAGACCGAGCGGCCCTCGATCATCGCGATGCGCACGATCATCGCCTGGCCGGCCCCGAACGCGCGGAACACCGAGGCCTCCCACGGCTCCGCGCTCGGCGCGGACGAGATCGCGGCCACCAAGCGCGTCCTCGGCTTCGACCCGGAGCAGTCCTTCGAGGTCGCCGACGAGGTCCTGCACCACACCCGCCGGGCCCTGGACCGGGGCGCCGAGGCGCACATCGCCTGGGACAAGCGGATCGCCGAATGGCGCGCGACCGACACTGAGCGGGCAAGGCTGTTCGACCGGATCAGCAAGGGCGAGCTGCCCGAGGGCTGGGAGGACGCCCTGCCGGTGTTCGAGGAGGGCAAGTCCGTCGCCACCCGCGCCGCCTCCGGCAAGGTGCTGCAGGCGCTCGGCCCGGTCCTGCCCGAGCTGTGGGGCGGCTCCGCCGACCTGGCCGGCTCGAACAACACCACCATCGACAAGGCCAGCTCCTTCCTGCCCAACGGCAACCCGCTGCCCGAGGCGGACCCGTACGGCCGTACCGTCCACTTCGGCATCCGCGAGTTCTCGATGGCCGCGGAGATGAACGGCATCGCCCTGCACGGCAACACGCGCATCTACGGCGGCACCTTCCTGGTCTTCTCCGACTACATGCGCAACGCCGTCCGGATGTCGGCGCTGATGCAGCTGCCGGTGACGTACGTGTGGACGCACGACTCCATCGGCCTCGGCGAGGACGGGCCCACCCACCAGCCGGTCGAGCACCTGGCCTCGCTGCGCGCGATCCCGGGCCTGAACATCGTCCGCCCGGCGGACGCCAACGAGACCGCGATCGCCTGGGCCGAGATCCTGAAGAGGCACGCCACCGACCCGGCCCCGCACGGGCTCGCGCTCACCCGCCAGGGCGTGCCCGTGTACGCGCCTCACGAGGACGCGGCCAAGGGCGGCTACGTGCTGCGCGAGTCCTCGACCGAGACCCCGGAGGTGATCATCATCGCGACCGGTTCCGAGGTGCAGCTGGCCGTCGCCGCGCGGGAGCAGCTGGAGGCCGAGGGGATCGGCACGCGGGTGGTGTCGATGCCGTCCGTGGAGTGGTTCGAGGAGCAGCCGCGCGCCTACCGCGAGAGCGTGCTGCCGCCGGCCGTGAAGGCCCGCGTCGCCGTCGAGGCCGGTATCGGTCTGACGTGGTACCGGTTCGTGGGCGACGCAGGTCGGATTGTCTCACTCGAACATTTCGGTGCCTCCGCCGACGCGACCACACTGTTCGCCGAGTTCGGCTTCACCCCCGAGAACGTCGCCGCCGCTGCCCGCGAATCGCTGGCCGCCGCGCGCGCCTGATACCGACGCGACTAGAAAGATGATCACTGTGACCGAAGCAATCGCGACCCCGGGAGCCCTCGAGCGCCTCGCCGACGAGGACGTGTCGATCTGGCTGGACGACCTGTCGCGCAAGCGGATCACGTCGGGCGGTCTGGCCGAGCTGGTGCAGAGCGGTGGAGTCGTCGGCGTCACCACCAACCCGTCGATCTTCCAGGCGGCCATCGGCTCCGGCGAGGGCTACGAGGAGCAACTGACCGACCTCGCCGTACGGGGTGTCACGGTCGACGAGGCCGTGCGGATGATGACGACCGCCGACGTGCGTGCGGCCGCCGACATCCTGCGTCCGGTGTACGACGCCACCGGTGGCCGCGACGGCCGGGTCTCCATCGAGGTCGACCCCCGTCTCGCGCACCACACCGTGGCGACGGTCGCCGAGGCCAGGCAGCTGGCCTGGCTGGTCGACCGCCCCAACGTGATGATCAAGATCCCGGCGACCAAGGCGGGCCTCCCGGCCATCACCGAGGTCATCGGCCTGGGCATCAGCGTCAACGTGACGCTGATCTTCTCCCTGGAGCGCTACCGCGAGGTCATGGCCGCCTACCTGGCCGGTCTGGAGAAGGCCCGCGAGCGGGGCCTGGACCTGTCGACGATCCACTCGGTGGCGTCCTTCTTCGTCTCCCGCGTCGACAGCGAGATCGACAAGCGGCTGACCGCCCTCGGCACCGACGAGGCCCTCGCGCTCAAGGGCCGGGCGGCGCTCGCCAACGCGCGGCTCGCCTACGAGGCGTACGAGGAAGTCTTCGCCTCCGAGGGCTGGCAGGCGCTCGCGGCGGACAAGGCGAACAAGCAGCGCCCGCTGTGGGCCTCCACCGGCGTGAAGGATCCCGCGTACAAGGACACGCTGTACGTGGACGAGCTGGTCGCGCCCGGCACCGTGAACACGATGCCGGAGGCCACCCTGAAGGCCACCGCCGACCACGGCGAGATCACCGGCGACACGGTGACCGGCGGCTACGCGCAGGCCCGCGCCGACCTCGCCGCCGTGGAGCGGCTCGGCATCTCCTACGACGAGGTCGTCCAGCAGCTGGAGGACGAGGGCGTCGCCAAGTTCGAGACGGCCTGGCAGGAGCTGCTGGACGCCGTCACCAAGTCCCTGGACAGCAAGGGAGTTGACGCGTAATGACGACCAAGGCTCCGGAACCCGAGACGCCCCCCGCCACGCAGGTCGGTGTCCCGGAGGCCCCGGCCACCGACTGGGACAACCCGCTGCGGGACGCCCGCGACCGCCGGCTCCCCCGTATCGCGGGCCCCTCCGGTCTGGTCATCTTCGGTGTGACCGGCGACCTGTCCCGCAAGAAGCTGATGCCGGCCGTGTACGACCTGGCCAACCGCGGCCTGCTGCCGCCGGGCTTCTCCCTCGTGGGCTTCGCCCGCCGGGACTGGGAGGACCAGGACTTCGCGCAGGTCGTCCATGACGCGGTGCGCGAGCACTCCCGCACCCCGTTCCGCGAGGAGGTGTGGCAGCAGCTCGCCGAGGGCATGCGGTTCATCCCGGGCGACTTCGACGACGACACCGCCTTCAAGCAGCTGAAGCAGGCCGTCGAGGAGCTGGATGCCTCCCGCGGCACCGGCGGCAACTTCGCCTTCTACCTCTCGGTGCCGCCGAAGTTCTTTCCCAAGGTCGTGCAGCAGCTGAAGAAGCACGGTCTGGCCAACCCGCCGCAGGGTTCCTGGCGCCGGGCGGTCATCGAGAAGCCGTTCGGCCACGACCTGAAGTCGGCGCAGGAGCTGAACGCGGTCGTGCACGACGTGTTCGAGCCCGACCAGGTCTTCCGGATCGACCACTACCTCGGCAAGGAGACCGTCCAGAACATCCTGGCCCTCCGCTTCGCCAACCAGATGTACGAGCCGATCTGGAACCGCAGTTACGTCGACCACGTGCAGATCACCATGGCCGAGGACATCGGCATCGGCGGCCGCGCGGGCTACTACGACGGCATCGGGTCGGCCCGTGACGTCATCCAGAACCACCTCCTGCAGCTGATGGCGCTCACCGCCATGGAGGAGCCCATCGCGTTCGACGCGGAGGCGCTGCTGACCGAGAAGCTGAAGGTGCTCAAGTCGGTGCGGCTGCCGCAGGAGCTGGGCAACCACACCGTGCGCGGCCAGTACGCGGCCGGCTGGCAGGGCGGCGAGAAGGTCGTCGGCTACCTCGACGAGGACGGCATCGACCCCAAGTCGAAGACCGACACCTTCGCCGCGATCAAGCTGGGCATCGACAACCGCCGCTGGGCGGGCGTCCCGTTCTACCTGCGCACCGGCAAGCGGCTCGGCCGCCGGGTCACCGAGATCGCGGTGGTCTTCAAGCGGGCCCCGCACTCCCCGTTCGACTCCACCGCCACCGAGGAGCTGGGCCAGAACGCGATCGTCATCCGCGTCCAGCCCGACGAGGGCATGACCGTCCGGTTCGGCTCCAAGGTGCCGGGCACCTCGATGGAGATCCGGGACGTGTCCATGGACTTCGCCTACGGCGAGTCGTTCACCGAGTCGAGCCCGGAGGCGTACGAGCGGCTCATCCTGGACGTACTGCTCGGCGACGCCAATCTGTTCCCCCGTCACCAGGAAGTGGAAGAGTCCTGGAAGATCCTCGACCCGATCGAGGGGTACTGGGCGGCGCACGGCAGGCCGGCGCAGTACGCGTCGGGCAGCTGGGGACCCAGGGAAGCGGACGAGATGCTCGCACGAGACGGACGGAGCTGGCGCAGGCCATGAAGATCGACCTGACCGACACCACGGCAAGCAAGATCAACAAGGCGCTGGTGCAGGGCCGCCGCGCCATCGGCACCCCCGCCGTGGGCATGGTCCTGACGATGGTCATCGTCACGGACGAGGAGAACGCCTACGACTCGATCCGGGCCGCCGAGGAGGCCTCGCACGAGCACCCCTCGCGCACCCTGGTCGTCATCAAGCGGCACGCCCGCACCCTGCGCGACCGCACCGCCTCGCGCCTGGACGCCGAGGTCCGGGTCGGCTCGGAGGCCGGCACCGGCGAGACCGTGGTGCTGCGGACCTACGGCGAGGTGTCCGACCACGCCGACTCCGTGGTCCTGCCGCTGCTGCTGCCGGACGCCCCGGTGGTCGTGTGGTGGCCGGTGGAGGCGCCGGACACCCCCTCCAAGGACCCGCTCGGCGCGCTCGCCCAGCGCCGGATCACCGACCTGTACGCGGTCGAGCGGCCGATGGAGGTCCTGGAGACCCGGGTCGGCAACTACGCGCCCGGCGACACGGACCTCGCCTGGACCCGGCTCACGCCGTGGCGCTCCATGCTGGCCGCCGCCCTGGACCAGGCCCGCGCGAAGGTGACCTCGGCGGCCGTGGAGGCCGAGGCGGACAACCCCAGCGCCGAACTCCTCGCCCGCTGGCTGGAGGCCCGCCTGCACGTCCGGGTGGACCGCGTGGTCACCGCGGGCCCGGTCGTCACGGCCGTACGCCTCGGCACCGCGAACGGCGAGATCGTCATCGACCGGCCCGAAGGGCCCCTCGCGACGCTGACCCTGCCCGGCCAGCCGCCGCGCACTCTCGCCCTGAAGGTCCGTGCCACCTCCGAACTCATCGCCGAGGAGCTGCGCCGCCTCGACGCCGACGAGATGTACGCCATCGCCCTCAAGGGCGAGGCCACCAAGGAGAACGCCTGAGATGTCCGACGCACCGTCAGACTCCCCCGAGCTCAACCGCCGGCCCGAGTGGACGGCCCTCGCCGGCCACCGCGCCGGGGGGCAGCCGCACCTGCGTGAGCTGTTCGCGACGGACCCCGGCCGCGCCGAGCGGTACGTCGTCCGGGTCGGCGATCTGCACATCGACTACAGCAAGCACCTGATCACCGACGAGACCCTGGCCCTCCTCCAGGAACTCGCCACCGCCACCGGCGTGTTCGCGCTGCGGGACGCCATGTTCCGCGGCGAGAAGATCAACATCACCGAGCGGCGGGCCGTCCTGCACACCGCGCTGCGCGCCCCGCGGGACGCGGTGGTCGAGGTCGACGGCGAGAACGTCGTACCGCGCGTGCACGCCGTCCTGGACAAGATGGCGGCCTTCGCCGAGCGGGTCCGCTCGGGCGAGTGGACCGGCCACACCGGCAGGCGGATCCGCAACGTCGTGAACATCGGCATCGGCGGCTCCGACCTCGGCCCGGCGATGGCCTACGACGCCCTGCGCGCCTACACGGCACGCGAGTTGACGTTCCGCTTCGTGTCGAACGTGGACGGCGCCGACCTGCACGAGGCCACCCGCGACCTGGACCCGGCGGAGACCCTGTTCATCGTCGCGTCCAAGACCTTCACCACGATCGAGACGATCACCAACGCCACCTCGGCGCGTTCCTGGCTGCTGAAGGCCTTCGAGGGCGACGAGAAGGCGGTCGCGAAGCACTTCGTGGCCCTGTCCACGAACGCCGGCAAGGTCACCGAGTTCGGCATCGACCCGGACAACATGTTCGAGTTCTGGGACTGGGTCGGCGGGCGCTACTCGTACGACTCCGCGATCGGCCTGTCCCTGATGATCGCCATCGGCCCGGACCGGTTCCGGGAGATGCTCGACGGCTTCCGGACCGTCGACGACCACTTCCGCACCGCGCCCGCGCAGGCCAACGCGCCGCTGCTGATGGGCCTGTTGGGGATCTGGTACGGCAACTTCCACGACGCCCAGTCGCACGCGGTGCTGCCGTACAGCCACTACCTGTCGAAGTTCACGGCGTACCTGCAGCAGCTGGACATGGAGTCCAACGGCAAGTACGTGGCGCGGGACGGGGGGCAGGTCGAGTGGCAGACCGGTCCGGTGGTGTGGGGCACGCCCGG